>CACLKP010000007.1 GCA_902607585.1 uncultured Pelagibacteraceae bacterium
AAGTCCGACCAAACAGCCTTGGGAATGACCAATAAATGAAATTTCACTAATTTTTAATTTTTCCATGGATTTTTTAATCCACTCAGATATTCCTTCGATTGATTTTATTGCAGGTCCTTCAGAATTGCCATGTCCAGGTAAATCTACAGATAAAACATTATAACCATTCGTAGCAAGAAATTGCTCATGTAAAGACCAAACTATGTGGGTAAGGCCGCTTCCATGCATCAAGACAATTACCGGTTTATTAATATCAAAATCCAATCCACCAGTAGATGCAAAAACATCTTTTTGATCTACTTCAAAATTCAGTTTATCTCCTTGGCTTTCTTTCTTAATTCAAATTTTTTTATCTTTCCAGTAGAGGTTTTTGGCAATTCACCAAAAACTATTTTTTTTGGAATTTTAAATCCAGCCAAAGATTCTCTACAAAATTTTATTATTTCTTCTTCAGTAGCTTTCTTTTGAGGAGCTAATTCGACAAAAGCACAAGGTGTTTCTCCCCATTTTTCGTCCGGCTTAGCTACTACAGCTGCAAGCGAAACGGATGGATGTTTAGCTACCGTATTTTCAATCTCTATTGATGAAATGTTTTCTCCACCTGAAATAATAATGTCCTTTGATCTGTCTTTTATTTGAATATAGCCATTGGGATAAATAACCGCTAAATCGCCTGAATGAAACCAACCACCTTTCATAGCTTTTTCTGTCGCTTCCTTATCTTTAAAATAACCTTTCATTACAACATTTCCACGTATCATTATTTCACCTATAGTTTTGCCATCTCGTGGAACTGATTTCATAGTTTCTGGATCCATTACATCAACATCTTCCAAGTTAGGATATCTCACGCCTTGGCGAGCGCTAATATCAGCTTTTTCATCTTCATTTAAATTATCCCACTCTTGATTCCATGCGCATTGTAAAATATGTCCATAAGTCTCCGTAAGTCCATAAACATGCATAACTTCAAAACCTAGGCTTTTCATTTTTTTGAAAATAATACTTGGTGGAGGTGCCGCTGCAGTTAAAACATACACTTTATGTTTTAGTGACTTTTGTTCTTCCTTTGGTGCACTGACTAACATATTTAATATAATTGGAGCTCCACCAAAATGAGTAACTTTATGTTCGGTTATTAAATCAAAAATTTCCTTAGCATTAATATTTCTAATACAAATTACTCGAGCATGAAGCATTGCAAGTGTCCATGGATAACACCAACCGTTGCAATGAAACATTGGAACTGTGTACAAGAAGTTTAACCGGTTTGGCATATTCCATGCTGCTGCACTACCTGTCGACATTAAATAAGAACCTCTATGGTGATAGACAACGCCCTTGGGATTGCCGGTTGTTCCAGATGTGTAGTTTAGTGAAATCGCCTGCCATTCATCCTTCGGTCTTTTCCATACATAGCTGGCATTACCTTGTTCTAAAAAATTTTCATATTCAAATTCACCTATTTTTTCGCTATCTTTTAAATCAGCCTGTTTATCAACTATATCTATAATAAAAATTTTTTTTCCAAAAATTTCTAAAGCTTTTTTTACAACTCCATGAAATTGACGATCTACGATAAGTACCTTGGCATTAGCATGTTTAAGTATGTAACCAACTGTTTTTGCATCCAATCTTGTATTAATTGCATTAAGCACTGCACCAGTCATTGGAACAGAGTAGTGAGCTTCAAACAATTCTGGAATATTAGGAGCCATGATTGATACGGTATCACCTAATTTAATTCCGTGTTTTTCTAAAGCATTCGCAAATTTTATGCATCGATCATAAACTTGCTTCCAAGTGTAAGATCGTTTTTTATAAACTATAGCTTCGTAGTTTGGATAAATATCTTTAGTTCTTTCAATAAAACTTATTGGTGTTAGCGGAACATAATTTGCTTTATTTTTATCAAGATTTTTATCGTAATCGTTCATGATAGGTTAACTTATTTTAGATTCTTTTATAATTTCTGCAATTACTTCTTCTTTTTTATGTCCCATTAAGTGAATCCCTTTTACCCCTTTAATTCCGCTAAAAATTTGAATTAATTCAAGGCAAATTTTTTTACTTTCTTCCTTTTGGTCTTTTGCTTGTTCTAATCTTTTTATAATTTCATCAGGAACATCCACACCAAACAAATTATCATTCATCCATTTTGCACTTTTTGCTGAAGCAAATGGACCTAAACCAATTAAAAACGATGTTTTTTCCAATATCCCAACATCTTCCAAAACTTTCATATATTCTTCTAATTTTTTTGCTTCAAAAACATATTGAGTTTGAAAAAAATCTACTCCGTTTTTAATTTTCCCTAAAATCTTTTCCGTATTAGGTTTTCCTTTTGAAGGAACTTCCGCTCCCCCAATAAACAATTTAGGTGCTGGATCAATAACTCTTCCAGATGGGAATTTTTTATCTTTCCTCATCATATTGGCTGTTGAAACTAAAGTTGAACTATCAATATCTTTGGCAGGTTTAGTTTCCGGTTGATCTCCTACCTTTGGATCATCTCCTGATAAACAAAGAATATTATGAACGCCTAGCGCAGATGCTCCAACCAAATCACCTTGAAGGGCTAACCGATTACGATCACGAACTGTTAATTGTAATATTGGATCAATATCATTTTGAGCAAGAATAATTGCAGCTGTAAGTGCTGACATATGTACTTTTGCTCCTGGGCTATCAGTAACATTTATAGCATCGGCAATATCTTTTAATGGATTTATTTTTTTTAATAAAGTTTCCTTATTTGAAGCATCGGGAGGTGTTGTTTCTGCGGTAAATACAAAAACGCCATCGTGCAATTTCTTATGAAGCGGGCTTTGAAATTCCATTTTAGTTAAATTTAAAATCCATTATATACTTACTCCCAGAAGTTGCAGATTTATAATGGGAGTCTATTCTAGGTAAAACTCGATTAAAGAAAAAATTTGCCGTTTTAATTTTATCTTCAAAAAACTTTTTATTTTTACTCAGTTCTTTATAGCTAATATCTAAGACTTTTATCCAAGAATATGCCAGTGCAATTAAACCTAAGACTTTTAAATAATCATTGCAAGCTGCACTCACATCATCCTTGGAGTCTTTCATTTTTTCTTTAATCCAATTAGTAAAATTTATTGTTATTTTTAAATATTCATCTAATTTTTCAGCAAACGATTTTAGTTTTGTTTGATTTTTATTTTTCTTAATTTCTTCCTCAACTAATTTAATATACTTTCCAATAATATCTTTTTCTTTACTAATAAGTTTTCTAAAAACTAAATCAATTGCTTGAATTGAGTTAGTTCCTTCGTATATTGGTGTAATCCTATTATCTCGATACAACTGTTCGATACCTTGATCTTTGGTATAGCCATATCCACCAAAAATTTGCATTGCATCGCTGGTAATTTCCATACCCATATCACTAAATAATGATTTAACTACTGGGGTCATTAAAGAAACTACATCTGAAGCTTCCTCTTTAATTTTACTATCTTTGTGATGCAAACTAACTTCGGTTTGTTGCGCTAACCAAAAACTTAAAGCTCTTTCGCCTTCTATAATTGATTTCATGTTTAATAATGATCTTCTGATATCAGCGTGATCAATAATTAAGTCAGCTCCATTGTTTGGTTTGCTGCTATTAGATTTTCCTTGTTTTCTTTCTTTCGAATAATTTAAAGCATTCTGATATGCAATTTCAGATAATCCTAGTCCTTGAATACCTACAACAATTCTTTCTAAATTCATCATCGTGAACATTGAACTCAGTCCTTTATTTTTAGGTCCGATCATATGTCCGGTAGCGCCATCAAAATTTAAAACACATGTGGCAGATCCTCTAATTCCCATTTTGCTTTCAATTGAGTTAGTTGCAACGCCATTTCTTGGTCCTAAAGATCCGTCCTCTTTGACTTGAATTTTTGGAACTAAAAATAAACTAATTCCTTTTGTTCCCGAAGGTGCATCTGGAGTTCTTGCAAGAACCAAGTGAATAATATTTTCAGTAAGATCCTGATCTCCAGAAGTTATAAATATTTTTTGCCCGGTTAATTTATAAGTACCATCTGATTGTTCAACTGCTTTTGTTTTCAATAATCCTAAATCTGTCCCACAAACTGGTTCTGTTAGGCACATTGTTCCGCTCCAGGTACCTTTAACCATATTGGGAAGAAATTTTTTCTTTATGGAATCATTTCCATGATGAAGTATACAATTATATGCTCCAATACTGAGCTCACTATAGAGTTTAAAAGAAAGACTGGCAGAAGATAACATTTCATCAAAAAATGAACTAATGGTTTTTGGCATTCCTTGACCCCCATACTCTGGATCGCAAGATAAAGAGACCCAACCATCTTCAATAAATTTTTTATAAGCTTCTTTGTATCCTGGTGGAGTTCTTACCACTCCATTTTCAAATTTAGCGGGCGTTTCGTCTCCAGCTTTAGCTAAGGGTAATATAAGATTTTCAGTTATCTTTGCTGCTTGTTCCAAAATATCTTTTGCAAGATCAGGGTTAACTTCCTTATATTTTTCAAGTGAATTGTAATGAGAATTGTCTCTCAACTTCTCGAAGAGAAACATCATATCATCTACTGGAGCTCTATAAGTTGCCATTAATTCACCAAAGGTCTTCCTGTTGAAAGAGTATGTTGAATTCTCGCTTGAGTTTTTTTCATTTGAATTAGTTGAACAAATGCTTCTAATTCCAAAGCATACATATCATCTTCAGATAATTCTTTATCAATTGTTGTGTTGCCTCCACTCAATACGAAAGCTAATTTTTTTCCAACTTCCATTCCATGCTCCAAAATTTTCTTTTCTTTGAAAAGATTTTCAAGAGTTTGGAACATTTTATCTCTTGCTTGCCCTCCTGATAACTTAAAAGTTGGTTGTTTTGGTGGTTTATACCCATTCTTTTTCTCACTTATTAAATCTTGAGAAACTGAAAGTAACTTGTTTCTGTTCATAATACTTTTGTCTTTCTCTAATAAAAACTTAAATGGTACAGCTTCCATTGGTGAACTAGCCGTCTTACCATAACCAATAATATTAAATACTTTTTGTGGAGCGAAGTTTGGGTCTTTTTTAGCCTCTTGAGTTTGCATCCATCTCCACAACATATTAGTAGTACCTCCTCCAGCGGGTATTAGTCCTACGAGCGTTTCGACTAATCCGGTGACAATGTTAGTATGTGCAACCACATAATCACTTTGAACTAAAACTTCGAAACCACCACCCAAAGCCAAACCTGAAGGCGCAGAAACAACCACATTATTGGAATATTTCAATTGTTTGCAGGTCATCTGAAAATGATGAATAAACTTTTCAATAGCTTTCCAATTTTTTTCTTTTGCAAAATCCATAACATAATTCAAATTAACACCTGCTGAAAATTGCATTCCCTCATTGATAATAATCACGTTTTTGTCAGATGCTTTTTTTAATGCATCCATTGAATAATAATCCAAAGTATTGGCTTTAGTATTAAATTCTACAATTTTATAATCTTTATGTTCATATGTAATTGCTGACTTATTATCTTTATTAACTTTTGCTAATTGTTTTACTTTTCCTAAAGTTTCTAAATTTGTATAAATTTGTCTTTTTCCGTAAAAAGTTTCAGCTTTTTTATCGTAAAGCTCTTTTATAAATTTATTCGTTTTCAATTTACTATCTTTTTCTACAAAAAATTTTACTCCTAACTCTTCGAGCATCTCAAATGGTCCTTTGCTCCAATTAAAACCAAGTCTCATTGCTTCGTCGATATTGTTGTAATCTTTGGTCACGCTAGGAATTAAAGAAGACGCATAGAGAATTATTTTTGAAATTACCAACCAAGCATATTTTCCATATTTATCGTTTCTAGAAACCAGTTTTTTTAAATCAACTTTTTCATCAATACTAAGATCAATTTTTTTAGAAGGGGAATAGTTTTTACTGCTTAAATTAATTGCTTCTAAAACTTTCTTCCCTTCTTTCTTGTTCATTCTATAAAATCCACCTTTTCCTTTTCTTCCGGTATAACCAGTTTTAATTAAATTTTTCATCAATGGGATTTCTTGAGCTACTTCATGAAAGACATCAGATTTTGGCAATTCCTTTAAAAAACTTTTTAAAACATCCGCCATTAAATCAATACCGATCAAATCATATAGACCAAAAACTCCTGTTTTTGGAATGCCCATAGGTCTTCCAAAAACCGCATCTGCTTCTTCTATGCTTAATTTCATTTTTATAGCTTCTGTCATCGCAACTTGCATAGCATAAACACCAACTCTATTTCCTAAAAATCCAGGAGTATCTTTACAGATTATTACCCCTTTGCCTAAACTATCTTCGCAAAAATTTTTTAAAAAATTTATTTTTTTTATATCATTAATAGTCTCACTAACAATCTCTAACAAGCCCATGTATCTGACTGGATTGAAAAAATGAGTAATACAAAAGTCTTTTTTATCTTCGTCAGACATTTTAGCTGATAAAATTTTTAATGGGATGGTTGATGTATTTGATGAAATTATTGAATCTTTTTTTCTTGTTTTTAATATTTTTTCATAAAGTTCATGCTTAATATCTATTTTCTCAACTACAGCCTCAACGATCCAGTCAGCTTTTTTGACAAGATCAAAATTCTCTTTAATATTACCCGCTATAATGTAATTTATTTTGTTTTTATCAATTAAGAGGGGGGGGCTAGATTCAAAAATACCTTTTTTTGCTCTTTCTGAAATTTCCGTTTTTAAATCTAACAATATTACAGGAATGTTAGCATTACATAGTTGTGCTGCAATACCACTACCCATAGTTCCGGAACCAATGACAACTACATTTTTAATATTCATTGGAACAGATATTATTTAAGTTTTGAAACTATTGCATCCCCCATTTGTGATGTGGATACCTCTTTTTTACCTTTTGATAAAATATCTTTAGTTCTTAAACCATCATCAAGAACTTTTTGTACTGCTTGATCTAAATTGTTTGCTTCTTTATCTAAATCTAAAGAATATCTAAGTGCCATACAAAAACTAAGAATGGTTGCTATGGGATTAGCCTTTCCCGTTCCAGCAATATCGGGAGCTGAGCCGTGCACTGGTTCGTACATAGATCTCACTTTTCCATTTTTATCTTTTGTACCTAAAGATGCAGAAGGCAATAAGCCAAGTGATCCAGTTAACATAGCTGCTTCATCAGATAGTATATCGCCAAATAAATTATCTGTTACAATTACGTCAAATTGTTTTGGATCTTTTAACAATTGCATAGCACAATTATCTGCAAGCATATGATTTAATTCTATATTTGGATATTCCTCATCTTTAACTTTTTGAACTTCTTCTCTCCAGAGAATGCCGGATTCCATAACATTTGATTTTTCACAGGAAGTAACTTTTTTATTCCTTTTTTGTGCAAGCTCAAAGGCTACTTTGGCAACCCTAATTATCTCACTACTAGTATATACGTGAGTATTAATACCTTTTCTTTCTCCGTTTTCGATGGGCTTTATTCCTCTTGGTTCTCCAAAATATATGCCTCCTGTTAGTTCTCTAACAATCATTATGTCTAAACCTGATACGATTTCAGGTTTTAAACTGGATGCATCAACTAATTGTTTAAAACAAATTGCCGGTCTAAGATTGGCAAACAACTTAAGCTCTTTTCTTAATTTTAAAAGTGCTCTTTCTGGTCTTTTTGAGAATTCTAAATTATCCCATTTTGGACCACCAACTGCCCCCAAGATTACAGCTTCGGATTCTAAAGCTTTATAAAAAACTTCATCCGTAATTGGTTTTTTATACTTTTCGTATGATGCGCCACCCACCAAACCTTCTTCAGTTTCAAAATCTAGAGATTTTTTTTTATTAAACCACTCAATAATTTTTTTAACCTCAGCAATAACCTCTGGCCCTATTCCATCACCTGGCAATAATAAAATTTTTCTTTTTCTGACTCTAATCATTCTAGTTTAACCAAGGTTTATTTTTTTTAAGCTTATTTTCATAAGAAGATATTTTTTCTGATTTTTCTAAAGATATAGCAATATCATCTAAACCGTTTAATAAACATTCTTTCTTAAATGGATCTATTGTAAATTTAATTCTTTTATTTCCAAATTTAATTTCTTGCTCGGTAAGATTTATTTCTATGTTCTCTTTTCTTTCTGAATATTGAATAAGTTCTTCAGTTTTTTTTTTATCCAAAATAATTGGCAATATACCATTTTTAAAACAGTTATTATAAAAAATATCTGCAAAACTTGGACTTATTACACATTTGATTCCAAAATCTAATAATGCCCAAGGAGCATGTTCTCTTGAGGAACCACATCCAAAATTTTTTCCAACTATTAAAATTGGTGAATTATTATAGGGCTCCATATTCAATACAAATTTTTCTATTTTTTTGTTGTTCTCATCGTAACGCATTTCAAAAAATAAACCCTTTCCAAGACCGGTTCTTTTTATAGTTTTTAAAAATTGTTTTGGAATAATCATATCAGTATCAACGTTCATCATTGGTAAATTTGCAGGTATACCTTTTAAAATATTAAATTTTTTCATATTAATTCTTGAACTTTCTCACATCAGTTAAATGGCCGTCGATAGCTGCTGCTGCTGCCATAGCAGGACTTACTAAATGAGTTCTGCCTCCTCGTCCTTGGCGCCCTTCAAAATTTCTATTTGATGTAGAAGCACATCTTTCTTGTGGATTAAGCTTATCAGCGTTCATAGCTAAACACATAGAGCAGCCTGGTTCCCTCCAGTCAAATCCCGCATCCCTAAATACTTTATCTATTCCTTCTTCTTCTGCCTGTTGTTTAACAAGACCTGATCCCGGAACAACCATGGCATTAACATGCTGAGCTACCTTTTTTCCTTTTATAATTTTAGCCGCATCCCTTAAATCACCTATTCTTCCATTAGTGCAACTACCAATAAAAACTCTATCAACTTTAATATCTGTTATTTTTGTATTTGGCTTAAGTCCCATATAATTTAGAGACCTATTCATAGACTCTCGCTTATCTTCATTTTTTTCTTTTTCTGGATTAGGAATATTACCTGTAACAGGAACTACATCTTGTGGGGATGTTCCCCAAGTTACCATCGGATTAATATCTTCACCATTTATTTCTACTTCTTTATTAAATTTTGCATCTTTGTCAGATTTAAGCCTAGACCAATATTCTACTGCACTATCCCAATTGTTTTTTTTAGGAGACATAGGTTTATCCTTTAAATATTGAATAGTTTTTTCATCAGGAGCAATCAGACCAGCACGAGCTCCTGCTTCTATGGACATATTACAAATTGTCATACGTTGCTCAATATTTAAATTTTCTATAACCGATCCAGCATACTCAATAACCATACCAGTCCCACCAGCTGTTCCAATCTTACCTATTGTTTGTAAAATTACATCTTTTGCAGTAACTCCCGTTGATAACTTACCTATTACATTTATGCGAAGATTTTTTGATTTATTTTGAATTAGTGTTTGAGTTGCTAATACATGTTCAACTTCAGAAGTGCCTATACCAAAAGCTAATGCACCAAAAGCTCCATGTGTAGCTGTATGACTATCTCCACAAACAATTACTGTACCTGGTTGTGTAAATCCTTGTTCGGGACCAATGATATGAACAATTCCTTGCCTTTTATCTTTCATATCAAAAAGTTCTATACCAAATTCTTTGCAATTTTTTTCAAGTGTTTCTACTTGAATTTGCGACTCTTGGTCGTCAATACCTTTCGACCGATTAGTTGTGGGCACGTTATGGTCTGCTACAGCCAAAGTAAGATTGGGTCTTCTTACTTTTCTTTTTGACAATCTTAAACCTTCAAATGCCTGTGGACTGGTAACCTCATGAATAAGGTGCCTATCAACATATAATAAAGTTGTTCCATTATTTTGTTCATGAACTATATGTTCGTTCCAAATTTTGTCGTAGAGAGTTTGGGGCATTGTGGAAAAAAATTATTTTTTCTCTATTTTTAATTCTTCTTTTTTAGGTTCTGTTTTTTGTTTATTTTCGGTAGCAGTAGTTTCTTTCACAGTTTCAATTTCATGGGTTTGTTCCGAAACATCTATGCCAACGCTTTTCTTGATTTTTTCCAAAATTCTGGCTGACTTACCTTTTCTATCTCTTAGGTAGTACATCTTAGCTCTTCTAACTTTACCTGATCTTATAATTTTTATTGAACCAATAATAGGGCTATATAAAGCAAAGGTTCTTTCAACGCCTTCACCAAATGCAATTTTACGAACTGTAAATGATGAATTTATACTTCTATTTTTTTTCGCTATGCAAACACCTTCAAAATATTGGATTCTCTCTCTTTTTCCTTCAGCAATTCTGACACCAATTTTGATTGTATCTCCTGCAAAAAATTCTGGAATTTTTTTTTTTGCCAAAATCTTTTTAACACTAGCTTTGTTTATTTCTTCAATATTTTTCATTTATTTTTCTTATATTTCTTCCACAAATCGGGGCGTCGGCGTCGTGTTATATCCTCAGATTGAGCTAAGCGCCAGTCATTAATTTTAGCATGATTTCCGCCTAATAGTACATTAGGTACTTCTTTTTCTTCCCATTTTTGAGGTTTTGTATACTGCGGATATTCTAATAAATCTCTTTCAAATGTTTCTTCTGTTAAAGAATCAGAATTTCCAAGTACACCAGGAATTAGTCTAACAATAGTGTCGATTAAAACAAATGCCCCTACTTCACCTCCTGATAACACAAAATCTCCTATACTAACTTCTTCTATATTTCTTGTTTCTAATAATCTTTGATCTATGCCCTCAAAATGTCCACATATAATATTTACATTTTTATTCGTTATTTTTTTTGCATAAGTTTGATCAAGTTTTTTTCCTTTTGGTGATAAATAAATAATTGGCTCATTTTTATTAGAAATGTTTTTATCTAAAGAGTTAGCTATAACATCTGCACGCATTATCATTCCACTACCGCCTCCAAAAGGAGTATCATCAACCGTTTGATGTTTGTCTTGAGCAGAGTCTCGAATATTTACTATTTCCAATGACCACAATTTTTTTTCTAGTGCTTTTTTATATAAACCACTACCCAATGGCCCCGGAAACAATTCAGGATATAAAGTAAATACTCTTGCCGTCCACATTTATTCTTTCTTTGGCTCTTCCTTTTTTGGTTCTGTCTTAGGTGTCGCCGCTTTTGGAGCTTCTTTCTTTGGCTCTTCCTTTTTTGCTCCCTCTGCTACTGGTTTTTCACCCTCTGATTTATCTTTTTTTCTATCTTTTTTAGGAATTGCTTTAAGAGGATTGTTTCCTTTTGGAGGCATGGGATAAAGTTGAGCTTCCCCTAAAATTCTAGAAACTCTTAACGTTGGTTTAGCACCTTTGCTAATCCAATGTTTTATTCTCTCTGCTTGTAAATTTACTCTTTCTTTTTTTGTTTTTGGAAGTAGTGGATTAAAAAAACCTACTTTTTCAATAAACCTTCCATCTCTTGGAAATCTACTGTCTGCAACTACAATTTTATAAACCGGTCTTTTTTTTGCACCACCCATTGATAATCTAATTTTAAGCATATCTATTCCCTTTTTTATTTTAGTTGGTTAAAAATTTCTGGAGATATTCCGCCTTTATGATCTCCTTTAGACATTTTTTTCATCATATTGGTCATCATTTTAAATTGCTTGAGCAATTTATTTACAGTAGCAGTATCTGCTCCAGAGCCACTGGAAATTCTTTTTTTTCTTGAACCATCAATAATTTTTGGATTTAATCTCTCTTCTTTTGTCATTGATAAGATTATTGCTTCATTAACTTTAATAATATTTTCATCTATATTTGCATTATCCATTTGTTTTTTAATCTTAGATACTCCAGGCAACATTGATAAAACGCCTTCCATGCCTCCCATTTTTTTCATTTGTCTAAGTTGACTCAAATAATCTTCCATAGAAAATGAACCTGATTTTAAATTTTCTTCGGTCTTTTTAATTTTTTCTTCATCAAGATCTTGTGCTGCTTTTTCTACAAGAGAGACAACATCTCCCATACCTAAAATTCTGTTGGCTATCCTGTCTGGATGAAAAACATCTAATTCTTCAATTTTTTCACCTATTCCTATAAACTTAATAGGAGTATTTGTAGCAAACTTCATGCTTAAAGCAGCTCCACCTCTGCCATCACCATCTACTCTCGTCAAAATAATTCCGGTCAAATCTACGGCTTTCTTAAATTCCTGAGCAACGTTAACGGCAACTTGACCAGTAAGAGAATCTGCGACTAAAATTGTTTCTATTGGATTTGCAACAGATTTAATTTCTTTAATTTCGTTCATCATAGAAAGATCAATCTGAGTTCTTCCTGCAGTATCAAAAATTATTGAATCAACTCCGCTTAAAGATGCGGCATTAAGAGCTCGCTTGACTATATCAATTGGCAGCTGACCTTTAACAATAGGCAAAGTTTGTATCGAATTCTTTTCACCTAATATATTTAACTGTTCTTGTGCAGCAGGTCTGTAAACGTCTAAACTCACCATTAAAGATTTCTTTTTATTATTTTTTTCTAAATATTTTGCAAGCTTTGCTGCTGTTGTCGTTTTTCCAGATCCCTGTAGCCCAACCAACATTAAACAAGCTGGAGGAACAGCATTTAGATTCAATTCAGATTTAGTGTCACCAAGAATTTTTACAACTTCATCAAAAACAACTTTTACTATCATTTGACCAGGTGTTGTTGATCTAATTATTTCCTGACCAATCGCTTTAGGTTTTATATTTTTGATTAATTCCTTAGCAACAGGTAGAGCAACATCCGCTTCTAACAAAGCTTGACGTATCTTTCTTAAACCTTGATCAACTTGCGCCTCATTTAGTGAAGGTGCTTTTTTTAAAGAACTAAAAATTTCTTCAAATTTATTTGTTAAATTTTCAAACATAATTCATTTATTCCAGCAAAAAACGCACTAGTGGACGAACCTTCGTTGACTAGTGTCGATCCCTTTGTTTCCAAAGGCACCGCAAAAACTTTCTTTTGCGGGAATAGCTGGCAAACTACATATTGAGGTTCAAAAAGTCAATAAATAAAGATAAAACTAAAAATATGAATAATTTAGAAGCTTATAAAATGGACGGTTTGGGTAACGACTTTATAATATTTGATAATAGAAAAAAGTCTACTTCCCTTACCAAAAATCAAATTATAAAAATTTCAAATAGAAATAGCATTGGATGCGACCAAGTAATTTTTATCGATAAAGACGAAAGTAGTAATGCTTTCTTAACATTTTATAATTCTGACGGCGGAGAAATTTTAGCATGTGGTAATGGTAGTAGATGTGTTGCTTATTTATTAATGAAAGAAAATAACAATACAAAAATATCTTTAAGAACTAAAGTTGGAATTCTCCAAGCTAAATTAAATGATAAAAATTTAGTAAGCATAAACATGGGTCGGCCCAATTTTGAATGGAATAAAATACCTTTGTTAAAAAAAATGAATAATCAAAATTTGGAAATAAAAATTGATGATATTGATGGAAAAGAAGTCATAGGTGGATTCTCCCTAAGTATTGGAAATCCTCATGTAATTTTCTTTGTTGAAGATTTTAATAAATTTAATTTAAAAGAGATTGGCCCCAAAATAGAAAACCATAATTATTTTCCAGAAAAATGTAATGTTACATTAGCTAATGTAAAAAATAGAAAACACGTGAAAGTAAAAGTTTGGGAACGTGGTGCTGGTTTAACTAAAGCATGTGGAACAGCTGCATGTGCTACTGCTGTGTCGGGTGCTGTGCTAAAATTAAGCGAAAGGTGTGTAGATATAGAATTTCCAGGGGGATTACTAAATATTGATTGGAAAAAAGATAATAATATTTATATGACAGGTATGGTTTCGGAAGTGAAAAAAATTACAGTTAGTATTTAATTATGGGTATTTTTGACAAGTTTAAGTTAGGTTTAAACAAAAGTTCAAAAAGTTTGTCATCAGGTTTAAATGATTTAATTTTCAAAAGAAAAATAGATGAAAGCATGCTTAATGAATTGGAAGATTTCCTAATACAATCTGATGTTGGTGTCGAATCTGCAAAAGAATTAAGAGAAAAATTCGCCAATACAAAAATAAATCCAAAAACATCAGAAAAAGATGAAATTTACAAAATTTTTTCAAATTATATATCTGAAATATTAAAGCCTCTTGAAAAAAATTTAAAGAATATAGAAGAAAATAAACCAAGTGTAATTTTAATTGCTGGTGTTAACGGAGTAGGAAAAACTACTACTATTGGAAAATTAGGAAAAATTTTAGGTCAAAATGACAAAAAAATAATCTTTGGTGCAGCAGATACCTTTCGAGCAGCGGCAGTAGAACAATTGGAAGTTTGGGCTAAAAAAATTAATGCTTACATTATTAAATCGGATGAGGGAGCTGACCCAGCTTCGGTTGCCTATAAGGCCCTAGATCATGGAAAAAAGAATAATTTTGACTATCTTCTTATTGACACAGCGGGAAGACTCCAAAATAAAAAAAATCTAATGGAAGAGTTTAAAAAAATTACAACTGTTGTAAAAAAAATAGACACAACATCTCCTCATGAAACTTTTCTAATATTAGACGCCACTACTGGTCAAAGTGCAATTAATCAAGTTGAAGAATTTCAAAAAATAACACCGATTACTGGAATAATTATGACTAAACTAGATGGAACAGCAAAGGGTGGTATTTTATTAGCCATAGGAAGAAAATTTAAACTACCAATTATAGCTTTAGGCATGGGAGAAAAAGAAGATGATCTTCAAACATTTAATTCTGAATACTTTGCCAATGCCCTGATGCATTTTTAAATGAAAAAAATATTTAATTTTGCACTTTACGACTTTGCTAATTCAGCTTTCACAACAATTATTATAACTTTTATTTTTGCAACATATTTTGCTAAACAAATTGCTCCCAACCCAGTATTAGGGCAATCTTATTGGGGCTGGACAATAGGTATAACAGGTTTTTTAGTAGCAATAATTGGACCTATCGTAGGATCATTTGCGGATAAAAAAAACAAAATCGTATTTTTTATCAGATGTTTCTCTTTGTTATGTATTTTATTTACCGCATTCTTATGGTTTTCAAAACCATCTCAGTCGTATCTTTTATATACTTTGGTAATTGTTGGTATTGCAAATCTTTTTTATGAACTAAGTTTGATTTTTTATAACTCCTTACTCAAAGATATTTCAACGGATAAAAATTTAGGCAAATCTTCAGGTTTTGGTTTTGCCTTGGGATATGTAGGTGGGATTATAATATTGCTTATAAGTATTAAATTATTTATCGATACTGATAATCTGCCCTTCGGACTGATTAAAGAAGAGTCTCAAAACATAAGAGCTATCGCTTTACTGGTGAGTATTTGGTTTTTAATATTCTCTATTCCATTTCTGTTTTTCGTAATAAGAGAAAGAAAAAAAAAAATAAAAAAGGGTGTCTCTTCTAACTTTGCAGACTTAAAAAAATTGCTTTGGGACAAAAAAATTAGTGTTTTAGGAAAATTTTTAATTGCCAGGATGCTCTATGCTGACGGTTTAAATGCAATTATTGTAATGGGAGGAATATTTGCAGTTGGTGTATTTAATCTTGAAATAAAAGATCTCTTAAAACTTTCGGTACTTATGAATATAACAGCATTTATTGGAGCATTCGTTGGTGGAATAGCCAATGATAAATATGGATCCAAAATTGTAATTATTTTTTCTTTAATTGGATTAATATTTTCATCAATTGCTATTTTGTTTACTTATTCAGTATCGACATTCTTTTTGCTTGCGGCAATAAATGGTTTATTTATAGGGCCAATACAATCTGCGAGTCGTGTAGTAATAACATCTTTGTTAAATAAAAATAATCAAGGCAAAGGATTTGGTTTGTTTGCCACATCAGGCAAATTAACATCCTTCGTAGGCCCTTTATTAGTAAGCACAGTTACTTTTTTAACGGCCAGCCAAAGAATAGGATTTTCTGCTGCTATTATATTGCTATTATCTGGATTGATTATTTTGCTAAATATTAGAAAAATTAGTTAATAAGATTTTCTGAAATTAGAGGTTTATAATATGAACATCTATAAGTATCGCTCATATCTTTATAACCACAGTCTTTTAACAAAGAAGATATATATAATTTGTAATCATTATCTTTAGGCAACTTTTCAAGTTTATTATCTTTAAGATTAAATTTAAAATTAGATCTAATTGATTTTATTCCACTAATCATGATTAAAGTTTTATTATCATTAAGTAAGTAATAGGCATAATCTTCAGGAAAAACCGGCAAATTATAGTTAGAACCCAATTCCTTAACTTTCTTAGGAAACCAGTCATAGGTGATTAATGGACTGGTTTTTCCTGTATCATTATACAAAATATATAAATCCTGAGGATAATCTTGAATATAATTAAACTCTTCTCCTCTAGCTAAAATCGCCTTCTCTCTAGTTTTAAAGTATAAAGTAAATTTATCGTCATGAGAAATCATCGCACCAACATTAAAAACTTCCTCAAAATTTTCCTTAACTGGAAGAATTTCATCCGAATTGCCTTTAATATTAAAAAAAAGAAAAAATAATATAAAATATAATAATAATTTCTTCATACTGTAAGAATAATTTTTAACTGTGTAATTAGATTGTTTAAATTGTGACTTAATTTAAGCTTAGTATAAATTTTTTTAAAGCCGTTAAGAGTTTTTCATCATATTCAATCATATGATCGCCATATTCTTGCGAATAAAAAAATTTTGGTTCGTTTGCTAGTTCATACATTTTTTTGCCCATATCATAAGGAACTATTTTATCAACTTTACCGTGCATAATTAAAACTGGAACATAAATATTTTTTATTTTCTTGTGACTTTCAAATTTGTCTTTAAGCAAAAGACTAACTGGAAAAAAAGGATAGTATTTTTTTCCCATATTTACCATAGAAGTGAAGGGAGATTCTAAAATAACACCCGCATAGTTTTGGTTTTGAGCAACCTGAACCGCAACTCCAGTACCCAATGACTCTCCATAAAGTATAATATTTTTTTCGTTTACACCCTTCATCTTAAGCCATTTAATTGCACTTTCAGCATCTTCATACAAACCTATTTCATTTGGTTTTCCCTTATTTCCACTAAAGCCTCTCCACGCAATTATTAAAAAATTTACATTCAAATCTTTAAAATGATTAAGTTTATAGGTTCTATTTTCCAAGGAGCCTGCATTTCCATGAAAAAATAAAATAGTTTTAAATTTCTCAAGGTTTTTGTTATGAAACCAAGCCATAAGATCTATTTTATCCTTTGTGGTAATTTTAACCTTTTCAATTTCTGTAGGCTCATTTACGACTTGATCTTTAAGATAATTATCAATTGAAGGATGATATAAAAGATTTCTCTGAAAAAAAAACACTACAATTAGCACTAAAACATAAAAAGATACTAATGCTAAGATACTTGCGGTATAAAAGTTCATAAATTTATTAAAAAATTCATTTTTCTTCTTCAAAATTTAACCTATCATATGCTCTCTAAAAAATGATGGAAAAAGAATTTAAAATAGACGACATATTAAATGCGGTAAATAACATTTCTAAAATAGAAAGAAAAAAAGGTAGAAGCATAGAAATAAAAAATGATTCTACAAGTAAAGATGATATTTTACCTCCTAACAATCAAGTAAAATCAAATAAAAGCGAGATCCTTGTTCTTGATCAAATGATTGAATAGAATATTGGATCTTTTAATAGGAAAGATTAAATGATTATACAGTGCGGAAGTTGCTCTAGAAAATTTGTCGTAAAAGATAGCGATATTCCTAAAGTGGGGAGAACGGTTCAGTGTGGATATTGTTCTGTCACCTGGCACCAAATGCCTGTTGAAACGCCAACTAAAATTGTTAAAGAAACAAAAGCAATCCAGTCTGTAGTTGAATCTGATGAAAGCCCTTCTGTTGATAGTATAAAAGCTTCTGATGGCAAAACTTATAGATTTTTAGGAAGTCAATGGGTAGAATTATTTCCTTCTGGAAAAACTGGATTATTTGCAAGAAGAAAAATTTCTCGAGAGCTTGACGAAATCACAGGAAGAAAAGAAAAGAAAATTACTAGAAAAAGAAAGAAAAAGCTCGAAGAAGTTGATCCATCATCTGGAGGTTTGGATACCGAAAAACAATTTTCAGATACTTATAAAGCTAAACAAGGACTTGGTTTTTTTGGTTATATTTTTCTATTAATAGTAATTGGATTTTCTCTTGTAGGTGTATTAAGAACCTTCGAAAATGATTTATTAAACACTTTTCCTGAAACAGAATATGTTTATGAATTATTAGATGAACAATTAGAATTTTTGGCCGAATCGGTTAAAAACATAATTGTAATAATAAATGATTTAATAGATACTTACTAACTTACTTATTTCTTAATTGATCTTAATGAATCCAATATAAGAAGATAGAGACAGAATATAACTATAAACCAAAAAGGAAGTCCTCTCCAAAATCCCGCTAGCCCTGTACTTATGCTCCAAGCTAAACCAATTACAAATATTGCGACTAGGCTTATACCTATTATAATTGTTATTTTCTCACTAAGTTTCATTTTTTTATTTTACTTGTTAACCAGTTTGCATTTCTAAATAATCTTTCATCATCAAATAATGATGATACTAGTTGTACACCAATTGGTAGACCATTTTTCCCCTGAAGCAATGGTAAGCTAATAGAAGGCATTCCACAATAAGTCCAAACTGTACAAAAAATAGGATTGCCCGTAAAATCCAAACCTTTAGGTGCTTCACCGGTTGCCGAGGGAGTTAAGATTGCATCATAATCATGAAAAAATTGTTTAAAGTATGTATTTGCTGTATCTATTTTTGATAAGGCTTCATTATATTCAACTGAAGTATATTTCATACCTCTTTCGATGGCCTCTACAATTTTATCACTTAATTTATTTTTAGAAGACTTATATTCTTCAGAAAAAGAAGTAGCCATGTCCGACTCCATAATTGTTTTATGCCACTCTGAAATGTCTTTAAAACCTTCGGGAAGTTCAACTTCATCTATTTTGCCTTTTAATTTATTTTTTATTTCATCTTTTATTTCTTCGAAACCCTCTTTTGTATCCTCTTCTAATTTATCCATAAAAGGTAATTTGATATAGGCCAACACTGGTTCCATTGGAGGCTTTTGCTGACTAGCAGCTAATAATTTTGGTTTAGGATTCAAGGATGTATCAGGATCCTGTTTATCATAGCCAATAAGCTGTTCGCTAATTAACGCAGCATCCTCTACAGAGTTGGAAAAAACTCCTATCTGATCTAATTTTCTAGATACCCGCAACACCAAGTGCCGTGAGATTAATCCTCTTGTAGGTTTATACCCTACTACGCCACAGTAGGAGGCAGGTCTAATTACTGATCCATTAGTTTGACTACCAACAGCAAGTGGAACCATATGTGAAGCTACTGCTGCAGCAGATCCACTTGATGAACCACCAGGAGTTCTACTAAGATCATGTGGATTTTTAGTTTTACCAGGTGAATAATAAGCAAGTTCACACGTTACTGTTTTTCCCATAATGACCGCTCCGGCCTGTTTTAATTTCGACACAACTGTACAATCGTTTAAACTTGGATTTTTCTTATGAATTTCTGTTCCATGTCCAGTTGGCATATCTTCTGTATCAAAAATATCTTTAATGCCGATTGGAATACCATGAAGGTCGCCGTGTTTTCCTGATTGATGGAGCAAATCTGATTTTTTTGCTTGAGCAAGAGCAAGTTCTTCATCAAAAAACTCCCAAGCTTCTACGTCTTTTTCTTTTTTTTTTATTTCTTTTATGTAATTTTTTACAAGTTCTTCTGATGTAATTTCGCCCTTTTTAATAGATTTAACCATTTCTACTACGGAAGTATTAAGTGCAGACATTAATTCTATTTAGCAATACCAAAAAAGTAATCTGGTAAATATAATGCTATCCCCGGAAAATTATACATAAGAACCATTGTGAATATTACTATGGCCAAATAAGGCATGATGCTTTTAAATATTTCTATTAATTCAATCTCATCTCCAACCACACCCTTCAAATAATAAGCTGCCATAGCCATAGGTGGAGTCAGAAAGGAAGTTTGAAGGTTTAAAGCAACTAGCATGGCAAAAAAGTATGGGTTGACACCAAATGCATCAAGCATAGGTAAAAAAATTGGAACAAAAATAATTAATATTTCTGTCCATTCTAAAGGCCAACCAAGTAAAAAAATTATTAACTGAACTAGAACAAGAAATTGCCAAGGCTCCAAGTTCATAGCAAGAATCCAATGTTCAATTATTGCATGACCACCTAGATATGAAAAAACCGAGGCAAAAGTCCAAGAACCAACAAATAACCAACAAACCATGGCGGTTGTTTTGGCTGTTAAGAAAATCGATTGTTTCAATGTTTTCCAATTAAGTGCTCTGTAACAAAAAGCTAAAAACAATCCTCCAAACGCACCAATTGCAGCAGCTTCTGCTGGAGTTGCTAATCCGAGTAAAATTGAGCCAAGTACTGTTAAAATTAATAACGCTAGAGGAACAAAAGAAGTTAATAGTTGAAGTATAATAACTCTCGGTGGCGGAACTTCTTCTTCTATAGGTTTTGGTGCAAGACTTGGATTAAAAAATGCACGGGTTACAACATAAATCATATAAAAACCAGCTAATAAAAAACCAGGAAAAATTGCTGCTGCGTAAAGTCTCAACGGAGATAATTCAGCTATAGCCGCATAAACAATAAGCATAATACTTGGAGGAATTAATATTCCTAAAGTTCCACCAGCACAAATTACTCCTGATGCAAAACCTCTATGATAACCAGCTTTAACCATGGCTGGGAAAGCTAGTAGTCCCATTAATGTAACAACTGCTCCAATAATTCCGCTAGCAGTAGCAAATATTGCACAGGTAGCAAGCGCTGCTACAGCCATTGATCCTGGAAGATGTCGCGTGGCCAATTGTAAACTAAAAAATAATCTATTAACAATATTTGCACGCTCAACAACATAACCCATAAATAAAAATAGAGGTATGGCAACCAAAACATCATTTTCCATCACGGAATAAGTATTTTGATTAAGTAAATAAAAAATTTGATTATTAAATAAATTGTCTGCTTGGAAGTAAGCGTAATAACCAAAACCCACGCCCATAGCAATAAGTGTAAAAGCTATAGGAAAGCCTAATAAAACTAGAAAGATAAACAATGAAAGCATGAACATAGCTACTTGTGGATCAGTCATTTAATTGTCCTTCCCCAATGCTTTTTTTCTTCTTAGTTCTTCTTGTTGTTGTTTAATTAAATCTTCTTCAGTTTCTCTGACATCTTCATGTCTGTTCATCCATTTACCTTCTCTAATACAAAGGATACATCTCATAGATTCTGAGATTCCTTGCAATATTAACAATCCTCCAGCAAGAGGTATTAGAGATTTAAAAAAATAAATTTGAATTCGAGCAGGGCTATTCCAGCTAACTTCTTTATATCTCCAAGAGTCACTAGCTATTTCATAACCAAACCAAACTAAAGCCAACATCCCAGGAAAAAAGAAAAATATATAGAGTATTAAATCGATCCATGCCTGTGTTTTAACGGGAAATAATCTATATAAAACATCACCTCTTACATGAGCATCTTGTGCTAATGCATATGCTCCGGCCATTAGAAACAATCCGCCATACATTTGCACCATCATATCAAACGCCCAAACTGTTGGAGCGTTTAACACATATCTTACAAAAACCTCATAGGTAACGGAAAGGGTCAAAATAAGGATACACCAACCAAAAGCTCGGCCAATCCATATACTTAAACTTTCAAAGAAATAAATAAATTTTTCCACGAACCCCTCTAACTAAAAAATAGTTTATATAAAACTACATAAAACTCAATAAGAAAGGGCGGCCTTTTGGACCGCCCTTAAAAATATATTAATTTAAATATTTAAATTGCTTTTGTTGGTTCACCGAAGTGATGTCTGTAAGCCATTCCATAATCAGGCGAGTTAAGCAATAAATATGCCATAACTTTTTTAGCATATTTCTTTTGTGAATCGACAACTTCTTTAAAGAAAGCATCTTTCTTTGAAAATTTGTCCGTAATCACATCCCATGCCTTTAACTGATCTTGCATAACACCGTCTGGCGTTCTGTAAACGTTAACACCAAGCTTGTTTTTTAATTTAACAAGGTCATCAGCATATCTTAACGTGTTGTGCCAGAAGAAGTTTGAGTTCTCAGCTTCTGAAGCATACTCAAGAATTTTTTGTAATTCTGGAGCAAGTCCATCAAATGTTTTCTTGTTATATGTGATCTCAAAAGCTTCCTGTGATTGGTGGAAACTTGCTAAGTGATAATGTTTTGATACATCTTGCATACCAAAGTCGCTATCTGAAGTTGGATTATTAAACTCAGCAGCATCAATTAGTCCACTCTTCATCGCAGGTTGAATTTCTCCACCGGGTAATTGAACAACTGACATTCCCATTTCTCCTAGAACGTCTGCAGCTAATCCCACAGTACGATATTTCAAACCTTTCATTTGAGCAGATTTTTTGATTTGTTCTTTAAACCATCCAAGTGGTTGAGCAGGCATTGGGCTATTGAAGAAACTAACAAGGTTTAATCCTAAACTTCCCATCAGTTTATTGAATAGTTGCATACCACCGCCGTACTGTATCCAGCCTAGCAGCTCTTGTGCACTCCAACCCCAACATGGGCCTGTGCCGAAAAGAGAAGCAGCGGGTGATTTACTGTACCAATATGCTGGAACATAGTGAGCTCCATCTAGAACTCCTCTGTGAACAGCATCTTGCATTTGACTAGTTTTCACTACAGAATTTACAGGTAGTAAATCGATTTTCAAACTACCTCCTGCCATATCGTTAACTCTTTTAACGTATGCTTGAGCATTCTCTAGGAAAATTCCTCCACCCCAAGCAGCTTGTACTTTCAAAGTAGTCGCGGCTTTAGCGATGCTAGGCATTGCTAGTGTAGCAGCAGCAACTGCTCCCGTAGCAGCAGCAGCTTTAAAGAATTTACGTCTTGAAGGAGTTTTAATTCCTTTTAACGTTTTATCTTTTTTTGACATATAGTTTTCCCTCCTAATTGTCGTTTAGTTAATTAACTTAAAGAAATTAGACCACAGAAAGGTAGAGGAGTCTTGTAAATTATTTACAAACCCAGTTATGTAAAAGTCAGTAAAACATGAAAGAAAAATAATTAAATACAATTTACGATTGAATTTAATTTACCTTGTTTTTACATTTTCCAGTTTTAAAAAACTCTTCAATATTTTTGATAGCGAGATCGCCCATTGCAGTTCGCGTTTTTGTTGTAGCACTACCCAAATGGGGTAGAACAAAAACATTAGGTAAAGTTAAATATTCTGGATGAATATTAGGTTCTCCATTGTAAACATCTAAACCTAAAGAAAAAATTTTTCCATTTTTTAACGCTTCAACCATTGCATCATCATCAATCATATCTCCTCTAGCGCTGTTCGAAATTATAGCACCATCTGGAAAATGTTTTATCGTTTTATTATTAATAATATGTCTTGTTTCTTTTGTTGCGGGACAATTAATTGAAAAAAAATCTGAGACAGACAATAAACTTTCGAGAGATTTATGATAAATAGCATCTTTTTCTAAATTTTTGTCTAATCTAGATCTGTTGTAATAATGAATTCTCATTCCAAACGATCTTGCTCTATCAGCAACAGCTCTACCAATTCTGCCCATACCTAAAATCCCTAATCTTGATCCAGTTAGTTGTTTTCCCATTAAAAAATCAGCCGACCATTTCCAATTTTTTTTGGTCCACTCCATTCCTTCTTTGGCCCTTCTGGCTGCGCACAAAAGTACAAGTATCGCAATTTCTGCTGTTGCATCTGTTAAAACATCTGGAGTATTTGTAACAACAATATTTTTTTTTTTCGCCTCATCAAGATCAATATTTCCAAAACCTACTGCGAAATTAGAAATAATTTTAACTTTATTTGACAGTTTTAAAATAACATCAGAGTCAAATTTTTCGGTTAGTGAGGATAATATTCCGTCACAATCACTACTTTTACTAATTAGTTCGTCTTTTGTTAATAATCTATCTTCTTTATTTAATTTCACGTTAAAAATATTCGAAGCATATTCTTCGCTTGATTGTATAAGTCTCCTGGTAATCAGGATTTTCTTCATAGGTTCCTTAAAACTTCAGGTTTAGGACCGCCTGTGTACCAATCAATAATTTCAACCGTATGCAAAATTGGAATCTTGGTGCCATTTGCAATCTGGGTAATACAACCAATGTTTCCTGTGGTAATAAATTGAGGTTTTGTTTTTTCAATATTTGAAATTTTATTTTTTAACAACTTTTTTGCGATATCGTTTTGAAGTAAATTGTAGGTTCCAGCTGATCCACAGCAAAGATGCCCGTCCGGAATATCAAACACTTGGTTTCCAGTTTTTTTTATCAGATTTATAGGAATATCATGAATTTTTTGTCCATGTTGCATTGAACAGGCTGAATGATATGCGATTTTATATTCTTTATCATTTTCCTTTTTTTTAATAAAATTAAGTTTAATATTTTCATCTAAATATTCTGATATATCTTGTGTTAATTCAGATATTTTTTTAGCTTTTTTTTTAAGATTTTCATCTGATCTAAATATAAACCCATAATCTTTTAAGGTTGTTCCGCATCCAGAAGTGTTAGAAATTATGGCATCTAATCCGTTTTTTAAATATTCGTTATACCAAATTAAAATATTTTTTCTAAAAATCTCATTGGCTAAGTCATTTTTACCCAAATGATGGTTTAAAGAACCACAGCAATTTATACCTTTGGAAACAACTACTTCAATGCCATGTCGGTTTAATAGTCTAATAGTTGCTTCGTTAATTTGTGGAGCAATAACTTTTTGCACACATCCTGTTAGTAAAGCAACTCTCGCTACTGGTTTTTTTTTATTTTTGGCTGGATATATATTCATATTCGGTAGTGTTTTTTTAGGAAATTTTTTTGGCATAAGATTAATCATTTCCCTTATGTTTTTGGGAAAAAAAAATATGAATGGTTTTGCCAATCGAGTTAAAATTCCAATAATTCTGAAATTAGTTGATTTAGATAATACTTTAGACAAAAAATTTCTAACAAATCTATCTCTAAAAGGTCTTTGGTAAGTTTTTTCTATGTGATTTCTTCCATGATCAATAAGATGCATATAATTTACGCCAGAGGGACAAGTTGTCATACAGCTATAACATGAAAGACATCTATCTATATGTTTTACAATTTTTTCACTAGCTGGCTTATTATTTTCTAACATGTCCTTAATTAAATATATTCTTCCTCTTGGCCCGTCCAACTCATCCCCCAATAATTGATACGTGGGACAGGTAGCATTGCAGAATCCACAATGGACACACTTCCTAAAAATTTTTTCACTCGATTTATTATTTTTGTCTTTTAATTGTTCTTTTGAAAAATTAGTTTCCATTTAAATACCTGTATACATTTTTCCTGAGTTAAGTATTCCTTTTGGATCAAAACTTTTTTTGATGTTTTGAGATATATTGAATCGATCTCTATTAATAGTAAATACATCATCCACATAGGGAAGGTAGTCAGAATTTTTTATCATTGTCACATAACCGCCAAGTTTTACTACTTTTTTTCTTATTGATTCGAACATTTCTTCCGATAATTCAAAAGCCTCCATCCACATTAGGGCTCCACCCCAATCTAAATAATATTTATATTTATTTGACAATTGATAAATCAACTTAACACATTCAGATGGTGGAATAACTATTCTAAGAATACTATTTTTGGAATTAGAAAAGAATTCTAAACTTTTAACTTTATTCCAGAAAATTTCTGACTGATACACCTCAAGAGTAGAGAGATCAAAATTTATAATTTTAAGTTCTTTAATTAAATTTTTAAATCTTTGATTAATTGAATTTCTTGATCCTTCAATCCTAATTGCTGTTATAGAACCTCCGTGTTTAAGATCATTCAATTTAAAGGTTTTTTCAATGTTCATTACACAACCTGGTACTTCTGGCTCTTTGGGTAAAAAAATAGCCCCGGAAATATCGTTTGAAGAACTTATGGATTGATCTAAAAAATCGACTGCAGATTCTAATTTTTGCTTATGAATAACTAATGTCTTACTTTCTTCTGGGCTAGGTAAAACTTTAAAAGTAATTTCAGTCAATGCAACTAGAGTACCGTAAGAACCACAAATTAATTTGCATAAATCATAACCGGTAACATTTTTAACTACCACACCTCCTGATTTTATAATTTCACCTCTACCATTAACACCTCTAAATCCCAAAATGTGATCCCTAACACTTCCAACTTTAAATCTACGTGATCCTGAAATATTACAGGAAACCTGCCCTGCTGCAGTACCATAATCACTTTTTCCATTTAACAAATATCCAAAATCAATTGGTTCAAAAGCCAATTGTTGTTTATTCTTTTTTAGTTCTTTTTCTATTTGCTTTATTGAAGTGCTAGCCTTAACCTTAATATAAAGTTCTTCAGGTTGATATTCTATAATTTCATTTAGTTTTGATAAATTTAAAATTTTAGCACATTGAAGAGGTCTTCCTATTTTTCTTTTCGATCCGGTTCCTATTAATTCTATAGGAATGTTTGATTTATAAAACTTTTTTATAGAATTTGATACCTCTCTTTCATTTTGAGGATATACTATAGAATTAGAATCTTGGTATGTCTGGAAATTTTGTTTTTCCTTTATGAACATGAACTCTCCCTTCTTCGGCACACTTTCTTAAAATTGGATAGACTTTTCCAGGATTTAACAATGAGCTTGAATCTAAAGCTTTTTTAATTTTTACCTGCTGCTGAATATCATTATTATTAAACATTTCACACATTAACTCCCTTTTTTCTACTCCAACTCCATGTTCACCGGTTAAAACTCCACCAATTTTCACGCAATATTTTAATATTTCTGCTCCAAATTTTTCTGCTTTCTCTAAGGAATTTTTTTCGTTAGCGTCATACATAATCAAAGGATGGAGATTGCCGTCTCCTGCATGAAAGGCGTTTGCAACAGGTAAATTATATTTTTTAGAAAGCTTTCCTATTTCTTTTAATACTTCGGCTAGCTTTTTTCTTGGGATGGTCCCATCCATACAATAATAATCTGGGGCCATATCACCACACGCAGGAAAAGCGGCCTTACGGCCAGCCCAAAACTTTAATCTCTGTTTTTCGTTTTTACTAATTTTAATACTTGATGATTTATTTTTTTCTGCAATTTTGCTTACTTTTTCAATAAGTTCTTCAACTTCTGTTTCTGTACCGTCTAATTCTACAATCAGCATTGATTCTGCGTTTCTTGGATAACCTGCTTTTACAAAATTATCCGTAGCATGGATTAATGCCTTATCCATCATTTCCATACCCGCTGGAATAATTCCACTTGCAATAACATCTGATACACATTTACCTCCATCCTCTATGGTGGGAAATCCAATTAGAGCTGCTTTAACTGCCTGAGGTTTTTTTAAAATCTTTACTATCACCTCAGTAATAATACATAACAATCCTTCGGAGCCCGTGATTAACCCAAGTAAATCATATCCTTCAGCATCAAAAGTTTTACCACCCAATCTACTTATAGTTCCGTCCATAAAAACAACTTCAACACCTAAAAGATTATTCGTTGTTGTTCCATATTTCAAAGAATGAACCCCTCCAGAATTTTCTGCAACGTTCCCTCCTATAGAACAAGCTATTTGGCTAGATGGATCAGGAGCGTAATAAAAACCCTTTTCTTGAACTGCTTGTGTTATTGATAAATTCGTTGCACCTGGTTGAGCTACTACACATCTATTTTTATAATCAATATTAATAATTTTATTAAATTTACCCAAACACAAAAGTATACTATCTGCCAACGGTAGTGCCCCTCCGGATAATCCGGTACCAGCACCTCTTGGAACAACTTTAATTCTTTCTTGGCTGCAATACGCAAGTATCCCGCTTACTTCTTTCGTATTTTCTGGAAAAACAACCGCCAATGGTTTTTGTTTATATGCTGATAGTGCATCAGTTTCGAAGGGTCGTGTTAGATCCACATGATCTATAACATTTTCAGCATTAATAATTTTTTTAAGATTTGCAACGACCTCCGCTTTTTTTGATATAAGCTTTCGGTCAATTTTTGGCATAGCTAATTTAGTCATAAAAATATATTACAGCCTAAAAGGCTGGTGGTCAAAAAAGGAAAATTGAATTATTTAAGTATTTTATCTATTTTTTCGATTGCTTTGCTTATATTATCTCTCGAAGTAGCAAAATTAAGTCTTACGTTATCTATAGCAAATTTTCCGAATGCAGTACCAGGTATCATAGCCACACCAGCCTCTTCTAAACATCTCTTTGTAAATTCTTCACCATTCATTCCAGTTCCTTTAACATTAGGAAATACAAAAAAAGATCCGCCTGGCAAACTACAATCAACACCTTTTAAACTTCTTATACCATCAACAATAAGTTTTCTTCTTATAGTAAATTCTTTCATCATATTGTTGAGATGATCTTCGGGCCCGTCTAATGCAGCAATCGCACCATATTGAGCCGCAGTATTTACACATGAATGATTATTTACACAAAATTTAAATACATGTTCAATTAATTGTTCTGGCCATACTCCCCAACCTAAACGCCATCCTGTCATAGCATAAGTTTTGCTCCATCCATTAAGCACAATCAGCCTGTCATAAAGATCAGGGTAGTTAAAGAAAGTCGGAATTTTTTTATTATCAAAAATTAATCTATCGTAAATTTCATCACACAAAATTGATACGTGAGGAAAATTTATTAAGCCTTTCGCAAGCTTATTAATTACAGATTTTTCGGTAAAGCTGCCGGTAGGATTGTTCGGATTATTTATAATTAATAATCGAGTTTTTTCATTAATTAAAGATAAAACTTTATCTGAATCAATTGAAAAATCTTCCTTTTCGGTCAAGTTAAAAGGAATAGCCTTTGCTCCTGTATAGTTAATCATTGATTCATAAATAGGAAAGCCTGGATCTGGATATATAATCTCTGCACCAGGTTCTCCAAAAAAAGAGATAGCATAATGCATCGTAGGTTTGCCACCAGGCATAATAACTATTCTCTCAGGATCAATTTGGGCATTGTATAAACTTTTGATTTTTCGACTTACAGCTTCTCTACATTCAATTATTCCATTTGGCAACGTATAACCATGATGTCCATCTTTTAATGCTTGAATTGTGGCATCAACTGCGTGCGTAGGAGATTTAAAATCAGATTGACCCAAACTTAAATCAATAATTTTTTTTCCTTGTTTTTCTAATTTTTTTGTTTTTACAAAAATGCTATAGACAGCTTCGGTGCCAAGTCTATTTACATTCTTGGCAATTTTCATTTTTGGTTTTTTCTAAATGCAACTTTAGATCTATTAAGCTCTTTAACGGATTTACAGCCCATTAATATCATATCACGATTTATTTCATCTTTCATTTTTTGTAAGATTGCTTCAACACCTGATTGACCGCCTGCACCTAAAGCAAATAAATAACCTTTTCCGAAACTACAGGCTTTAGCGCCAAGAGCTAATGCTTTTAAAACATGCGTTCCTCTTCTAATTCCTCCATCAAGAATTACTTCTATTTTGTTTCCAACCGCATCAACGATCTCGGCAAGATGGTCAAAAGGTGTTCTTGAACCATCAAGTTGTCTTCCTCCATGATTTGAAATTATTACTGCGGTACATCCTATATCAATCGCTTTTTTAGCATCTTCAACTGACATAACGCCCTTTAAGGCAAAAGGGCCGTTCCATTTTTTTACACAATACTCTGCATCTTTCCAATTCATTCCAGTATCAAATTGTTCGTTAATATAATCGATTACCGATCTATCTATGCTAGTACCTTTTTCTGTCATATGAATAATATTCGCTAACTTAAATTTTTCGCTAAAAAAATGATTAAAAGTCCAACTTGGATGTAATGCAAAGCTCAACAAACTTGCAAATGTTAATCTTGGTGGGGTAGTAAATCCTGTTCTACGATCTCTTTCCCTATTGCCTGCAACGGCTGCGTCCACAGTTAAGCACATACTATTAAATCCAGCCTTGCGACTTCTCTCAATTAAGTTGTCTGTTAAACCTTTATCTTTATGAATATAAAGTTGGAATAGTTTAGGTCCATTAGTTAATTTACCGATTTCTTCAATACTAGTTGTCGCCATTGTTGATATACCAAACATTGTACCCATTTTTTCTGCTGCTCTAGCTGTGGCTCTCTCTCCATGGTGATGATAAAGACGATGCATAGAAGTAGCTGAAAGAAAAAGAGGAAAATCAATTTTTTGACCTAGAACAGTAGTTGATAAATCAATGTTACTAGCACCCGTTAATACATTGGGAATTAGATCGCAATTATTAAAAGAATCAGTATTCCTTTTTAAGGTAACTTCATCATCGGCACCTCCATCAATATAATGAAAGATTGGTGCCGGTAATTTTTTTTTTGCTAATTTTCTAAAATCTTCAACATTGTGACAATCTTTAAGATTCATTTCTATCTTTGTTTTAACTTAATTTTAGATAAATTAAAATTGTTTGAGAAAATTAAACATATAACTATTTGCTCCAGGATTTTTATCTCCAAGACTAGCATTAGATATATGGTTATACGATATTCCTAATTCTGTACTATCGGATAGATTTAGTGACATCTGAATTTCACTTTTGAATTCTAGTGCAGAGCCTAGATCTTTTCCGTTCCCAGAATTGTAATAACCAGGAGCAAAACTTGGAG
>CACLKP010000008.1 GCA_902607585.1 uncultured Pelagibacteraceae bacterium
AAAAAGTTTTTATTAGTTTTGTTGGTATTCATTCTTACAATACCAACAACAGTATTATCTGATGGACACCCCAAACCTAAAGAATGGAAAGGCAAAGGAGAAAAAATTGAATTTCCTTCAATGCCTACACTTACTTTTAAAGATTTTTTAGAAGGAAAAAAACCAAATAGAAAAATAACAATTTGGGGAACTTTGAATTTTCCTGCTAATGCACCAGACAAAAACGTTCCAGTGGTCGTTATAATGCATGGCATGGGTGGAATTAATATTTGGGAAGAGCATTGGATGAATACACTTAATAGTATCGGTATTGCAACCTTTATGGTGGATAGCAACTGGGCACGACGTAAATGTAAAAAAGACAATAATTTTAAAAAAGCAATTCAATGGTGTGCAGCTATAAATCGAGGTATGAATAGAATTATAGACGGTTATGGTGCGCTAGAACTTTTATCAAAACATCCTCGTATTGATCCAACTCGTATTGGTTGCTTGGGAATTTCACTTGGAGCAAGAGGGTGTCTCTATTTAAATGTAAAACGGTTTCAAAAAATGTGGGGAACACCAGGATTAAAATATGCCGCAAGTGTACCAATATATCCACCATGTAATGTTATATTTAAGGAAGACGACGTAATAACAGATACACCAATTCGTATCCATGTCGGTGAGCTAGACACGTATTTCCCTTTTGATACATGCGTAGATTACGGTGAACGTCTTCGTGCAAAAGGAAAAGATGTACAAGTCAAAGTCTATCCAGACGCACATCATGGCTTTGATGTAAATCCTAAATCTCTCTTTCGAGGTAAAACAAAAATGGTTATGAAGGGACACAATGATGGAAGATGTTACTATGAAGAAAATACCGAAATACCTTATGAACTATTGGAAGAGGGTGACGTTTCAATAATAACACAAATTGGTTTTAATGATTGGCTAGCAAGCGCAACAGAAAAAGATAAGAAGAAAATTTTTAAAAGGCTTAGAGGGCGTCATAAGATGGGCTGGAGGGTTCCACAGATTCAATTTGATAAAAGCTGTATAAGCAAATCAACAACGATAGCATATAATAAAGACGCCGCGGAAGAAGCTGAAAAACTTATTAGAGAGTTTTTCACTTCAACTTTTAAATTGTAATGAAAAAAATATTTATAATTCTAATTTGTTTATTAATTGCAAACACTGCATTTGCGGGATTTAGATCCCCATTAAAAGTAATGAAGCAAAAATATGGAATACATAAAGATGCTGAGTTGATAAAAATTCAATCATATAATGCTGAAGATTATTTGGAAATAAAAGAAGGGCGATATAAAGATCGTCCAGTCAAGGTGGATGCGTTAATGCATTATCCCAAAGGTGAAGGTCCGTTCCCAGTTTTAATAATAGCTCATTCAAGCGGTGGACCTGCTGATTTTATGGATGAATGGTATAAATACTATAGAAAGCAACTAAAGCCATTGTTAAAAATGGGAATAGCGGTAATGTACTTAGATAATTTTTCTGGAAGAAGTGTAATAAATACATACGCAAATCAGCAACATGCAACACATTGGTCAACTTATATTGATGCATTTATGGCGCTTGAACATTTATCAAAAGATCCAAAAATTAATATAAAAAAAGTTGGTATTTCTGGTTATTCACGAGGTGGAATAATTTCACTTATGATTTCTGAAAAAAGATTAAGAGATGCAATTGTAAGTGAAGATTTATATTTTGCTGCTGCACAACCTAGATCTCCAGATTGTTGGAGTATAGGAATGTTTAGAAATCCTCAGCCGGTAAAAGAAACTAAAACCTGGATGGTTCTAGGTGGTAAGGATGACTATACACTAGCAAAAAACTGTGTAATCCAAGGCGAAAAAATTAAAGCAAATGGCGGAGATATAGAAATAACAGTTAAAAAACTATGGGGTCATGGGTTCCTTGGTAATTGGAAAGCTTCATATCAGGAAGAACCACAAACCTTTTATAATTGTCCACCTTACTATACAGAAGATGATGGAAGCTGGAACAAGGAACAGATGGATCTTATGATAAAACATGGTGAAGTTAAATCTGAAGAAGAATTTCATAAACTTTTCAAAGAAGATAAAAGATTATTTCTTGTAAAAAACTGGGATGCTTACTATGCCGAAAAATGTATTGGTACAGGTGCTTACGAAGGTGGAAATAAATGGGGATCGTTCAAAAAGGATTACTTTAAGTTTTGGAAAGAAAATCTACTCTAAAATTTTAGCGGTTTACCATTAGCTTTTTCGATAAGCTTACCATCCCAAACAATTGCTTTACCATTTACAATCGTTCCTAAAGGAAAACCTTTGACTTCATAACCATCAAATGGAGTCCAACCACATTTACTTGCGATCCAATCGTTTTTAATAACTTTTTTCATATTCATATCCACGATGGTTAAATCAGCATCATATCCTTCTTTGATGTAACCTTTGTTTTTTATTCCAAAAATTCTTACTGGATTTTCACAAACTAATTTTATGAATTGGTTTAAAGTTAACTTATTATTGTTAATATGATTAAGCATAAGCGGAACTAGGGTTTGAACTCCTGGCATTCCTGATGGAGTTTGAGGATATTCTTTCTTTTTATTTTCTAAACTATGCGGAGCATGGTCCGAACCTATCATGTCAGCTATTCCATCTTTTATCGCTTTCCAAAGCATATCTTGGTGTTTCTTTTCTCTAATTGGTGGATTCATTTGCGCAAGTGATCCTAGCAGCTTGTAACAATGTGGAGCACTTATAGTTAAGTGTTGAGGGGTAATTTCAAAACTTACATTGCCTTTGTATCTTGATAAAAACTCTACTTCTTCTTTTGTGGTCACATGCAAAACATGTATTTTTTTCTTATAACGCTCAGCAATTTTAACAACTCTTCTAGTTGAAGACATTGCACATTCTTCGTTTCTCCAAATTGGATGGGAACTTACATCACCCTTTTTAATAAACTTTTTCCTAAGATTAAGAATATCTTCATCTTCTGAATGAATAGAAACGATTTTAGAGCTATTTGAAATAACCTTTTCTATATCCTTTTCATCTTTAACTAATAAATTGCCTGTGGAAGAACCTGCAAATAATTTTACTCCACAACATCCCTCAAGTTTATCTACCTTTTTTAAATCATCCATATTGTTTGGGGTTGCCCCGAAGTAGAAAGCATAATTAGAAAACATTCTATTTTTGGCTAAACTTAGTTTTTTATTAAATTCTGCTTGATTAGATGTGGGAGGATTGGTATTAGGCATTTCAAAAACTGATGTTACTCCGCCCAAAACTGCAGCTTTGCTTCCTGATTCTAAATCTTCAACATCGGTTGAGCCAGGTTCTCTGAAGTGAACTTGTGTATCTATAATCCCAGGTAAAATTGTAAGATTAGTAGCATCCAAAACTTTTTGATTAGAGTGTTCTAATTTACCAATTTTTTTTACTATCCCGTTGGATATACCTATATCGGCTTTTTTTAATTGGCCATCTGTAAAACAGTCGCCATTTTTAATGATGAGATTAAAAGAAGAAGACATTCTCTAGCTATTTAATATATTATAGTATGAATATTTGCAAATATGGAAATAAACGAAACTACAATTCTTGATGATAGAGGTTTTATAAAGATAAATGGTGATGAAGCTAAATCTTTTCTACAAAACATTGTTACTAATGATATTGAAAAAATAACAGATAACTTGACATTATTTTCATCAATTTTTACTCCTCAGGGTAAGTATTTATATGAATTTTTTATATTAAAATTTGAAGATGGGTATTTGCTAGAATGTGAAAAAAAATTAACTTCAGAAATTATAAAGATTTTTAATTTCTACAAGCTTAGAGCCAAAGTAAATTTAATAGATGCTAGTAAAAAATATACTAACATTGTTATTTCTTTAGAAAAATTTAAAGAAATTACCAAAACTGAGCATGTGAAAGGTTCAACTTTATCTTGTGAAAAAGGTTCAACTTTATCTTGTGAAAATGAACGAATTTATGTTGATCCAAGAAGTAAAAACCTTGGAGCAAAAATAATTACAAAAATTGAAAATATTGAAAATATAATTAAAAAACTTAATTTAAAAAAAATTGATAAAAAAAATTATTATGAAAAAAGTTTTACATTAGGGATTCCTCAACTCAATCTTACTAAATTAAAAGATAAAATTTTTGGTATCGAAAATAATTTAGACGAGTTAAACGGTATTGATTTTAAAAAAGGTTGTTACGTCGGACAAGAAAATACCTCAAGAATTAAACTAAGAAATAAACTGAGAAGAAGAATTTTACCCGTTCAAAAAATTGCTGGAGAAATTGCTGAAAACGATATTATTAAATATAAAGATCATGAAATTGGAAAAATCATGATTGATAAACCCTACTCATTTGCACTCATTAAAGTTGTTGATCCAGATCTAAAAGAATTCACCAATACAGAACTTAAGTGCGGTGATTCAAAAGTCAAAATATTAAAACCTAGTTGGATTTAATTTTGGTGCGGCTAGAGAGACTCGAACTCTCACTGGGAAACCCCACTTGGCCCTCAACCAAGCCTGTCTACCAATTCCAGCATAGCCGCCCATGCGTCAGAATAAATGAATGACAATTTATCTTCAAGTTGATAGATTTTATTTATGGAATTAAATGAACAAATAAAAATAGAAACCGATCCAATTTATCAAAAAGTTTCTAAGGTTATTCCTCAAATTGAGTGGGCTTTTCATGCACCGCTCATTCATAAAATTAATAAATTAAAAAAAGAAAAAAATGCGGTTGTGCTAGCACATAACTATCAAACACCAGAAATCTTTCATGGTATTGCAGATATAGCTGCCGATTCATTAGCATTAGCTATTGAGGCAGAAAAAACAAATGCAGATATCATAGTTCTTTGTGGAGTTCATTTCATGGCAGAAACTGCAAAACTAATGAATCCAAATAAGAAAGTTTTGTTGCCAGACATGGGTGCTGGCTGCTCTTTGGCTTCATCAATTACAGGAAAAGATGTAAGAATGCTCAAGGAAAAATATCCGAGCGTGCCAGTTGTAACCTATGTAAATACATCCGCAGATGTTAAAGCAGAATCAGACATTTGTTGTACATCAGCTAATGTAATTAAAGTAATTGAATCTTTAGGAACAGACAAAGTTATATTTTTACCAGATCAATACATGGCAAAATACGTACAAACAAAAACAAAGGTTCAAATTATATCATGGATTGGAACCTGTATAGTGCATGAAAGATTTAGTGCGCAAGAAATTGATGATATAAAAAAACAAAATCCTGAAATTGTAGTTCTTACTCACCCAGAATGTCCGCCAGAAGTTATTGCGGCTTCGGATTTTACTGGTTCTACTTCGGGTATGAATAAATATGTTAAAGACAACCAACCTAACAAGGTTATGCTAGTTACCGAATGCTCGATGAGTGATAATGTTCAGGTTGAAAATCCAAATGTTCAGTTCATCAAACCGTGTAATTTATGTCCGCACATGAAAACAATTACTTTGCCTAAAGTGTTGGATTGTCTTGAAAATGAAAAAAATGAAATTCTAATACCTGAAATAATATCCAGAAAAGCTAGAAAAGCAGTTGAACGTATGGTTGCTATAGGTCGTAGTCATTAAAACGTGATAAGTAAAAATATCGTAAAGCAAGCCATGTCAGAAGATTTGAGACCTTCTGGAGATATCACAACTAAACTCATTAAAAATAATAAAAAAATTAAAGCAAAAATTATCTCAAATCAAAACTGTATAATTGGCGGATTAAATTTTGCTAAAGAAGCTTTTAAATATTCAGATAAAAAGGTTAATTTTAGAACTAAAACTAAGGATGGTAAAAAAATAAAAAAAGGAAAGATTGTTGCAATAATACATGGAAAAGCTAAAGGAATTTTAATTAGTGAAAGAGTAGCTCTTAATTTTTTAAGTTTCATTTCAGGAATAGCAACTAAAACAAAAAAATTCGTTGACAAAGTAAAAGGGGAATCTTGCAAAATCTGCTGTACTAGAAAAACAGCACCAAATCTAAGATCAATACAAAAATATGGAGTAAAATTGGGCGGAGGGCTTAATCACAGATTTAATCTTAGTAACGAAATTTTAATAAAAGATAATCATATTGCTGTAGATGGGGATATTCGTGCATTAGTCAAAAGAGCTATTAAAAATAATAAAGGAAAAAAAATTACTGTGGAAGTAGATAACCTTAATCAATTCAAAAAAATCGTAGGTTTAAAATTCAATAGAGTGCTATTTGACAACATGAGTCCTAAAAAGCTCAGAAAGGGAGTAAGGATGGCAAAGAAAATTTATGAAACAGAGGCATCTGGTGGGGTTAATCTTAAGAATGTAAAGAGAATTGCCGCAACTGGAGTTACAAGAATTTCCGTTGGACAGATTACTCACAGTGCTCCAGCTATAGATTTTAAACTAACTTTGTTTTAGAAAGAACATTCTGGATCTGCCTATAAAGCAATTATTTTTTCTTGTTTAAATAAGCTTGTGCAGCGGCTAGACGAGCTATTGGAATTCTGTAAGGAGAACAAGATACATAATTTAGTTTAGCTTTTTCACAAAACTCTACACTTGCTGGATCTCCACCATGTTCACCGCAAATGCCTAATTTAAGTGATTTTTTTTGCTTTCTTCCACGTTCAGTAGCAATTTTAATTAGTTCTCCCACTCCCCTTTCATCAATGCTGACGAAAGGATCTTTGTTGAAAATTTTATTTTCCACATAATCATTTAAAAATTTTCCAGAATCATCCCTACTTATACCAAAAGTAGTTTGGGTTAGGTCATTAGTTCCAAAACTAAAAAAATCTGCAAATTTTGCTATATCATTAGCTCTTAATGCAGCTCTAGGAAGTTCAATCATGGTACCAACATAATATTGTATTTTTACGGAATGAATTTTTTGAATTTCTTCTGCTTTTTTTTCAACCAAGTTTCTAAGTATTTGTATCTCCGCAGCTGTAGATACAAGAGGAATCATGATTTCAGGTATAACTGGTTTTATTTTTTTCTTTCTACATTCGACTAACGCTTCAAAGATAGCTTGACACTGCATTTGATAAATTTCAGGAAATGAAATACCTAATCTACATCCTCTGTGTCCTAACATTGGATTTTGTTCGTGAAGTTCAATAATTCTTGATTTAACATTTTGATTAGAAATATTTAATTCGCTAGCGATATCTTCAATATCTTTTTCCGTTTTTGGTAAAAATTCATGTAAAGGTGGATCTAAAAGTCTAACTGTTACAGGTAGACCCTTCATAATTTTAAAAATTTCAACAAAATCATTTCTCTGATAAGGAAGTAGTTTAGTTAATGCTTCTTTTCTATCATCTAATGTTTTAGAAAGAATCATCTGTCTCACAGAAATAATTCTTTTTTCATCAAAAAACATATGCTCTGTTCTACATAAACCAATACCTTCTGCACCAAAATCTCTCGCTATTTTAGTATCAGCGATTGTTTCTGAATTAGTTCTTACTTTAAGTTTTCTATATTTGTCAGCCCAACTCATTAATTTAGAAAAATCTCCTGAAATATCAGGTTTAACCGTTGGAACTTCGCCAAGCATAACATTTCCGCTACCACCATCTATGGTAATAACGTCACCTTCTTTAATTTGATAATCATCTGTTTTAAATAATTTTTTTTCATAATCAATTTTAATTGCACTGGATCCGGAAACACAGGGTTTCCCCATTCCTCTTGCAACAACTGCTGCATGGCTAGTCATCCCACCTCTTGCTGTAAGAATGCCTTTTGCAGCATGCATTCCGTTAATATCTTCTGGGGAAGTTTCTATTCTTACCAAAATCGTATTTTGCATTTGATCTCTTAGTCTCTCAGCTTCATCCGCAGAAAAGGTAACTTTTCCACTTGCAGCTCCAGGGGATGCAGGAAGACCTGAAGCAATTACTCTCTTCTCTGCTTTTTCATTTAATGTAGGATGCAATAAAGTATCGAGCGTATTTGAATCAATCCTTAGAACTGCTTCTTTGGTTGAAATTAACTTTTCCTGAACCATATCAACTGCAATTTTAATTGCCGCTCTTGCTGTTCTTTTTCCAGATCTAGTCTGTAACAACCACAACTTATTGTTTTCAACTGTAAATTCAATATCTTGCATATCTTTATATTTATTTTCTAATTTTTTAAAAATTTTTTTTAGTTGTTGAAAAATTTTTTGCATAGAATTATTCATGGAAAGTAAATTTTGTGGAGTTCTGGTTCCAGCAACAACATCTTCCCCCTGTGCATTGATTAAATATTCTCCGAAAATTTCCTTTTTTCCTGTAGATGGATTTCTCGTAAAAGCTACGCCCGTAGCACAGTTTTCTCCCATATTTCCAAATACCATAGCCTGGACATTAACCGCTGTCCCCCAACTGTCTGGTAAATAGTTTATTTTTCTATAAGTTTTTGCTCTCTTATTATTCCAAGATAAAAATACGGCTTCAATTGCGCTCCACAATTGTTCATTTACATCTTGGGGAAAGTTTTTTTTGGCTTTTTCTTTAACTATCTCTTTAAAGTTTTTTATTAAACCATCCCAATCATCTTCTTCGAGTTCTGTGTCTTGTAGTACACCTTTGGTCAATTTATAGTTTTCAATTAATTCTTCAAAAAAATGTGACTCTATTCCAAGAACAACATTGCCATACATTTGGATAAATCTCCTATAACTGTCTTTAGCGAATTTGCCATTGGATGTTTTGTTCTTTAAGGCAATGACAGTTTTATCATTTAGTCCCAAATTCAAAATTGTATCCATCATACCCGGCATTGAAATTCTTGAACCTGATCTTACGGACACTAATAGTGGATTTGTCAAATCTCCAAATTTCTTTCTTGATATTTTTTCAATTATCTTAATTTCTTTTTTTACCTGCTGAACAAGTTTTTTTGGAATTTTTTTATTATTTTTATAAAAATATTCACAGACTTTAGTAGATATTGTAAATCCAGGAGGAACTGGCAAACCTAGCTTAACCATCCTTGCCAAATTTGCCCCTTTGCCACCAAGAATATCCTTGGAGTTAAGGCTGCCTTTAGAGTCCTGATTGTTAAATCTAAAAATTAATTTTTCCAGTTAAGCACCTTCTACTTTTGAAAAATCTATAAAATTATTGTAAGTTTTGCAAAACATTTGCAATAACTCTAGGCGATTTTTTTTTATATCTAAATTTTCATCATTTACAATTACATTGTCAAAAAAATTATCTGTTATGGGTTTTGCTTCAGCCAGTACTTTTAATGTCTCATCATAATTTTCTTTCTTTCTTGTATTTGAAAAATACTGACGTATTTCGCTTATTTTTTTGTATAAATGCTCCTCTTCATCTTGCTTAAATAAAAATGATTCTGGTTGACCTAAAATGCTTTCTTTTTTAATTTCTAATTCTTGATCAATAATATTTGAAGCTCTTTTATATGTTCCTATAATATTTTTACATATATCTTTAGAAATATTTTTATTAATTATTGAACACTTTTTATAGAGCAATAAAAAATCGTTCCCAACATGCGAAGAATCAACTGCCTCTATGATATCGTTTCTTATTTTTTTGTCCTTCAATAAGTTTTTAAATCTTTCTCTTAAAAAAATTAAAACTTCTTTAGCAACAAAATTGTTAGATAATTTTACATTCTGTTCTTTATAAAGAACAATGGAATAGTTAATTAAATCTTTAAGTTGAACATTTAATTTTTTTTCAATTATTATTCTCAATAATCCAATACCAGTTCTCCTTAAGGCAAAAGGATCTTTTGAACTAGTTGGCTTTTCATTTATTCCAAAAAAGCCTACCAGCATGTCTATTTTATCAATTAAAGCCACAGCTGATCCAATCGGTTTTTTAGGAACTTCACTATCAATACCAATTGGTAAATAATGGTCACTAATAGCTGTCGAAATATCTTCTTCAAATCCCTGTTCTATTGCAAAATATTTTCCCATAACACCTTGTAGTTCAGGATATTCTCTCACCAAATCTGAAACCAGATCAGCTTTACAAATTGATGAAGCTATTTCTACCTTTTCTTTACTTAGGTTTAATTGATCAGAAATTACACTAGCAAGTTTTCTTAATCTTTGTGTCCTGTCATAAAATGTACCTAGATGACCAAAAAAAGATAAATTTTTTAACTTAACTACCTGTTTAACTAAATTTTGTGTTTTATTTTTATCCCAAAAAAATTTAGCATCAGACAGTCTTGCTTCAATAACTCTTTGATTGCCTGTTTTGATATAGCTCTTTTTGTCTGGTAAATTGGCAACTAATAAAAATAAATTTGTTAATTTATTATTATTATCAAAAAGTGGAAAATATTTTTGATGGTGTTGCATTGTGACGATCAAAATTTCTTGAGGCACTTTTAAATAAATTTCATTAAATTTACACAATATAACACTTGGTTTTTCAACTAAATTAATAACCTCTTCGATCAGCTTTTCGTTAAAATTATTTTTGAGTTTTCTAGAATTACATATATGGTTCATTTTTCTTAATATTATAGTTTTTCTTTTTTCTTGATCTAAAATAATATTTTGTGACTTAAGCAATTTTAAATATGATTTAAAATTATTTATCTTCTTAACTTTTTTTTCATTTGTTTCATCTACTAAGGTCAAATTACTACTTTGAAGATGAAAAAAATTAAAATTAATTATTTTATTATTAAAGAGCGCAATAATTGATTTTAGTGGTCTGCCCCAACTTAAATCATAAACCGACCATTTCATTGATTTTTTCCATGAATAACCTTGGAGCACTTGGGGAATGATCGACTGAAGTTCTTCTAAAATATTAATTACTTTTGGTTTAGTTTCAGCAAAATAAAATTCTCCTTTTTCAATATTTTTTTTATATATGTTTTCCCTATTCAAATTATTTGATTTAATAAAACCATCTATCGCTACTTCGGGGGCCCCTACTTTTGGTCCTTTGAGAACTTTTTTCTTTTCTTCTACTTTTTCAGGAATTCCGTCTATGACAAAAACAAGTCTTTGAGGTGTTGAAAAAGACTTGCTTGAGTTAAATTTAATTTCGGTTTTATGTAATCTTTCTTCAATTGTTTTTTTAATTTTTTGTCTAGCATCAATTTGAAGTTTGGCTGGAATTTCTTCACTAAATAGTTCTATAAACAACTCTGCCATTGTTTATTTTTGACTTTCTAGCCAACTTTGTCCGGAACCTTTAGCTAACTCTCTTATTCTGGAAATATATTCAGTTCTCTGAGCTACACCTATTGCTCCTCGTGCATCTAAAAGATTAAAAATATGACTAGCTTTTAAACATTGATCGTAAGCAGGTAATGGAAGTTTTTTTTCTAACAAAGCTTTGCATTCGATCTCGGCAATTTCAAAATTTTTAAGCAAAGATTCGGTATTGGCAAATTCAAAATTATAAGCTGAATATTCCTTTTCCGCTTGGTGAAAAATATCTCTATACTTAATTCCATCATTATTCCAAATAAGTTCAAATACATTATTTTTTCCTTGGGTAAACATACATATTCTTTCTAATCCATACGTAAGTTCAACTGAAACCGGTTTGCATTCAATTCCTGTCATTTGTTGAAAATAAGTAAATTGGGTAATTTCCATACCGTCACACCATACCTCCCAACCGCGTCCTGCTGCTCCAAGAGTTGGACTTTCCCAATCGTCTTCAATAAATCTTATATCATGCTCTTTATGATTTATTCCTATTGTTGATAAACTTTTTAAAAAAATTTTTTTTATTTCATCGGGAGAAGGCTTAATTATCACTTGAAATTGATAGTAGTGTTGTAAACGATTGGGATTTTTCCCATACCTACCATCTGTAGGTCGTCTCGAAGGTTGGACATATGCCGCCTTCCAAGGTTTTGTGCCTAATGAACGTAATGTGGTAGCGGGATGAAATGTTCCTGCGCCAACTTCAATATCATACGGTTGCAATATTACGCATCCATAATTTCCCCAAAATTTTTGTAAATTTAATATTGTGTCTTGAAAATTTACTGGAGTAGGTTTTCCCTTTTTTTTCTTTAATTTATTTTTTTGGGTCATTTATAAACCAAATTTTTGCCATTGAGCTCTTTCTTCTAGAGTGTTTGCAATGTTATCAATTTGATTATCAAGTGATGCAGATAATTTCTTGGCTAAAAAACTCTTTGGTTTTTCTAGTTTTTTAATTATGACATCTTCACCAAATTTTTCTCTTAAAACTTGCTCTGCATTACCAATTCCGTCTATTAATCCTAATTTTAAAGAAGAAGATCCTGACCAAAATTCTCCTGTGAAAGTATTATTTTTTTCAGTATCTATGAGTTTTGAACCTCTGCTTGATTTGACAACGTTAATAAAATCTGAATGTAACTCTAATTGTATTTTCTTTAATCTTTGAATGTCTTCTTCTTTTTCTTCTTTAAAAGGATCAAGAGTGCTTTTGTTTTTTCCTGCAGTATAAACTCTTCTTTCTACGCCAATTTTTTTAATCGCGTCTTGAAATCCGAAAGACGCAGAAATTACACCTATAGAACCTACGATTGAGCTTGAATTTGCATAAATTTCATTTCCTGCGCAAGCTATAAGATACCCTCCTGAGGCTGCTACATCTTCAGCAAAAACTAAAACTTTTTTATTATTTTTTTTTGCCAATTTTTTTATGTAACTATATATTAAGTGTGATTGAACTGGTGAGCCCCCTGGTGAGTTTATGGAGATCGCAATTGCTAAAGCTTTCTTAATAGAAAAAGCTTTATCAATAATTTCCTGTTGACCAGAAAAATTTATACCTTGTTTAAATCGTCCAACAGATCCTATGACTCCGGACAATCTAATGTGAGGAACTATTTTTTTCTTTTTAAAAATTTTAAATAATGAAAACATGCGATGGTTTATATCCTAATTATCATAGTTTTTAGATCCTTTAAAAGTTTAAGTAAAGTTTTAAAGCTACCTTGGGTTGTAATTTTTTAGGTGCGTCATTAGTGATCTAAATGAGTTTTTTTTAGTATAAAATAAAAGCTATAATTATTTACATGGGATCAGTAATACCTTTAAAAAAAGAAATAGATAATTCTTATATAGAGTTAAAAAGCCTTGTTGGAAATAAACTGGATAGTGTTAGCCAACAAATAAAATACAAACTAGCCAGTGAAATAAACCTTATTCATAAAATGACTAGTTATCACTTTAAATCTGGAGGGAAAAGAATCAGACCTTTATTAACTTTGGGCGCAGCAAAATTGTGTGGTTATGAAAATGGAAATAGAGATATTAATTTAGCTGCTTGCATTGAATTAATTCATAACGCAACACTATTACATGATGATGTAATAGATAATAGTGATCTTAGAAGAGGTATTCAATCTTCAAATGCTATATGGGGAAATCAATCTTCTATTTTAGTTGGAGATTATCTATTTAGTCGCTGTTTTGAAATAATGGTAGAAGATGGATCTCATGAAATATTAAAATTATTATCTTCTACTTCCTCAAAAATAGCTCAAGGTGAAGTTTTACAATTAGAATATAAAGGTGAATTAGATATATTAGAAGAAACATACTTTAATATTATAAATTCAAAAACCGCGTCTCTATTTGCGGCAGCTACTAGAGTGGGAGCGTGCATAACAAACAAAAGTAAAAAAGAAAAAGATGCTTTAGAATCTTACGGAAGAAATCTTGGACTTGCTTTTCAAATAGCAGATGATGCGTTAGATTATTATTCTACAAAAACAATCTTTGGTAAAGAAATAGGTAAAGACTTTTATGAAGGGAAAGTAACATTACCAATAATATTCTTGTGTCAAAAAGCTAATTCAGATGAAAAAAAATTACTAGAAAAAATATTTAAGAAAAAAAATCGTTCTAAATTAGAATTGTATGAAATACAAAAATTAATAAAAAAATATAATTCTATTGATTTGTGCTTTGAACGTGCTGAACATTTCGTAAATATATCTTTTAATGCTCTAAATATTTTCAATCCTTCAAAAGAAAAAACAATTTTACAAAAATTAACTTCTTTTAGTTTAGAAAGATCTTTTTAAGGATACAAAATTTCTTTTTTCCAAACATTAGCTGTTTTGTTATATCTAAGCCTTTCGTGAATTCTATTATCTTGGTGTAACCAAAACTCAATAGATGAAGGTGTTAAACACCATCCTGACCAATGAGGTGGTCTAGGTACGTTTTTTTCATCCTTATATTTTCTTTTAAAATCTTCTATTTTTTTTAAAAGTTCAGACCTTTCTTTCATAAGATTTGATTGATCTGAAGCCCAAGCGCTAATTCTACTTTCATAGTGTCTGCTATTAAAATAAAGATCTGCTTCACTATCATCGACTTGTACTACGCTTCCTAAAATTCTTATTTGTCTATTAAAACTCTTCCAATGAAAGCACATTGCTGCTTTCGGATTTTCTTTAAGATCTTGACTTTTTGAACTATTTAAATTTGTATAAAAAACGAATCCCTTAGAACTTAATCCTTTTAATAGCACCATTCTTACATCGGGTTGGCCTGCTTTGTTTGAGGTCCCCAAAGATAAGGATGTTGGGTCTCTAATTTCCTTTTTTTCGGCCTCTGCCATCCATATTTTAAATAATTCTAAAGGATCTTCTAAATCCATAAAACACGAGTTCAAACCTAATGAGTTTTTTTGATTCATAAAACAGCCAAAATATTCTATATAATGTAATTTAATGTCATTTAATACTTTTGGAAAGATATTTCGTTTTACTACATGGGGAGAATCTCATGGCCCTGCCATAGGCTGCGTGGTTGATGGTTGTCCTCCTAATATTACCTTATCTGAAAAAAATATACAGGTAGATATGGATCGAAGACGTCCAGGAAAATCAAAATTTACATCTCAAAGAAAAGAGTCTGACAAAGTAGAAATTTTATCTGGTGTCTTTCAAGGCAAAACCACAGGTACACCTATCTCTATGATTATTTATAATAAAGATGCTAGATCTAGAGACTATGAAACTATTAAAAATAAATTTAGACCAGGTCATGCCGATTATACTTATTTTTTAAAATATAAAATAAGAGATTATCGTGGTGGTGGAAGACAATCAGCAAGAGAAACAGCAGCACGAGTAGCAGCTGGTGCAGTAGCACGAATTGCCCTAAATAAATTAATAGGTAAAAAATTTAAAATTGTTGGGGGAGTTGTTCAATTAGGTCTTCTTGCTTGTAATAAAAATAATTGGAACGAACATGAAATAAGAAAAAACCCATTTTTTTGTCCTGATAAAAAATCAATTAAACTTTGGGAAAAATATTTACTTGCAGTAAGAAAAGCAGGATCCTCGTGTGGCGCTGTTATAGAATTAAGGGCTTCTGGTGTTCCGGCAGGATTAGGGGCTCCAATTTATTCAAAGTTAGACGCAGATCTAGCAAGCGCACTAATGAGTATTAATGCAGTCAAAGGTGTAAATATTGGAGCTGGTATGAGTGCAGCCTTTTTAAGTGGAGAAGAAAATTCTGATGAAATTAGAGGTATACGTGGCAAAGCAAAATTTAAATCTAATAATGCTGGAGGAATATTGGGTGGTATATCTTCCGGTCAAAAAATTATTGCCTCCTTCGCAGTAAAACCCACATCATCTATTTTAACAAGAAGAGATACTATTAATAAAAAAGGAAAGAATACAATAATCTCCGTGAGAGGTAGACATGACCCTTGCGTAGGAATTAGAGCTGTACCAATTGGTGAAGCTATGATGTCATGTGTCTTATTAGATCATTACTTATTAAATCGAGCGCAGTGTGGTTAACAACGGTTAATTAAATTGTTTCGTTTTAGATATAACTATATTTGATTTCAATGTATCTAGAACTTTTTGCTCAATCGCTTCAGCATCAAGACCTGCAGTTTTATACATATTTTCTGGAGTATCTTGGTCAATAAATTGATCAGGTAAAATCATAGACCTTATTTTTAAACCTTTATCAAAAATTCCTTTTTCTGAAAGCATTTGAAAAACATGTGAACCAAATCCACCAATTGATCCTTCTTCAATAGTTATCAAAGCTTCATGATTTAAACAAAGATTCATAATTAATTTCTGATCAAGCGGTTTAGCAAATCTTGCGTCAGCAACTGTTGTGGAAATTCCCTTACCATCTAATTTGCTCGCAGCTTTTAAACATTCTTGCAATCTTCCTCCAAAACTTAGTATTGCAACTTTGTTTCCTTCTTTAACGATTTTTCCTTTTCCTATTTCTAAAATTTCATTAATTCCAGGAAGTTCAACACCTAAGCCATTTCCCCTAGGATATCTAAAAGCGGTAGGTCTATCATTAATACTTACTGCGGTATTAATCATCCTAACGAGTTCGGCTTCATCACTTGCAGCCATCACTACAAAATTTGGTAAAGTTGACAAGTAAGTAATATCAAAGGAGCCTGCATGTGTGGGTCCGTCTGCGCCGACCAGCCCTGCCCTATCAATCGCAAATCGAACTGGAAGATTTTGTATAGCAACATCATGAACAACTTGATCGTAAGCTCTTTGAAGAAATGTAGAATAAATCGCTGCAAAAGGTTTATAGCCTTCGGTAGCTAAACCGGCTGCAAATGTCACGGCATGTTGTTCGGCTATTCCTACATCAAACATTCTGTCAGGAAATTTTTTTCCGAAGATATCCATGCCAGTACCCGATGGCATAGCTCCAGTAATTCCTATAATTTTGGTATCGTTCTCAGCATGTTTAACTAGAGTATGAGCAAATACTTTAGTGTAAGTTGGTGTTTTAGTTTTCGATTTAGATTGCTCTCCTGTTACAACATTAAATTTACCAACACCATGATATTTATCTCTTGAATCCTCGGCAGGCTTATATCCTTTACCTTTTTCCGTAACAACATGAACTAAAATTGGTCCGTCATATTTTGAATTTTTAACATTGTTTAAAACAGGAACTAGACTATCTAAATCATGACCATTTATTGGCCCAACATAATAAAAACCTAGTTCATTAAAAAGAGTTCCTCCCGAAACTATATCTCTTATAAACACTTCAGCTTTACCAGCCTTATCTTTAAATCTTTTTGAAAATAAAGAAGTAATAAATTTTATTATTTCTCTAAAACCAAAATAAGTCTTTCCAGATAATAATCTTGCCAAATATGAGCTCATAGCACCAACGGGTCGAGCTATGGACATATCGTTATCGTTAAGTATTACAATTAACTTTGATTTCATTGCTCCTGCATTGTTCATCGCCTCGTAGGCCATACCAGCACTCATAGCTCCATCTCCGATTACTGCAACAACATGATTAGAATTGTTTGATAAACTTTTCGCAACAGCCATCCCTAATGTTGAAGAAATAGAAGTTGAGCTGTGTGCAGCTCCAAAGGGATCATATTCGCTTTCTGATCTTTTTGTAAAACCTGAAAGACCACCACCTTTTCTTAAAGTTCTAATATTATCTCTTCTACCAGTAATTATTTTATGGGGGTAAGCTTGGTGTCCAACATCCCAAACCAACTTATCTTTCGGTGTATTAAACACATAGTGCAATGCGACAGTTAATTCAACAACGCCTAAGCCAGCTCCTAAATGACCACCAGTTGTTGAGACAACATTTATCAATTCTTCTCTAAGTTCTTTTGCCAATTGTTTTAGTTTTTCTTTTTTTAATTTTCTTAGATCTGTAGGATATTGAATCTGGTCTAATAAATTTTTTTCTTTCATTTAAAACTTTCTATTTAATATAAATTCTACCGATTGTATTAAATCGTAAGATTTAATACCATAATTTTTAATTTTGTTTTTTATTTTATTTTTTAAATTATTTGCAAAATTTAAAGTTTCTTTGTAACCAAGCAAGTTGACCAACGTTGGTTTACCTTTATTTTTATCCCTTTTTGTGGGTTTTCCAACAATCTTACTATCCCCTTTGAAATCAATTAGGTCATCAGCAATTTGAAATAATAGACCAATATCTGAGCCTATATTTTTTAACATTTTCCTTTTAATAAAATTTTGCTGCCTGATAATTCCTGAACACTCACAACAGAAAGCGAATAATTTTCCAGTTTTTTTGTTTTGTATATCGATAATCCTTTTTTTTGATATTTTTTTATTTTCAAAAGTGAGATCAAAATATTGACCACCAGCAAGTCCTGAAAAACCTGAATAATTTGCCAGTGATGTTATTAATTCATTTTTGACCTTTGAAGAAAGTTTTAAATTTTTACTGGATAAAATTTCAAATGCTAGTGTAAGTAAGGAATTTCCAGCTAAGATTGCAGTAAATTCGTTAAATCTTTTATGAGCTGCAAGTTTTCCTCTTCTTAAATCATCATTATCCATCGCTGGCAAGTCGTCATGTATTAGCGAATAAGAATGTACGCATTCTATTGCGGCCCCAATAGTAATTAATTTTTTATAATCTATATTAAAAATTTTACCCGTGTTAACAATAATAGCTGATCTAAATCTTTTTCCTCCTGAAAAAATACCATATCTCATAGGCTTAACTAAATATGAATATTTATTACTTTTCAAAAAAAATTTTTTTAAATAATTGTTTGTATCATTTGCAATTCCACTCAATTTATTTGAAAAATTTTTCATGGGGTATTTTTTAATCTTTGGTCGATGATTGTTTGTTATTACCAAAATTGTGCACTTTAATTTCTTTTAATTTCTTCTTAAATTGCTCTTGAATATGGTAATTTAACTGCATCATTCTATTATATTTATCTATTGATTCCACCAGATTTGTCTCTGTGCCCTCAAGGTTTTCAATGATTTCTTTGATCTCATTTTGTGCTTCTTTTATTGATTTTGATTTTATATCAACTGGAATATTTTTTGATTTCATAATATATCCGTATACTAATTAAATTATGAAAAATATCTATTTAAATATATATAGACCAAATTATATTAACCTTAAAAAGGTAAAAAAATGCATAGAAAATAATAATGTAATTGGACTACCAACAGAAACTGTTTATGGGTTAGCCGGAAATGCTTACTCAGATAAATCTGTAAAAAAAATTTTTAATTTAAAAAGAAGGCCATTATTTAATCCTCTTATAATTCATTTTAAAAACTTAAACGATTTAAAAAATGATGTGATTCTAAATACAAATTTTAGGAAACTCTATGATGCTTTTTGCCCAGGACCAATTACATTTGTCTTAAAAAAAAAGAAAAAGTCAAGAATTTCAATAATAGCAACTGCTGGAAAAAAAACTGTAGCTGTTAGAGTGCCAAAACACAGAGTTGCACGAAATTTGCTTGATATTTTAAAATTTCCACTTGCAGCACCAAGTGCAAATATTTCATCAAAACTAAGTCCAACATCTGCAAAGGATGTGTTTGAGGAATTTGGAAATAAAATTAAATTCATACTAGATGGGGGTCAATGTAAAATTGGGCTCGAATCTACTATAGTAGATTTAACGGGAAAACCTTCTATTTTAAGACCGGGTAGCGTAACTCTGAAAAAAATTCAAAAAGTTTTGAAAAAAAAGATTAAAATAAAAAAAAATCCTAAAAAGATTAAAGCTCCAGGTCAATCGAAATTACACTATTCACCTGGAATACCAGTAAAATTGAATAGGAAAAATGCCAAAAAAAATCAAGCACTTATTGGGTTTGGTAAAAAATTTAAGGTTGGAAAAAACTACTTTAATCTAAGCAAAAAAGGCAACTTGAAAGAAGCTGCAAATAACTTATATAAAACAATGAGAGAAGTTAAAAAGAAAAAATTCAAATCAATTGCCGTAATCAAAATACCAAATAAAGGAATTGGTTATGCGATAAATGATAGATTAAAGAAAGCATCAAATAAATGAATAATACCTCTATTGAAATCAAAAATTTGAATAAGCACTACAATAATATTGAGGCTGTTAAAAATATAAACTTTACAATTAGTAAAGGATCAATAGTCGGACTCTTAGGACCAAATGGTTGTGGTAAAACCACTACGATAGGCATGATGCTAGGATTAATTAAACCCTCTTCTGGAACTGTTTTTATTAATGGTCAGAATATTGAGAGCGAAAAAAATAGAACTAAAATATTAGAAAAAATGAATTTTATTTCTCCATATGTTGAATTACCGAAAAAACTTACAGTTGAGGAAAATCTTAAAGTTTATGGAAAAATGTACGGGACAAAAAATTTAAAAGTTAAAATTTCAGATTTAATGAAACAGTTAAATTTAACTGAATTTAAAACAAGAAAAACTGGTGAGCTTTCTTCTGGACAAAAAAATAGAGTTTCTTTAGCCAAAGCATTAATTAATGACCCTGAAATACTTCTTTTAGACGAACCAACTGCAAGCCTTGATCCAGACGTAGGCGATTATATTAGGACCTATATAGAAAGCTTTGCATCAAAAAAAGGTGCAACTATCCTATTAGCTTCACATAACATGAATGAGGTGGAAAGACTTTGTAATGAAGTAATGATGATGAAGAACGGCGAAATAATTGATAGAGGAACATGCGATGACTTAATCAAAAAGCACGGAAGAAAAAACTTAGAAGAAACCTTTTTAAAAATAGTTAGGGAATAAAATGAAATTTCACAGAATATATGCACTATCTATTCGTCATCTTTATTTGATCAGGGGCTCTTTTCCAAGAATCCTAGATTTAATTTATTGGCCAACAATTCAAATAATTCTCTGGGGTTTTATTTCTCGATTTTTTACTATGTATAGCGATTATTATAATAATACCATTGGAGTTATTTTAAGCTGTGCAATTCTTTATGATTTTTTGTTTAGATCAAGCATAAGCTTTAACATGTTATTTTTAGAAGAAATTTGGAGTAGAAATTTTACCAACTTATTTATTGCGCCATTAAAAGTAAGTGAAATTATAACCGCTCTAACATCTACCGCTTTACTTAGAACTTTAATTGGGATAATTCCTGCAATAATTTTAATGAATCCATTATTTGGAGTTTCTTTATTACAAATGGGTCCCCCTCTGCTTTTGCTTTTTTTAAGTTTGTATCTTTTTGGAACAACACTAGGTTTGCTTGTCACATCTGGACTTTTAAGATTTGGTCCTGCTTTTGAAAATGTAGCATGGTCGTCTCTTTTTATTTTAGCTCCATTAGGTTGTGTTTATTATCCACTATCAATTTTACCGGAATGGTTACAAATATTAGCTAAAGGTTTGCCATTAGTTTATTTATTTGAGGAAGCAAGATCTATTTTAGTAAATAATGTAGTAAATTATAATAATATCATGACCGCATTAGCGTTAAATTTATTTTATTTTGCAGGTGCCATTGTTATTTTCTATTTAGCTTTTTATGGAGCGCGAAAAAAAGGCACGTTAGTTAATATGGGAGAATAAAAAAATGAAAATCTATGACTGCTTCCAATTTTTTAATGAAGAAAATATTTTAGATTTACGTCTAAATATATTGGATGAATTCGTTAATTTTTTTGTAATTGTTGAATCTACAACTGATCATCAAGGAAATAAAAAAAAGCTAAATTTTGACAAAGATAAATTTAAAAAGTTTCAAAAAAAAATTATTTATGTCGTGGTTGAAGACACTTTAGACGCCATAAAAAAACCTCACCTAGGACAAAACTCTTTAGTTGAAAGACACCAAAGAAATTCTATCACGAGAGGATTAAAAAATTGCTCTGATGATGACTTGGTTATTATATCAGATGTTGATGAAATCCCGGATTTAAGTAAGCTTAATTTTTTAAATAAAAAAAAAAGATATGCAGTATTTTGCCAAAAAAAATTTGATTACAAACTAAATTTATTAAATGAAACAGAAGGTGATTGGTTTGGCTCGAAAATTTGTTTAAAAAAAAATCTTAGATCGCCACAATGGTTTAGGGACTTAAAGTTTAAAAAATATCCATTTTGGAGAATAGATAAAATAAGAGATTTACAAATTATCAAAGATGGCGGATGGCATTTTTCTTACTTGCAAAGTCCAGAAAATTTATTAAAAAAAATTTCTTCATTTTCGCATGGAGAACATAATAAACCCGAAATTGCAAATACAAAAAATATAGAAGAAAAAATCAGAATGCAAAAAAATATCTTTAATTTAGGATTTTCTTACAGAAAAATTGAAATAGATCATACATTTCCAAAATATATAGTAGAAAATCAAGAAAAGCTTAAACAGTGGATAATTTAATAATGGGCCATAAACTTATTTGGTGCGCTCGAAAGGAGTTGAACCCTCAACCTTCTGGTCCGAAGCCAGACGCTCTATCCAATTGAGCTACGAGCGCTTAATTGCATTATCCATACTATATTATAAAACTAATGAAAAAAAATATATTTAATGTAATTGTGCCCCCAAAATATCATGGGTATAGAATTGATAAATTTTTACAATCACAAATAAATGAATTGAGCAGAACTAGACTGCAAGCCTTAATACACGACAGTCAAGTAACTTTAAATAATATTATAATTAACAACACTTCAAAAAAAATAAAAGGTAAAGATCAAATAAAAATTAATTTTCCTCCTCCAAAAGAAACTCTAATTAAACCAAACAAAATCCCTTTGGATATTTTATATGACGATGATGATATAATTATTATTAATAAATTTCCTGGAGTTGTAGTGCATCCTGGGATGGGTAATTATGAAAAAACAATTGTAAACGGTCTTTTATATAAATACCGAGAAAACCTTTCAAGTATAGGTGGAAAATTGAGACCTGGTATAGTTCATAGAATTGATAAGGATACCAGTGGTGTAATAGTTGTTGCAAAAAATGATAACGCTCACATAAGTTTGTCTCAACAATTTAGTAATCACACAATCAAAAGAGTGTATGAAGCTTTAGTTTGGGGTTCTTTAAAACCACAGAACGGAAAAATAAGAGAAAAAATATCAAGAAGCATAAAAAATAGACAGCTTATGGCTGTAAGAAAAGAAAAAGGCAAAATGGCAATAACAAATTACAAAACTATAAAAGTTTTTCAAAATTTAAATCTTCCCAAAATTAGTCTTATAGAATGTCAATTAGAAACAGGAAGAACACATCAAATAAGAGTTCATATGAATTTTAAAGGAAATCCAATCGTAGGAGATAAATCTTATGGTAAATCTAAAAAAAAATTTAAAAAAGTAGATATAAAAATAGAAAATAAAATAAATAATTTTAACAGACAAGCCTTGCATGCAAAAAGCTTAGGTTTTCTTCATCCAAAAACTAAAGAAGAAGTATTTTTTGAAGCAAGAAGACCAGAAGATTTTGACACATTGATCAAAAGCCTTAAAAAAGCTAGTATTTAGGTGTCTTGTATTTGCCTTAATTTAGTAATACATAGTTCATTGCATTTATGACAATAAAAACAACTAACTTGAACCTACCTTCTATAGCAATAGATGGGGGTATAGCAGGTTATCTAACACAAATTAAAAAATTTCCTATTCTTAGCCCAGAAGAAGAATATATGTTGGCAAAAAGATGGAAAAAAAGAGGAGATCTAAAATCTGCTCAAAAATTAATCACAAGTCACTTAAGATTGGTTGCAAAAATTGCAATGGGATATAGAGGCTACGGATTACCAGTAAACGAAATGATCTCTGAAGGAAATATCGGATTAATGCAAGCGGTTAAAAAATTTGAACCAGAAAAAGGTTTTAAATTGGCTACCTACGCAATGTGGTGGATAAAAGCATCAATTCAAGAATACATATTAAGATCATGGAGTTTAGTAAAAATGGGAACAACTTCAGCTCAAAAAAAACTTTTTTTTAATTTGAAAAAAATAAAAAATCAATTAGCTCCAAATAATATGGGTGATTTAAAAATTGAACATGTTGAGGAAATATCAAAAAGATTAAATGTTAAAAAAGATGAAGTCATTTCAATGAATAGACGATTACTTGGGAAAGAAAAATCACTCAATGATCCGATAAGAGATGAAAGTGGTGGAGAATGGCAAGATTGGATAGTAGACGATAAAATTGATCAAGAATTAAAATTTTCTCACCAACAAGAACTTACTTTAAGAAAAAAATTAATGGATGATTCAATGAGTATTTTGAATGCAAGAGAAAAAGAAATATTAACCGCACGAAGATTGTCTGACGAAGTGGTTACTTTGGAAGATTTAAGTAAAAAATACAAAATTAGTAGAGAAAGAATAAGACAAATCGAAACAAAAGCTTTTGAAAAGTTACAAAAAGCTATGCTCAACGCAGCAAAATCAAATAATTTACTTCCAAGAAATTAATTTCCAAAAGGATTTTTCAAAAGAATCGTGTCTTCTCTTTCAGGACTCGTTGAGATACTTGCAATTTTAGCACCTATAAAATCTTCTATAGCATGAATATATGTTTTAGCATTATTGGGAAGATCTTCTAAATTTCTAATACCTTTAGTTGACGTTTTCCAGCCAGAAAATGTTTTGTAAAAAGGTTTAACTTTCAATTGATCATCTACTGCAGCAGGTAAATAATCTATTTCTTTTCCATTGATTGCATATTTAACACACATTTTAATTTCGTTTAATTCATCTAAAACATCTAACTTTGTAAGTGCTATTCCATCAATTCCAGAAATTTTTATACTCTGTCTTACAAGAACTCCATCAAACCAACCACATCTTCTTTTTCTACTAGTCACAGTTCCAAACTCTTTTCCTCTGATACCCAATAATTCTCCAGTTTTATCTTTCAATTCAGTAGGAAAAGGCCCTTCTCCAACTCTGGTGGTATAAGCTTTTGTTATACCTAAAACATAATTTATAGCATTTGGTCCACAACCTGATCCAGTCGCAGCAGATGAAGCTACAGTATTTGAAGAAGTAACAAATGGATATGTGCCATGGTCTACATCAAGTAAAATGCCTTGAGCACCTTCAAATAATATTTTTTTGTTTTTTGATTTATATTCGTCTAGTTTTTTCCATACAGGTTTTGAAAATTTTAGTATTTTTGGAGCTATTTTTAATAAATCTTTTTTTAATTGATCTTTTTTAAAAATATTTTTTCCTAAACCTTTTCTTATTGCGTTATGATGAGCAAGAACAGTTTCCAATCTATGATCCAAATTTCTCTCAGAAACTAAATCCATTACTCTAATTGATCTTCTTCCAACTTTATCCTCGTAAGCAGGACCAATTCCTCTTCTTGTTGTTCCGATTTTAGCTTTGCCAGCAGCATCTTCCCTTAATTCATCCATCTCTTTATGAAAAGGAAGAATAAGGCTTGCAGATTCAGAGATGATTAAATTATTTTCATCAACATTTACTCCTTTTAACTTAACTTCTTTGATTTCATCAAGTAATGCCCAAGGATCTACAACAACGCCATTTCCAATTATTGAAATTTTATTCTTTCTAACTATTCCAGATGGTAACAATCTAAGTTTATAAGTAACTCCATCTATAACTAAAGTATGACCCGCATTATGGCCGCCTTGAAAACGAACAACTATATCCGCTTCACTTGAAAGCCAATCAACAATCTTTCCTTTGCCTTCATCACCCCATTGCGAACCTACAACAACTACATTTTTCATTATCTAAATTTTTTATCTATTAATATTGAGTTTAAATGGTTTATAGGACCATAACCTTTTCCATAATTAAGATTAGATCCTATTGCTTGGTTAACATATTTAACTCCTAACTCACAAGATGTCTTTAAAGATTTTCCACAAGATAAAAAAGTTGCAATTGCACTTGATAAAGTACAGCCTGTTCCGTGAGTATTTTTCGTTTTAATCTTTTTATTTTTAAAAATTTTTATCTCTTTTCTACTTAACAGAACATCTTCCATATTTTTTGTGTTTTTATGACCACCTTTGACTAAAACATTCTTAGCTCCCAATTTGAGCAAAATATTGGCAGCATAAATCATATCTTCTAAATTTCTGATTTTTATTTTTGTTAAAATCTCAGCTTCGGGAATATTGGGTGTTATTAAATAAGCTTTTCTAATTAGTTTTTCTTTTAACGTTTTAATTGCTCTTTGATTGATTAATTTAGCACCACCTTTAGCAACCATAACAGGATCCAAAATAATCTTAGAAATTTTAACTTTTTTTAGAGCGCTTATAACGGACATAATTACTTCAGATGAATGAAGCATGCCAATTTTTATAGCATCGGGTTTTATGTCTTTACATGTAAACAAAATTTGTTTTCCTATTTCTTTCGCTTGAATAGGAACTACAGAACTTACTCCCGTTGTATTTTGAACTGTAATAGCAGTAATCGCGGTCATGGCGTAACTTCCTAATGCAGTTACCGTTTTAATGTCTGCTTGTATACCAGCTCCACCTGAAGAGTCAGAGCCAGCAATTATTAATATTTTTGACTTAGGCTTCACTATTTTATTGATCTTTTAATTATTTTGATACATTTAAAAATTAAATTTTTATCATAAGACTCTCCCATAATTCTTATCTTTGGTTCTGTGCCTGATTTTCTTATTAATAATCTTCCATATCCGTTCATTAATTTATTTGCTTTTTTAATTGCTTCTTTGCATTTAGTTTTAGTGACAATATTTTTGTCTTTGACTATTACGTTTTCTAATACTTGTGGCAAAGGTTTAAAAACGTTAAGTAATTGACTAGCTTTTTTTCCTTTTCTTAGTGAAAAAAGAACCTCCAAAGCAACCATCAAGCCGTCCCCAGTAGTTGCAAACTTTCCAAGAATTATATGACCAGATTGTTCTCCCCCTAAATTAAAATTAAATTTTTTCATTTTTTCTTTTACATATCTGTCCCCTACTTTGGTTCTGAAAAATTTAATTTTTTCTGTTTTTAAAAAATTTTCCAATCCATAGTTAGACATTAGGGTGCCAATTACACCCCCTTTTAAAATTTTTTTCATTTTCCATCTTCTAGCAAGCATCGCAATTATCTGGTCGCCATTGATAATTTTGCCTTTTTCATCACACATGATTATTCTGTCGGCATCACCATCAAATGAAATACCAACGTGAGCTTTGTGCTTCTTTACAGCCGATTGAATTTTAAAGGGATAGGTAGATCCACATTTATCGTTAATGTTAAAACCGTTAGGTTTTGTTCCAATTGAAATAACTTTAGCCCCAAGCTTTTTCAGTAATTTAGGAGCGGCTATGTAGCCTGCGCCATTTCCACAATCTAAAACTATTTTAGTCCCTCTTAGATTAAAATTACTAGGAAAATTTTTTTTTAATATTTCAATATACTTATCATTACCATCTTCGAGTCTCTTAACTCTACCTAACAATTTGGGATTTGTAAGTTGTTTCGTATTTTTGGCGTCTATTAATTTTTCAATTTTTTTTTCAATTTGATCTGATAATTTCATGCCATCTGGTCCAAATAATTTAAGACCATTGTCATAATAAGGATTATGAGATGCAGTAATCATAATTCCCATATTAGCTCCCATTGATTTTGTTAACATTGCAAGCCCATTAGTCGGTAAAGGTCCCAATGTAAAAATATGCATACCACCAGATGCTAAGCCTGATACTAAGGCAGGTTCTAAAGTATATCCGGATAATCTTGTATCTTTAGCTATTATTGCAATTTGTTTTGTCTTTTTTAGATTTTTAAAATAAGTAGCAGCTGCCAGACCAAACTTAAAAAATTTTTCTCCCGTAATATTACCTCGGTTAACGATACCTCTAATACCGTCCGTTCCAAAATATTTATTGCTCATTAATTAATTTGTATTCAAAATTTTATTAAAAACTAATATCCCTTGATTAATTTCTTTAACATTGTGAACTCTGAATAACTGAACTCCTTGTAAAAGTCCACACAACACTGATGCTAATGTTCCTCCTGTACGATCTGGGGTATCAAATTTTGTTACTATATGTTCTATAAATCTTTTTCTAGAAGTTCCAATTAATATTGGGCATCCTAAACTATGGAATGTGGAAATTTTAGACATAATTCTTAAGTTATGCTCTAAATTTTTTCCGAAACCTATTCCTGGATCTATTATAATAAATTCCTTTTTAAAGTTTTTTTTAATACAAAAATTAATTTTTTCCTCAAAAAAATCATATATATCCAATAACGCATCATCATACTTAGGATTTTTTTGCATTGTATCTGGTGTCCCTTGCATGTGGTGTAAAATAAAAGGAATATTTTTTGATTTAATAATATCAAAAGATTTTTTATCAAAATTTAAACCTGATACATCGTTAATAATATTTACTCCACATTCTATTCCTTTTTTCATTACATAAGATTTTCTCGTATCTAATGATAAAGGTATATCTGAAAAATTTTCCCTTAATTTTATAATAATATTTTTTATTCTATACCATTCATCTTTATCATTAACAATTTTTGAACCTGGTCTGGTTGACTCGCCTCCAACATCTATAGTTGTTGCTCCATTACTAATCATTAAACTTGCTTGGTCATAAGCTTTTGATTCCTTAAAAAATAAACCACCATCTGAAAAGCTATCAGGTGTTACATTAAGAACACCCATAACATGGGGTCTGTCAAATTTGATTCCACAAATATTTTTTCTTTTGGAGGTTATTTTTTTTAAATCAGTTTTAATTGTTGATTGTATTTTTTTAGGCAAAGACTTTATTGATGTAATTGGATGTATATTGCTTTGTATAATTCCTTTTTTTTTTCTTTGAAAAATTTCTATTTGATCAAAAGCTATATTAGGATTTCCTGCTAGAGGAAGAGCTTTCCTATTTTTAACAAGGCTTCTAGCATAACTTCCATAATAGAAATTACACGGTCTTGTGTAATATTTTTGCATTAAAATTTAATGTGCAGGCTTTGGTTTTAAACCTAATGACCCTAATGCTGAAGTTTCTTCCTTATTTTGGTCATCTTCTTCTGTTGTTCTCTTTGGTTGAATATTCTTTAATATTAAATCTTTTATTTCCTCCCCGCTTAGCGTCTCATATAACAACAGAGCTTTTGCCAATTTATGCAAATCATCTATTTTTTCTGTAATAATTTTCTTTGCTCTTTGATAGCCAACGTCAACTATTTTTTTAACTTCTGCATCAACTTTTTTCGCAGTTTCCTCTGACATGTGTTCTTGTCTAGTTATTTGTCTTCCGAGGAAAACTTCATCCTCATTAGCTCCATAACTTAATGGGCCAAGGTCTTTACTCATTCCAAATTTTGTAACCATATCTTTAGCAAGTTTTGTAGCCATCTGTATATCTGAAGATGCACCCGAAGTTACTTTCTCATGGCCAAAAATCATCTCTTCTGCAACTCTACCACCCATAGCTTTAGATATATTTGCTTCCAAATATTCTCTGGTATGAGAGTATTTATCTCTTTCTGGCAAAGTCCAAACCACACCTAAAGCTCTTCCTCTAGGTATAATCGTAGCTTTGTGTATGGGATCTGAAGCTTTTTCATTCAAAGCAACAATTGCATGACCGCCTTCATGATATGCCGTTAATTTTTTATCATCTTCAGTCATTACCATTGATCTTCTCTCGGCTCCCATCATTACCTTATCCTTAGCTTCTTCAATATCTGACATTGTTACAATTCTTTTATTTTTTCTAGCTGCCAACAACGCTGACTCATTACATAAATTTGCTAAATCAGCTCCAGAAAAACCAGGTGTACCTCTAGCTATTGTTCTTAATTTTACATCAGGACCTATATTAATTTTTTTAATATGAATTTTTAGAATAGCTTCTCTTCCTACAATATCAGGATTTGGTATAACTACCTGTCTATCAAATCTTCCAGGTCTTATTAAAGCAGGATCTAAAACATCAGGTCTATTAGTTGCTGCAATAATTATTACACCTTCATTTGTATCAAAACCATCCATTTCAACAAGTAGTTGGTTTAATGTCTGTTCTCTTTCGTCATTTCCTCCGCCAAGTCCTGCTCCTCTACTTCTTCCAACAGCATCAATCTCATCTATAAAAATTATACAAGGTGCATTTTTTTTTCCTTGTTCCATCATATCTCTAACCCTTGCTGCACCAACACCAACAAACATTTCAACAAAATCTGACCCAGAAATTGTAAAAAAAGGCACATCAGCTTCTCCTGCTATTGCTCTTGCTAGTAAAGTTTTACCTGTTCCCGGTGGTCCAATTAAAAGTGCTCCTTTTGGAATTTTTCCTCCAAGTCTTCTAAATTTTTTTGGATCTTTTAAAAATTCTACTATTTCTTCGACTTCTTCCTTAGCTTCATCAATGCCTGCAACATCATTAAAAGTTACCTTTCCTCTAGCCTCTGATAATAATTTCGCTTTAGATTTTCCAAAACCCATAGTGCCACCCCTGCCGCCTTGCATTTGGCGCATAAAAAATACCCACACACCAATAAGTAAAAGCATTGGAAACCAAGATAGAAGAATTCCCAATAATGAAGGCATTTTATCTTCAAGTGGTGATGCTGTTATAGAAACTCCTTTTGAAGTTAGCTTTTCTACTAAATTTGGATCATTAGGAGAGTAAGTGTTAAAAACAGTTCCGTCAGACAAGATACCGTCGATATTATTACCTTTAATCTCGACTTGAACAACTCTACCATCATCTATATTTTTTAAAAATTCCGAGAATGGCATTTTATCCGGAACCATAGTATTTTTTGGATTTTGGAATAATTGATACATTCCCACCACAAGTAGGACTATTACACTCCACATCATTAAGTTTTTAAAATTCATTCTCTACTAAAGATAATCATTATTTTTCGGTAAACAAGTGGCATTTTATCGTTTTATTGTAATAAAATTGTTACTTTCCTAGTTGAGATAACATTTTTCTCGTCTTTAACTCTTTTGAAATTAAAATAAAATTGTCCTTTTCCTCCACAATGCAGCCTCCTAAAGTAGATTTTGCAAATTTATT
>CACLKP010000009.1 GCA_902607585.1 uncultured Pelagibacteraceae bacterium
TTCAGTAAACAAGCTAAGAAAAATTATTTTAATAGCTGCAGATGATTTAAATAGTATTGTTACTATGAGTTTTATCATCTAAAACTTTTTCCCTTCATCATTTACTCGTGGAAGCTCGTTATAATATATTACTTCGCAAGAATACTTTTTTGAATCAGAAGCTCTGCTGTAACTCATCTCTCCTGTATCTCTGTTTAGATAAATATAACCAGGGTATGCTATATAGCTCCTGCTCGTTATCCAAGTTTCTCCGTATTTTGTTATTTTATAAGAATCTAGAAATTTTTTAGTTCGAATATTATAATTACTTTTAATATAGTTCCCGCTTAACCGCAGATATTTAGCTCCACACTTTAAATACGTATAAGCATCATCTGCCTTTGCTGCCGTTCCACTAGAGTTCAAAACCATAACCATTAATAAAAATTTGCTATATGTAGTCGTTAATCTAGTTATATTTGCTAATATTTTTTTCATTTTAAATTCCTTTTCTCCCCTGAATAATCAGGGGAGATTTACTTAATTACTCTTCTTGTTCCTTTCCTGCGCTAAGCATTGCTGCTCCGATTAAACCGAAAGCCATTGGAGTAAATTGTGACAAAGGTCCTAAAAACGCTGTAATGTTAGTTCCTCCCCAAGATAAAGCGAAATCCAAAATTCCAACTGCAATTAACAATCCTCCAAAAGTTTGTACAGCTGCATTTCCGCTTTTTACTTCTTGAACTTTTACTTTCTTCATTTTTTTCTCCTTTTTTTGTTTGTTAATCATGATTTCAATTTAAGGATTAATGAAAAAAAATCTTGTCCACTTGTATTCTGAAATTTGGACAATTGGCTTAAAATAAGGACATTTTTTATCCAAAAGATCTGCTTATTTTGGATCAGAAAAAATTTGAAAAAAAACTATTTATAACGATGGGTAAAATATTGTAATTGTTGCAAATATGTATATTGCTCCACCAAATATTCTAATTCTCCGATTTCTTATTGATGCAAGTTTTTGATTTCTTTCGACAAATCTACTTAAAAATATAGTGGTAAATATTGGTATAGCGCAAAATAAATATGATAAAAGTACAAATTTATCTAAACTTGTTAATATATCTAGCTTAGGTATGTCGTCTTGAAAAACGAAATTGTATGCAATTAATGAAAGTAGAGAAACGATCGAGGTTGTTAACCTTGCTTCAATCTCATCAGTTGGTATCCATAATACACACCAAGCAATAGCCAAGATTAACAAAACAGGAATTATAATTTTGAAAAGATAATAATTTGAGTTTCTTTGTACCGTAATAGATAAAGTAAGTTGATCAAAAGCACCTTCCTCTGTCTCTATAAAATTACTATAAACATCAGTGTTTGTAACTTTCCATTCCTGTAAATAGTTATTGTTCATATATTTATTCAAACTATTAAAAACTTCTTCATCAGGTGAAATTAAGAAAATATCAAATTCATCACCATCTTCGCCTGAAACCAGCTTATCGGTTTGATATTGAATTTTTAAAACTTGCGTATCAAAAGGAAAACTAGAAAAATCAAATTTAGATCTAATATTTACTAGTCCATTAGAAATAATCTCTAACCAAGTTGAACCGTCATAATAAGAGAAAAATTTACTTTCACTAGTTTTATCTTTATCTTTTTCAAACTGAACTAAAGTGAGCCATGTTTCGGGATAGAAAAGTTTTTTTGTTTTTATATGATGATCGCCACAATGAAATTCCGATAAAAACTCACCTTCCGCTTTAAGGTCTGGTCGTTTGTATTCAAAAATAGACTGATGATCTATTGAAAAAAAGCCGTCTTTTGGATCAACTTCATTTATTGAATTAAGAACAAAGTCCTTTAAATAAAAATTAATATAATTGTACTTTTTTGCAACTATCTCTAATTTTCTAATTTTCTTTTCATTAAAAAATTGAATTTCAGCAGAACTACTGTTTGCAATTAGATTCAACAAATCCTCATCGTCTATTTTTGAAAGAACTTTGCCATTAAATATCTTTACAATTGTTCCTGGAATTAATTTTTTTTCTAATAGTGAAAATCTAATTATCGGAAATTTATCTTTATCTCTATTTATTTTAATTTTTTTATTATTTTTATCCCAATTATAAGACCAATATATACCTAGATCATTTCTTTTTTCCAAAGGAATAATTGGTTCATAATTTTTATCTACAACTATCCCAAAATTTTCACACTCGGCTGCATCTACGAGCATACTAAATTGATTTTGAAAAAATAAAAAACAAAGAAAAAATATAATTATTTTCTTTTTAAACATAAAATATTATAACAACTAGACCAATTTTAAAAAAGAACAATATATAGATATTGCTTGTATTTTAGTTTAGAATTTTTTAAGAAAGCTAAATGGCTAAAATTAGAAAGACAGCATCAATTGAAAGAGGCATAGAAGAAGTTGTTAAAATTCTTAGCGAAGAAGAAATACAGCAAGCTATAGGAAAGAGTGTATCTTATTTGAGAAAATGTAGTGATCCTGATCAACCTCAACAGATAGATCATAATGACTCGTTTAAATTGGATAAAGCTTGTATTGAAAAAGATAAGGCCCCACCTTTATTGACAGCTCATGAATATATGATTTCTCAAGAATTTGAGAAATTAGACCCAGATAAAACTAAAAATATTAATGATATGCTTGTCAAGTTTACTATTCTTCATGGCAAGTTAACCGAGGTTATAACTAAAGCACATAATCCTGAAAGTGATAAGGGGCTTGAAATTTCTCCTTTAGAAAAAAAAGATATCAATGAAGCAATTACTGCTTTAGAAAATAAAATTTTGAAGCTTAAAAAAGTGGTAGATATAAAAAAAATTTAAGTTAATTTTTCAAACTTATCCCATTCCCCATCTTCATTATAATCGTAAGCTATGACATCCGCTTTGCCATCTTCATTATGATCCATAAATAATAAGTCAGGATAACCGTTTAAATCTTCATCAACTACTAAAATTTCCCAAACTCCATTTTCATTCTCATCCAACATAATAGCCTCGATTATACCATCTTCATTATCATCAACAAAAGCAGTATCAATTTTTCCATTTTTATTTTCATCAACATACCAGGAATCCTCTATACCATTATTATTAGTATCTCCTGGTATCGCATTAGGATAAGTTTTTTTAATACCAGTTCCAGACTTAGATGATTGTTCTTTTTTGCATTTTTTTTGCAGGTATTTACTTTTTTCTTTACACTTTTTTGTTATGTAAGTTGGTTTTTTTTTCTTTTTAATATATTCAGGTTTATCTTCTTTGATTTCTTCCCTCAAAAATGCTTCCACTTCCTCTATTGCTACAGAAAAATTTATAAGTTCACTATCATCACCTCTTGTGAATGAATTTACTCCTACCATCAAACCCTTTTCATCTAATAAAGGCCCACCTGAATTTCCTGGATTTGTTGGAACTTCATGCTGAATGATATCTGCTGAATGGGAACTATTTTCGTAGCTCCATTTATAATTTGGTCTTATCTGTGTAACCATCCCAGAACTAAATGTCCATGCTTCACCTTTTGGATGGCCGATTGAATATACTGTTGAACCTACTGGAATGTTACTTGTTTTTCCAAATCGAATAACTTTTATATTTTTAGGAAGCCCCTCAACTTTCACTAAAGCAAGATCTTTTCCTTTATTTCGATTAATAACAGTTCCTATAAAATTAGGCTCTGTCCATAATATTTTATCACCTGTCATTACTTCTGGATCATCTGGCATCAACCAAATATGAAGCTTTTTTGCGTTACCGACCACATGCCAATTGGTTATGATTTCACCTTCTCTATTTATTATCGAACCTGTTCCCGTGCCTCTTTCTTTTTCATTACCAATAAAGACAACGGCATTTGCGTTATTCTTAAAAATATTTACAGCTACACCTTTATATTTTGTTCTTTTACCTTTTTTAAATATTTTTCTTGATGTTTCTTTTACATAACGCTCAATAGAAGCATATTTTTTATTTGCCTTTTTTATTTCTCTCAAATTAAGCATTTCGTTGAGATTGATTTTTATAGTTTCTTTCTTTGTATCTGTGTCAATATTAGTTCTATTTAATTTTATTTTTTCATCATAAGCATATGATGGGAAAATAAGAAAGAATGAAAGAATTAATAAAAGTATGAATCTCATAATTTAATTTTTTGCAGAAAAAACAAATACCCCTTCATTGTGACCAATATCTTTAATCGGTCGGTATTTAGGATTATCGCTTGAGTTATTCTGTACATATTTTTTGACTTTAATAAAAACTTCCTCAGAATCTATGCTTGAATTATTTAATTTAAGTACTTCTATAAACTTCTTAGCAAATAGAGAGTGTTTGCCATCTGCTGTGTCTGGCACTGGAGCATCTCCTCCAGAAGAAATAAATAGTCTAGCTTTTCTATTCAGCATTTTTTTAAAATATAATGGATTTTCAAGATCTCTTTCAACATCAGCTTTAATATTGTCATCTCCCTTTATTGTAATTCCTGAATAGCAACTATCAACCATAAGTAGGACATGTCTTGCTTTCATTCGTCCTACATGTTCGGTAATTATTGAAGTGCTTAACCAATATCTGCCCGGTTTATCAATTGCTTTTGCATCCGTAGGTATCCAATAAGCTTTTTGAATAGCTATATCTTTAGATCCATGTCCTGCGTAATAAATCAGCAAATAATCCTCTTCTGTAATTTTATCATTCAAATCCCAAAGAGCATTTTCTATTTCATCTTTTGTTGAATCTTGTAAAAAAGTGATTTCAAATTTATATTTTTCTTTAAGAACTTTGGCTATTTCTTTTGTATCATTTGCTGGCGAAACCAAGTCATCCCATTTATCATAATTACTATTACCAATGATTAAAGCATAATATTTTTTGTTATTTATAAATTTGCTAGCAATTGATGAAACTGTAACATCAAGTAGAAAGTCTGTAATATTTCCAGCTCCATCCCATGCTGTTAGCCATATTTCTTCATTTTTATTACTTGTATGTTTAATTAAAAAACTACCATCTTCATTAACTTTTATATCTTCCCGATCAAGACGCAGTACAACTTTATCTAATGATCCTCCTTTATCAGAAACAACTCCTTCAATAACATAATTTTTTTTATCAAATTCCAGAATTGCTTTTTTATCTTTAGAGCTTACAAATTTATCTTGATTATAAAAAACTGTTATAACTGGTTTGATTGAATCTTTTGTTTCGTAATTCTTTTCTTCGATTTTAACTATTTTCTTAGTTTTCCTACTTTCTTTTTTAATCTTTTTTAGTAAAGCGATAGTATCATTACGATTTCTCAAGAAAGTAAAATCTAACTCTACGCCATCATCAAATTTTCCCATACCAGATCCCTCATTACCAGTTTGGTGCCAAATTCCGACTAATACTCTGTTAGGACAACGAACAAAAACTTTTCCTGTAAAATAATTTATTTTTGTGTATTTTGAAATTTCGTCCATTTCCGAATCAAGATTGCATTGTGTTTTTCCGTCATCCAGAAATGCCATGCCATTGGAATCTTTTTTAAATTCTTTATTTCCAATCTTTATAGTTTTAGAACTTTGATCAGATTTCATATAACCAATGAAAGTATTTCCCTTATCATCAGTCGCGGCAAAATAAAAATCAGATTTTGGAAGTTGGGCTATAGTTTTGTAATGTTTTTTTTCTTTTTTAACTTTTTTAGTTATCCAGGATTTTGCTTTTTTGGATAAATCTTTTGTTTTCTTTAAAAATTCTTTCTTAGCTTTTTTCTTTTTCTTCTCTTTTTTCTTTATATATTCAACTTTTTTCTTTTCCTTGGTTTCTTTTTTAGCGGTCTTAACTTCAATATTGTCACAAATGGTTTTGGATACTTTTCCTAATTTTAAAGCCTTGGATTTTTTCTTAGTACATTCCGATTTAGATATTTTTCCATCGGCGTACTCTTTTTCAATTTTTTCGACTATTTTTGATGTATCTGATTTTTTAGTAATGTATTGACTAGCTTCTGATTGATCCGTATTTACAAATAAAAATACGGTCAAAATAAAGAAAATTAACCTGCCCAACATAAATAATTAAGCTTTTTCAAGCAAACCCCCTATTTACTTACTTTGTACCTTTTATTATTAGCAATCAAGACAGTTTGATTCTTTTATTACGTGTATATTCCACGCAGGAAAACCTAATACATCAAGTAATAAAACACCTCTTAAAATAATTAGGTATATGGATAAACGCTTCATGAGTTTATTTGTAAGCTTCGTTGTTAATAAAAAAATTAAAATCTTTTGAATCCATGGATACCTTTAATCTGTCAGTAAAACCTTTTTCTTTTGTTATCTCTTCACTCCAATCAGTGCATGCTACGGCAAAACTACTACCGTCTTTAAAATCAAAATAAACAGGGCTTACTTTACTTTTTCCAGATTTATCATATGTATGACTATAAGTTCCAAGATCTTCTATCGTAGTTTTTTTTCCAAATAATTTTGTTAATTCTTTTACAATCTTATCCTTTTCTTTGTGGCATTCGTTTATTTTATTATCATAAATTAGTGTGCCATCCATACTATGAATTATATATTTTTTATCATTGCTTTTGAAATGAAACTGGACCAAATCATAAGTTTCAAATGTTGCATGTTTTGAAGTAAAACTAATAAATTTATTATTGTCATAAAAAAATTCTAAATTATTTTTAATTTCTTCTTCGCTAAATAAATCCAACAAACTATCCCCGATGCTCATCCCTTCAATCTGAAAATCTGAGATATCATCCGCCTGGGATGGAGTTGACAAAAACATCAAACCCAGAACCAAGATCCCTAAAAGCTTTTTCATAAGTAAATTCTACAGTAAAATCTCGTCGCACTCACGTCGCAATTCATTATCAATTCACTTAATTTTAGAAACTCTTGCTTATAAAAAAACGTTGATTTATAATAATTTTTTATAAAGCGGGAGTAGCTCAGTGGTAGAGCGAAACGTTGCCAACGTCTTAGTCCCTTGTTCCAGTCCGGTGTTAAACCTAGTCTTTTTTACATAGAACCAAATCTCGTCACACTCACGTCGCACTTAGAGTTAAAAACTTATCGAGATAAACGTTTTAACCATTTTGTTGAATTATTTGTAATATTCGTCCATCAAAAAATTAGTAAATTCTTTTGAGTTTACGATAACTTTCAAATTATCCCACCAATTATTTTCTTTTTCCAATTTTTTACTCCAGTCCTCACATGTAACACGTGAGAGAGCACCACTATCAAACCAAAATTCAACAGTGGCAGCTTTACTTTTTCCAGATTTATCATAAGAATGCGGTGTAGTTCCCGCATCGAATTTTTCTACAGTGTCTTTATAAAAATCAGACAATTCTGAAACTATTTCATCCTTCTTTTTATAACAATCTTCTACATTGTGTTGGTAAAAATTTACACCTTCTATAGCATAGATTATATATTTTTTATCTTTGGCTTTTACTGTAGCCGTAACAGAATCAAAAATTTCCAATCTTGAATGTTTATAAAATCCAATTGTAAAAAATTCCCCATTCCATGAAAAGGCCTTTTTTTTGTTTTGCTCAATTTCATCCTTGCTAAAATAATCCAACAAACTATCTCCGATGCTCATCCCTTCGATCTGAAAATCCCTTATATCATCCGCCTGGGATGGGGTTTGAAACGTTAAGATCAAAATCAGTATTGCTAGAAATCTTTTCATAAATAAATTATACAGTAAAATCTCGTCGCACTCACGTCGCAGTTCATTATCAATTCACTTGATTTTAGAAACTCTTGCTTGTAAAAAATCCTTGTTTTATAATGTTTTTTAAATAAGCGGGAGTAGCTCAGTGGTAGAGCGAAACGTTGCCAACGTTTAGGCCGAGGGTTCAATTCCCTTCTCCCGCTCCAAAAATTCGACGTTGTCCCAAATCTTATCGCACTGATATCGCAATTAGATCATTGGAATTATTTGATAAAAATTCATTTAAGAAAAACGTATAGAAATAATTTTTTCATATTGACTGATCTTTAATTAATTCTTTGAGAAGGGGAATCATAACTTTTGGCGCTTGCATTGATGGATATATTTTTTGTACTTGTTTATAACTGTTGATAGCTTTCTCATAATTTTTTAATTCAGTTTGAACTAAACCTTGTCCTGATAAAGCTCCAAAGTGTCTCTTTTCAAGCTTTAGCACTTCATTTATATCTTTCTGTGAATGTTGATATCTGCCTAACAAATAAAGAACTGTAGCACGTTTATTCCATGCTTCAGACCAATTAGGATCTGCTAAAATTATTTGTGAAAAAATTTCATAAGCTTTATTTAACTCTTCCTTAGCCATCAAAAAAGAACCTTGAGCTAATAATTCAGTTAATCTATAACCCCGCCTATCATTAGAAGGATGGGTCGACCAAATTTTCCATATTTTATTTTCTATTTCAATAGCTTTTGTGGCTTCACTGTTTTTAAGCTGTTTAAAAAGATTATTTAATTCATTTTCTCTTTCTTCAGCTTTAACATTGCTAAAAAACAACAAACCCAGAACCAAGATCGCTAAAAGCTTTTTCATTATGGAATTCTACAATAAATTACACTACATATGCACTCCGTTCATAAGTATTTTTTAACTGTTTGACTAAAAATAAACGTTTAAATACAATAAAATTATATGACAGATTTACATGAAAAAAATTGCATTCCTTGTCGTGGTGGAGTTTCTCCATTTGATATTTCTGAAATACATAAGTACTTAAAAAAGGTAGATGGTTGGGATGTTAAAAAAAAAGAAAATGAAATTTATTTTTTAGAAAAAAATTTTACTTTTAAAAATTTTTCTGAAAGTCAAAAATTTGTAAATGAAGTTGGTAATATTGCTGAGTTGCAAGGGCACCATCCAGATATAACATTTGGCTGGGGGTATGCTAAGGTTCAAATTTTTACTCACAAAATAAAAGGTTTGGTAGAAAGTGATTTTATTCTTGCAGCTAAAATAAATAAAATTTGATTTCTAATGTTTAAAATGTCGAATTCCAGTAAAAGCCATAACTAGGCCTGCATTATTTGCTGCTTCGATAACTTTTTTATCATTTATTGAGCCACCTGGTTGGATAATAGCTTCTATTCCAATTTCAGCTAGTTCTTCAATTCCATCTGAGAAAGGGAAAAAAGCGTCTGATGCTGCTACAGAATTCGTAATTTTTTCTGGAACAAACTGCAATGCTTTTTGGGATGCTATTTTACAACTATCTAATCTACTTGGCTGGCCTGCTCCTATTCCTATAGTAGATTTACCGTTTGCCAAAACAATTGCATTAGATTTAACAAACTTACAAATATTAAATGCGAATTTCATACTATTAAGTTGACTTGGTGATGGTTTTTTTCTTGTAACTATTTTTAGTTTGTTATTAAGGAGCATACTATTAGAATCTTGAGATAAAAAGGCATTTCCTAAAAAAAGATAATGTTTTTCATTTATTAAATTAAATTTGTTACAGTTAATTAATATTATATTTTTTCTTTTTTTCAATATTTTAAAAGCATCTTTTTTAAAACCTATAGATATAATTATTTCGAAAAAAATTTTGTTCATCTCTAAAGCCAATTTTTTTGTAATTATTGAGTTAATTGCAACAACACCACCAAATGAGCTTATAGGATCACATGCTAGCGCATCTTTAAAAGATTTGATCTGATTTTTTTCTGCTGAAACACCACAAGGGTTAGTATGTTTAATAATAACAGTTCCTTCCTTTTTTTTAAAAGTGCTCAAAATAGAAAGGGCTGAGTAAATATCATTATAATTATTATAACTAAGTTGTTTTCCGTGAATTTTTTTTATACCCAAATTATCAGTTGTTTTATACAAACCTCCCTGTTGGTGGGGATTTTCTCCATAACGCAATTTTTCTATTAATTTTCCATGCACTGTTTTTTTTTCTGGAAATTTTATATTTAATTGATTATTTAACCAATTTGATACAACAGAATCATAATAAGCAGTTAGACCAAATGCTTTTGCTGACATAAATTTTCTAAATTCAATAGAAGTTGAACCCTTATTAATCTTAAGTTCTTTCACAAGCTGAAAGTAATCATCAATGTTAGAAATAACAGTTACATCGTTGAAGTTTTTACCAGCAGCTCTTATTAAAGTTGCCCCACCTATATCTATATATTCAATTAATTTTTTTGATTTCTCTTCAAGTTGTTTTTCAAATGGATAAAGATCAACAATTACTAAATCTATATTTGGAATATTTTGTTTTTTTAAATCCCTTCTGTGAGTTGAATTTTTTCTTATATTAAGAATTCCTGCATGAATTTTTGGATGTAAAGTTTTGACTCTGCCATCAAGCATTTCAGAAAATCCTGTGTAATTTGATACATTTATACAATTGTATTTCATACTTCTAATTTTTTTAAAAGAACTGCCTGAGCTTATAATTTCAATATTAAATTTTTTTAAAGTGGGCAATAAAAGTTTTAGATTTGATTTGTCTGAAACTGAAATAATTGCTCTTTTAATTTTTTTTAAATTCATACGTTAACTAACTCTTTCAATTTCCCATTTTATTGAAATTATTTCTGCATTAATATTTCCAGAAATAGAAACTGACTCATTATTTATGATTTTATTTTTATTGCCAAGGAAAATATTTTTTTCAATTTTAAAATCACTTGTTTTACTCTGTAATGACCAGCCTTCACCATTTGATAAACTAATTAATATCGAATTCCCGGCTTTCGTTTTAACAATTTTAGTATCTGGATATATATGAAATCTTATAAAATAAATTAGGGGAATTGAATATTTTTTAGTTTTTTTTAGGTCATCTTGTCCAAAAATCTTATCTTCCTTTTTTAAAATTTTAATTGACCTTGTGTGAATATAACCAAATTTTTTTTCATATCCGTTATGTGATACAGATATAGAATAAAAATCTTTATCTTCAGTGTAGTTTTTATTAATAACCTTATGCCTTTGTATTAATGAGTTTCCATAAACTTTATTTATAGATTTATTTTTTTGAAAAATACAAGATGATGTATCATTTATGTATAAAGTAGAATGGGCAGCTGTAGAACGGCTTAATGAAGCAAATTTTGGTGATAGATATTTTCCATATCCAGAATTGCATATTACTTTTTGTTTATTTGAAATAAGTTCAAATGATAAACAACCAGCCTGATAATATTTTGCAAAATTATTTGATGGTGGATTTCCGCAATCAATAAAAAAATCAAATTTCTTTTTTTTAATTTTAATTAAGTTTCCAATATCATGACTTTTGTTACTAAACTTATATTTTAGGTTTTTTAAAAATACGTCGTAATCCTTATGATTAATTTCTGTAGCTCCATTGAATAAAGGAAATTGCTTGTTTGAACAAGATAATGTTGCGTAGCAATTTCCGCATTTGCTTATAATCTCATTTAAAAAATCTGGTATAGGCTTTTGTGATTCTTTAAACCATTCTCTAATTAAAATTAAATATTTTATACAAATAAAAACTTCTTCAGGATTTCTTGATTTTGGAAAACCATTTTCGTCAAAATAATTTTTTACAATTTTTTCTAATTCCTTAATTCCTATTTTATAATTTAAATCATTTTCCTTAAAAATCATGCCGGATAATATTATAGCAGCACAACAAATAATTTTACTTGGTTCATAAAATAAACCATTTAAATTTTTTAAAAGAAAATTTGATTGTTTAACTAGGCTTAAAAAAAATTTTTCTTTATATGCTTTATCCGAGTCTTCTAGTGTTAGGTCTGTATTAGATGACCAAGCAATAATTCTTCTTGCAGTAATTTCCATTGCCCAAGTATTAGGTTCATAATTAAAAAAAATATTAATCCAACTTTTAATTATAGCTTTCGTAATAATTTTGTTATTTTTTCTATCTAGTCTTGTTAACCACAAAAAACTATGTAAATTTTCAAATTTTAGTTTATCACTTGCGCTTGTTTTCCATAGTAATTCGGGGGGCGTGTTAGTAATTTTATAAAAGTCATTACTAATCGTTGTGAGTGACGCACTTAAATATGCGCTAGGGTTATAAAAAATTCTATGAGGGACAAAAGTGATTAATTTTTTATTATAAAAATTACTTCTAAAATAATAATTTCTAAAACTTAAAAAAGATAACCTAAGAATAGAGGAAAAGTATAGTTTGATACTTTTTAACCTTTGCATTTTTATCCTGTTCTTAACAAGTGGATATTTTTTTTTAAGTTTCCCCCATTTTCCTTAAAAATTGTTGTACCCGAAACTAGTATATTCACGCCAGCTTCTTTAGCCAATTTTGCATTTTCAAAATTTATTCCACCATCTATTTCAATTTGAGTCTTGAATTTTTTTTTATCAATTTCTGTTCTTAGTACTTTTACCTTCTCCAAAGTTTCTTCCATAAACTTCTGACCACCAAAACCGGGATTAACACTCATTATTAAAACTAAATCAATCATACTTAATATAGATAAAGCTTTATCAACTGAAGTTTCAGGATTTAAAGATACTCCAACTTTTTTATTATATGACTTAATTTTTTTTATAGAACTCACTAGATCATTGGTGGCTTCCGGATGTATAGTAATGATATCTGCTCCAGCATCAGCAAAGTTCTTGATAAAATCATGAACTGGAGAAATCATTAGATGAACATCAAATGGTAATGATGTGTATTTCCGTAGTTTATTTATTACGCTAGGTCCAATAGTGATATTTGGAACAAAATGTCCATCCATTACATCTATGTGTATTAAATCTGCCTTTGCTTTTTCTAAATTTTGAATTTCTTTTCCTAGATTGCTAAAGTCTGCTGATAAAATAGATGGTGATATTTTTACATCGGGCATATTAAAATTTATATTTTTATATTAGAATTATGTCAAAAAAAAAGAAGGGCGGGAATTCCCGCCCTTCTTGAATATTTAAGTATATATTTGTAATTTATGATGCTCTTGCTGAGTCTCCAATATCATCTACTAGAGCGCTCACTGATTTTCTAGGCATCGTAGACATTTCCATTTTGTAAGCCAAGAACCACATCATTCCAACTCCTAATATCCAGAATAGAATGTGCCAAGCCCAAATAGATGGAATTCCAAATGTCCATGTACTGATATCATTTGGCGAACCAAAGATATCATTTCCTATTACAGCTCCTGGTCCAATTCCGAAGAACAACCAAGCAATTGTAATAATCCAAGCCGCAGGCTTAAGACTTTGCTTGTTTGCTGGAAGACCAGCATGATCTGCTAAGAAGTCATGGTATTTTTGTCTATGCGCACGATCCCTTGAGTTTTGCGTCGCGAAAGATATTGGTATTGCTACCAGTAAGTTAAAGAAGATACCCCAGAATGCAGAGTGCATTGTCCAAGGCCATCTACCCCACGGAATAGAATCGCCAAATAAATTTTGACCAATACTTTCCGTCATCATTACAGCAATAATTCCTGCTAAAAGACCCCAAGATACTCCTTCTCGTGTCAACCATGGGAAATAACAAACTGCAGCTAGTGGTACCCACATTTGGAAACCGAACGCTACTGCTAATCCTCCCAATAGAACTAGTGCATCTTGTGAGAATGTTGCAACCATTAAAGCTGCTCCAACAACAATCACCACACATATACGACCGAACAATTTTTGTTCAGCATGTGACATTTTTGGACTAAAGAATTTTTTGTAAATATCTCTAGTTAACATTGATGCGCAAGTTGACATGTATGCGGCACCCGTTGATTGCATCGCTGCAAGTGCACATACTGCAAGAAGACCTACAAACCATGGAGCTGCATCCCCAACCGTATTGATTAAGTAAGGTACAAGATTTCCTTGCCCACCTTTACCAATCGATTCTGGAAGCACATTTGATATATTCACTCCTGCTGCGTTCACAACTGGGTCGGCACCTAATAAGTGTGCGCCCATCCCTTGAGCTGCAGTAAATATGAATAGGGCAAAACCTATTCCAAATGATGAAGCCCAAACTTGTTGTGGTGCAAATGGTTCTGGATCTTTATTTGAAAACGCCCACATTGAAAATGCTGGTGAAGAATGAATGCCCATAAGAGCAAACATGTAAGTTAACACCATAACACCTGTCCACAATCCACCAACTGGAGTTTCTTTTCCTAGTCCAGCGGTAAACTGTATGACTCCTGGAATCGCAAAGTAAGCAGAGTAGTTATCACCTGGAGTTCGTCCCCACTTAGTGCCTTCCACTAAAGCTACTTTTGCTAAACCTTCGTTCAATGCGTCCCAACCTCCAACGAGGTCGTACGTTATAAAACCAATCGCTACAATTCCAAACCATAGAAGTACACATTGCAGAGTATCAACGTAAGCCACGGATCTTAAACCGCCTAGTCCTACGTAAAGTGCCACGATAGCAGCTAGTACCCAAGTACCAGTTGTAACGCCCCACATACCATCTGATAAAACGTTAAATAGTTTTCCTGATGCTGCAAGTTGTAAACCTAAATAAGGAACTGAGAAACATAAAGCTACGACAACGGTTAAAATACGAACCATATCACCTTTAAAGTAATCGGCTAACATTTCTCCCGGAGTTACGTAACCAAAACGTTTTCCAAGTATCCATTGTCTTTTTAAGAACATCACTCCTGTAAAAGGAATGGTGATGACGTAGAAAGACGCATAAGCGTACTGGAAACCGTCTCTATAAATTAATCCTGGGTGACCCATAAAGGTCCAACCAGAAAATGATGTAGCTGTGGCGGCCAGAACGAATACCCACATAGGAAGTTTTCTTCCTGATATGAAGTAGTCAGATGCTGTTTTCGCCAGCTGTGCACCTCTTACTCCCCAGAATATACAATACGCCCAGTAGAGTAGTACGAACACAATCAGCCACGTTACTTTTGCTGACATAAAGGTTTCCCCCTTTAATTATTAACTTGTTTTATAAAACACAAAATGCTCAGAACCATAGTCCCAAGCATTTAATGGTGAAGGTCATCACAATTAATTGTTCAAAGCAACCCCTTAAATACTAGTAAAAAGGCTAAAATCTATACAACTATTAATTGAAATTACTGCTATTTCGGTGCTATTTAACTATATAAAATAAAGCAAATATAATTAATTTTTTTATGGATTTAACCGATTATTACATAACATTTCACGACCCTTTATGGATTATACTTTTAAGTACAGTTTTATTTTTTCCAGTTAGAAAATTAATATGGGTTCTGTACGTTAGAAAAAAACAAAAAACCCAACAGTCAGTTTCCGAAGAAGAGAAAAGTATTTTAAAAAAAAGAGCAACATTTACAGCTATACTATTGTGCATTGTTTTTAGTTATATTTATGTAAAACAGGTTTTTAGTTAATGAACACGAATGTTTTAAAAAGATTTGTCATATACATGGCAATATTAACATTTGTCATGTTTACAGTTTGGGCATTAGTCCGATCCTTTATGGATAGACCCCCAGGAGATTATGAAACGGAGGTTTGTGATATGCGTCTAAAGGACAAACTATATGATAAAGCAATTCAAGCAGCTAATACTGCACTAGAAAAAACTCCCAATCATCGCGGAGCGATTATGTGTAAGGCTTTGGTATTTATTTCGCAAAAAATGTATTTAGAAGCAAATGAAGAACTGACCTATTTGATAAATTTTTTAGAAAAAAATCTTGAAGATGACGATAAAACTGGAATAGGTACTTTAGCAGCGGCATATGCTAATCGAGGTATTATCAAAGATAGAAATAAAAATTATGAGGAAGCCTTACGAGATTACGTAAAAGCTCTTGGTATCGATTACGAAGCTGTTGCTGGTCCGGGTTTAGGTACAATAATTTTAAACTATAAATTTAAGTCGTCTTCTGTAAAAGAACGAGCTTTGTATCTTAATGAACAGCTTCAACTGCCAGAAGATGAAAGAGTTTTAAGTATAAAAGAATTAGATGAAGGTCAAGTAATGCATAAACCTGGAAAACTTTAAAAACTTATTAGTCCCAACACATCTTTAAACAGTACTAAAAAAAAATAAGTTGCAGCAATGCACCCAAAAAGCAATCTTACAAAATCTCTTTCGCCATCTTCTTTTCTATATGTTATTCCGTGTCGCGCTATTAAAGCAGTAACTACTAGAAATATAATATTAACTAATTTTTCATATTCTTGCGGGATAAAATCAAACATTAATTACTACTTCTTTTCTTTATAAAGTTCCGGGTAGATTATTCTTTTTTCAATATATGGCGGGTAGAAGCCCGCAGATTCTTCATCACTAACATAATTAATTGCCATATAATGACTAGCAATAAAAACAATCGCAATGATTGTTGCATACACTACTCCACGTCTTCTTCTTTGTTTATTGTCGTAAATATATGCTCCAAACTCGTGATCATAAATGTGGTATTTTTCATTATAACTATCAAGCACATTTGCCCGATCTAATTTTAGAATATCTCTAGCATAAGATGTTACCCAAATAGGTATTATTCCCGTGATCATAAACTCGCTAAATATATTATTTATTTTATCTTCAGGTAGGTCTTCTCTATACCAAACTTTGTATGCCAACTGAATTAATTGAAACTCTCCTATTTGAAGTAAGTTTGCAGCATGAAGAATTTCAGATCTTTTTGGGTTATCATCCCAGTCTGGTTTGATTAATGTTTTTAACAAACCATTCATCTATTAATTATTTGTTTTTCCTATTTTCTACCAAACTTTCAACTACAGACGGGTCTGCTAGTGTAGTTGTATCACCTAATTGGTCATGTTCATTTGCAGCGATTTTTCTAAGTATTCTTCTCATAATTTTACCTGATCTTGTTTTTGGTAAACCGGGTGCAAATTGTATTAAATCAGGTGTAGCAATTGGGCCAATTTGTTTTCTTACCCAAAGTTTTAAATCTCTTTCTAATTCACCTGAAGTATTCTCTCCCACATTTAATGTTACATAACAATAAAGTCCATTTCCTTTAATATCGTGTGGATAGCCAACTACAGCAGCTTCTGCAACTTTTGGGTGAGCAACAAAAGCACTTTCTAGTTCTGCTGTTCCAAGATTGTGACCAGATACTATGATTACATCATCCACTCTTCCAGTAATCCAATGATATCCATCCTCATCTCTTCTGCATCCATCTCCTGTAAAATATTTTCCATCAAATTGTGAAAAATAAGTATCAATAAATCTTTGGTGATCACCATACACTGTTCTCATTTGTCCAGGCCAAGATTGATCTATACATAATCTTCCTGTACATGCTCCTTTTAGTGTTTTTCCATTTTCATCGACGATAACTGGTTTAATTCCGTAAAATGGTTTGGTTGCTGAACCTGGTTTGAGATCGATTGCTCCTGGTTGAGGAGAAATTAATATTCCGCCTGTTTCAGTTTGCCACCAAGTATCAACTATGGGACACCTAGAATCTCCAATAACTTTATAATACCAGAGCCAGGCTTCTGGATTAATTGGTTCACCAACCGTGCCCAAAAGTTTTAAAGATTTTCTGCTAGTTTTTTTAACTGGCCCTTCTCCTTCTCTCATAAGAGCTCTTAGTGCTGTTGGTGCCGTATAAAAAATATTTACTTTATACTTATCGACAATTTGCCACCATCTTGATGTATTGGGATAATTTGGAACACCTTCAAACATTATGGTAGTTGCGCCATTCGAAAGAGGACCATAAATAATATAACTGTGCCCAGTTACCCAACCAATATCTGCTGAACACCAGTAGATGTCATTTTTTTTATAATCAAAAATATATTGATGGGTCATTGAAGCGTAGACCATGTATCCTCCTGTAGTATGTAAAACTCCCTTCGGCTTTCCTGTAGATCCAGACGTATAAAGAATAAATAATGGATCTTCAGCACTCATTTCCTCTGGGTCACAATTACTTGAAGCTATTTTTGTTATTTCATCATACCAAACATCTCTACCATCTAACCAATTAATTTCATTTCCTGTTCTTTTCACAACAACACATTTTTTTACGTTAGGACATTTTTCCAGAGCTTCATCTGTAATTTTTTTAAGAGGTATAATTTTTCCACCTCTTACTCCTTCGTCTGCAGTAATAATATAATCTGATTGACAATCATTAATTCTTCCAGCTATTGAATCAGCAGAGAAACCACCAAATATTATGGAGTGAACAGCACCAATTCTTGCACAGGCTAGCATTACATATGCTAGTTCTGGAATCATGGTTAAATAGATAGTAACTCTGTCACCTTTTTTAACGCCAAGTTCTTTCAAACCGTTTGCAGCCTTACACACATTTTTATGAAGTTCGTTGTAACTAATTTGTTTAGAAACTTCTGGATCATCACCAACCCAAATAATTGCGGTTTTATTTTTTTTATCTTTTAAATGCCTATCAATACAATTTGCTGACGCATTTAAAGTTCCATCATAATACCATTTAATTCTAACGTCAGTTTTACTATATTTAACATCTTTTACTTTTGTATAAGGTTTAATCCAATCAATCCGTTTACCTTCTTTTCTCCAAAAACCTTCGTTATCTTTAATGGATATCTTATACTTTTTTTCATACTGACTTTTGTCAACATATGCACTGTTTGACCATTTTTTTGATACTCTAAAAATTAATTCTTTTGATGTTAAACTTTTTGCTTTTTTAGTTATCTTTAATTTTTTTTTACTTTTTTTTCTTCTTTTTAATCTCTTGGTCCTTTTTTTTATCTTTTTTAGTTTTCTTCTTTTTAATCTCTTTGTCCTTTTTTTTATCTTTTTTAGTTTTCTTCTTTTTAATTTTTTTAGCTTTTTTTTAGCTTTTTTCCTTTTCTTTTTTGACATAGAACTATCCTTAAGCTTTAAACTTTACCCATCTTACATATTTTTTTCCAGTATTTTAAATCAACTTTCATGACCGATAAACGACTCTGTCTAACCAAAGAAAAATCTCTAAAAACCTTATTTTTTTTGATTTCTTGAAGCTCAACAGGCTTTTTAAACGGAATAAATGCTTTAATTCGTACTGATACGAATTTATGGGTTTTATCGGTTTTATCTAAAAAATGTTCTTTTGTAATTTCAGCAATACCTACAATTTTTTTTTCCTTACCAGTGTGGTAAAAAAAACATTTATCACCAATTTTCATATTTTTTAAATTTTTCGCTGCTTGAAAATTTCTAACCCCATTCCATTCCGTACCTTTATTGCCAGATTTTAACTGTTGTTGCCAAGACCATTCTTCGGGCTCGGTTTTGAGTAACCAAAAATTCATTTCATTTAATATCCTATCAAACTTTGAACAAAATCCAGTCTAAATAAAAACATTTAGTTTTCTTATATGAAAGGGTCAATGCGAGTTATTTATTTTTATATTTTTTTATTCCTTTACTGGATGGTTTTAATTGTTGGGCCTTTTATTTCTACTTAAATTTTTTTATTCATTTACAATTTTAGTCCTGGTCCTTTTAAAAAGGGTGCCGAGCTATCTAATGGCCATCTTGATCTTGATAAAAATTCTAAATTATCAATTAAGTTAATTTTATAACGCTCAATACCAGCCCACGCAATCATTGCTGCATTGTCACTACATAGATTTGTTGGAGGAAAAATAGAAGCAAATTTATTTTCTTTAGCCAACTTAGATAAATTGTCTCTTATTGATAAATTTGCTGCTACTCCACCAGCAATTACAAAAGTTTTTTGTTTGTCTTTTTTATTTTTTAAAAATTCTTTCATAGCTATCTTAGTTTTTTCATAAAGAATTTCATTGATGGTTTTTTGAAAAGATGCTGCTAAATGATATTTTTCCTTTTGATTTTTTAATTTTTTAGAAGTTCTAAGCACGGCAGTTTTTAGACCAGCAAAAGATAGGTTGCAGCCACCTTTTTTAAGAATTGGTTTAGGTAATTTGAAATAATTTTCGTTTCCTTTTTTAGCCCATTCTTCAATTTTTGGTCCACCCGGAAATTCTATTCCTAAAAGTTTTGCTGTTTTGTCAAAGGCCTCTCCAAGTGCATCGTCAATTGTAGTTCCAAGTTGTTTATAATTATTAACTCCACGGACTTCCAAAAATTGTGTATGTCCTCCTGATATTAGTAATAACAAATATGGAAATTGAATTTTATTATTAATCTTTGGACTTAATGCATGACCCTCTAAATGATTTACAGCTATAAAAGGTTTTTTCAAAGATCCTGCAATCGCTTTTCCTGCATTTAAACCAACGGTTAAACAAACTATCAATCCTGGACCAGCCGTTGCAGATATTCCATTGATATTATTTAAATCTAAATTGCTTTCTTTTAGTGCTTTTTTAATTATAAATTCTATTTTTTCAACGTGAGCTCTTGCAGCAATCTCAGGAACAACACCACCAAATTCTTTATGTTCTTTAATTTGACTGGAAACGACATTTGATAAAATTTTACCAGTTCCATCTGCCTTTTCTTGAACAACTGATGCTGCAGTTTCGTCACAGCTTGTTTCTATTCCTAAAAAAGTAAGCTTTTCTTTCATGCTTGACTATCTGTCTTTAAATATAAAAAAATAATATAACATAAGTAATTTATAATAATAATGGTTGATAATAAAAAATTTATAATAGGATCAAGAGGAAGTAAGCTTTCTTTAGCTTACTCGAACTACGTGAAAAGTTTATTAATAAAATCTAATTCACAATTTGATGTTAATTCTATAGAGATAAAAATAATAAAAACTTCAGGAGATATATTTCACAATAAAAAGATTTCGGATATTGGTGGAAAAGGTGTTTTTTCAAAACAAATCGAAGATGAATTATTAGATTCAAAAATAGATTTAGCTGTTCACTCATTAAAAGATTTACCATCAAAAATGACAAATGGACTGTGTGTAAATGCCGTAGTAAAAAGAAATGATCCTAGAGATGCTTTTTTAAGTTACACAAGTAAATCTTTTTTTGGACTTAAACCTCAATCAAAAGTAGGAACTAGTTCATTCAGAAGAAAAGCTCAATTAAACATCTTAAGAGATGATATTAATATTATTTCAATGAGAGGAAATATTGATACCAGAATTAATAAATTAAAAAATAAAGAATTTGACGCAATAGTTTTATCATTAGCGGGACTCAAAATGCTTAATTTAGAAAAAGAAGCTAAGGAAGTTTTTTCGGAAAAACAAATGTTACCAGCTATAGGCCAGGGTGCTATTGCTTTACAATGTAGATTGGATGATCAAAAAACATTGGATATTTTGGAAATGGTAAATGATCAAAAATCATATTGTTGTATTCAGGCTGAACGCTCTTTACTTGAAGCGATAGGGGGAGACTGTGATACCGCCGTTGGTGGTTTAGCCAAGTTATCAAATAACAAAATTATTTTAAAAAGCGAACTATTTTCAAACGATGGAAGTAAAAAATTTGTTGTAGAAAGTTCAGGAAGCTTTAAAGAAGCTAAAGAATTAGGTTATAAAGTTGGAAAAGAATTATTAAAAAAAGCTGGTCAAGATTTTAAAGTACAAGGAAATTAAATTGCATATCGTTATTACAAGACCAAAAGAAGATTCTTTATTTCTTATAGATAGCTTAAAAAAGCTGGGTCATACAGTAACTCATCTCCCTGTAATTAAAATTGAAGAATTAAAAACAGAAAAAATAAATTTTTACAATTATAAAGCAGTAATTTTTACCAGTTCGAATGCAATAAAATTTCTTAATGTAGATAAATTTGATTCAAAAATTAAATGTTATTGTGTAGGTAAAGCGACAGAATTTAAAGCTAAGGAAGTTGGTTTTATAAACACTTATTCTTCCGAAGGAACTGTAGACTCTTTAATAGAACTAATAATCAGATCGTTTGAAAATAAGTCAGGAAAACTTCTTTACTTAAGTAGTGAATTCGTTTCCAAAGATTTAGATATTGATTTAATTAATGCAGGATTTTCGGTAGATAGAATATCAAATTATACCACATCACCAATTGAAAAAATTGATAAGAGTACCTTAGACTTTTTTATAAAAAAATCCCCAGATGTAATTTTCGTTTATTCTTCAAAGAGTGCAAAAAATTTATTTAATCTAATAAATAAATATTCACTTTTAAACGTAGTGACTCAATCTAATCTAATGTGTATAAGCGAGAAGGTATTATTAGTGTTAAAACAGATTAAATGGAAAAAAGTATTTGTTTTTAGTCCAGGGGAAGAGGAATTTTTGTTAAACAAAATTAGATAGATTATGGATATATTTAAAAATTTTTCAGCTTTGTTTGTTGAGGTATGGGAAAAAGGACTTCTTGGAATAGATATTTTTCAAATATTAATTGGCCTTGGAATTTTTCTAATTTTTTTATTATTTAGAGGTTTAATTAGCAAAGTTATAATCAACCGTTTAAAAAAAATAGCAAAAAAAACTACAAATAAATTGGATGACACTTTCGTTCAAGCAATGGAAGGTCCGGCTCGTTTTTTTCCGATTGTTATAGGTTTTTTTATTGCGAGTTATTATTTAGAATTTAGTCCTGAATCACAATCATTTATTGATAATGTTAACAAGTCACTTATTACAATTTTAATTTTTTGGTTAATACATCAATTTATTCAACCTGTTACCTATCTTTTAGGAGGATTAGAAAAACTTTTAACAAAAGAACTAATTGGTTGGATAATTAAGGCTCTAAAAATACTTATTTTTATTTTGGGTGCTGCAGCCGTTTTAGAACTATGGGGTATAAAAATAGGACCGATAATTGCTGGCTTAGGTTTATTCGGTGTTGCTGTTGCACTAGGTGCTCAAGATTTATTTAAAAATTTGATATCAGGAATCTTAGTATTAGTAGAAAAAAGATTCAAAGTTGGTGATTGGATTATTGTTGAAGATATTATAGAAGGCATAGTTGAACGTATAGGATTTAGATCAACAGTTGTTAGAAAATTTGATAAATCTCTTGCAATTATTCCAAATTTTCAGTTTGCAGAAAATGCTGTAATTAATATAAGCGCAACAACCAATTGGATAATAAGTTGGGTTATCACTTTGCAATATAATACAACAGTAGATCAACTTAAAAAAGTTAGAGATGAAATAGAAAAATATATAACTACTCACAAAGACTATAAAACCAGCCTTGGTTACGCGGTTAGAGTTGATAAATTTTCCGATAGTTCCATAGATATGTATATAAGGTGTTTTACAGTTACTGATGATTGGGACGAATGGCTTCAGGTTAAAGAAAGATTAGCAATTGAAATTAAACAAATTATGGAAAAAAATAATGCATCTTTTGCATTTCCTAGCCAGTCTATTTACGTGGAGAAAAAATGAAATCAATATTTATATTATTAGATAGTATTATTACTATATATCTTTGGATTATAATTATAAACGCCATTCTCAGTTGGTTGGTTGCTTTTAATATTCTTAATACACAAAACAGATTTGTTTTTTCTATTCTTGATACTACCTATAAACTAACCGATCCTGCTTTAAGTAAAATAAGGCGTTTCATCCCCATGTTTGGTTCAATAGATATATCACCAGTTATTTTAATTTTAATTTTAATGTTTCTTAGAAATATTATTTTTGAAGTTTTTGCACCAGGTTTATTCTAAAATGATTATAGACGGGAAAAAAACAGCAGCAGAGCTGAGGGAAAAATTAAAAAAAAAGGTTGCTGATCTTAAGTCTAAACACAATGCCGTTCCAGGATTAACCGTAATTTTAGTTGGTGAAGATACACCCAGTAAAATTTATGTAAAAAATAAAGAAAAATCTGCAATTGAAGTAGGCATTAATTCTGAAGTTATTAGGTATCCGGCGGATCTAGAAGAAAAGGTTCTTTTAGAAAAAATTAAAGAACTTAATAATAATAATAAAGTTTCAGGTATATTAGTTCAACTACCTCTTCCAAAACATATTGATAAAAGAAAAGTTATTGAAAATATAGACCCAGGAAAAGATGTGGATGGCTTTCATCCGATGAATGTAGGTAACTTATCTTCAGGTCATGACAGTAGCATTCCCTGCACACCTCTTGGCTGCAGCTTATTACTTAAAAAAGTAGAAAAAAATTTAAGTGGAAAACATGCGGTAGTAATTGGAAGATCTAACTTAAACGGAAAACCCATGACACAATTACTTTTAAAAGAAAATTGTACGGTTACTATTACCCATTCAAAAACAAAGGATTTAAAAGCAGAATGCCTTAGAGCTGATATAATTATTGCAGCAGTAGGAATGCCTAAATTAGTTAGAGGAGACTGGGTAAAAAAGGGAGCAATCGTTATTGATGTTGGAATTAATAAAACTGATTCAGGTTTAGTAGGTGATGTTGATTTTGATTCAGTTTCTAAAGTGGCTAAAGCAATTACACCAGTTCCAGGCGGTGTTGGTCCTATGACAATTGCTTGTTTGTTGAATAATACTGTTGAATGTTTTGAGAAAGCTCATACTGAATAAGTGAAAAAAACTTTAGAAAAGACTGATAGTACAGTTGGGGGATGATGCTGGTTTACTATAATAATTAACGAAGTTTCTTTTTATGGAAATTAATAAATCTTTCGACATTTGATTTATTAAATGTTTTATTTTCTTCAAAGGATACTTTTTTCATTGAGTAAGCGCTGCTTTTAGTTTGTCTTGATACAATTGTAATATTACCTTTGTATAGCTTAAGTTTAACAGATCCATTTACCTTATTTCTTTTTAGATCCACAATTTTTTGAAGTTTAAATCTTGCTTTAGAGTACCAATAACCATTGTAAATAAGTTCTGCATATTTAGGCATAATCTCATCTTTTTTATGCATTGTTGCTTTATCTAAAGTGATTGATTCAATTGCCCTATGGGCAGCCATTAATAAAGTTCCACCTGGCGTTTCATAAATACCTCTTGATTTAATTCCGATAAATCTGTTCTCAACTAAATCAACTCTGCCAATACCATTTTTGCTTGCAAGGATATTTAATTTTTGTAACAGATTTCCTGGAGACAATTTTTTTCCATTAATAGATATTGAGTCTCCATTTTCAAATCCTATAGTTACATATGATGCTTTACTGGGTGCTTTTTCAGGAGAAACTGTTCTTTGAAAAATAAATTCTGGAGCTGGATTTTTAGGGTTTTCTAAAACCTTACCTTCAGTTGATGTGTGATATAAATTATCATCTATAGAAAATGGTGGAGCTCCCTTTTTGTCTTTAGGTATAGGTATTTTATTTTTTTTTGCATATTTAATTAAATCTGTTCTTGAATTTAATTTCCAAATTCTCCATGGAGCGATAACTTTAATTTTTGGACCGAAATAATGATATCCAAGTTCAAATCTAACTTGATCATTTCCTTTGCCTGTTGAACCATGAGAAACTGCATAAGCGTTAAATTTTTTTGCTACAGCAATTTGTTTTTTTGCAATTAAGGGTCTTGCAATAGAAGTTCCTAATAAATAAACACCCTCATAAATTGCATGTCCTCTAATCATTGGAAAGATATAATCCTTAACAAAAATATCTTTTAAATTTTCAATAATTATTTTTTTAGCACCCAATTTTTTTGCATTTTTAATCATTTCATTCTTGTTGATTTTTTGTCCAATATCAGCTGTGTAGGCTATAACTTCTGCACCGTAGTTTCCTTGAAGCCATTTTAGAATTATGGAAGTGTCTAGGCCGCCT
>CACLKP010000010.1 GCA_902607585.1 uncultured Pelagibacteraceae bacterium
TTAATCTATCAAAAATATTAACATCAATTAGTTGTGCAACAAGAAACGCTGCTCCTGATCCAATTGCAATTCTAATCGAAATCAAGTCCGAATAATTTGTTGAAAAATAAAGCGTTAAAAAGACTCCTGATACAAATCCTAAATATACAATTTTTTTAGCTGTATTTTTCCCGTATCTTCTATTTGATAAATCTGTAATTAAAAATGCTATTGGATAACTAAAGGCTCCATAGGTTAACAAATCTTTAAGACCAAGATAATTTACAGGAAATTGAACAAGATAGTTAGATAATGCAACCACCAAAGCCATTAAAAATGCTAAAATAAAAAAAAAACGGTTTTCTATCTTAATCATTAATAATTAAACTTTTGCAATTATTTTATTTTTAAGCTTTTTTGCTTTGGGAGATAATTTAAATGATTTTACACTTTTTAGATAAAAATCTAGTCCACCTCTAAAATCTACTGTTCTCAATGCTGAATTACTAACATTAAGCCTAATGTTTCGTTTTAATATATCGCTTTTAAAAGTCACTTTTTTTAAATTAGGAAAAAATTTTCTTTTCATTTTATTATTTGCATGACTCACTTTATGACCTTTTAAAGGGGACTTGCCTGTAAGTTCACATTTTTTTGACATATCAAATTTCCTATGCAGTATATAGATCCAGTAAGAAATGGAATCAAGAGAATATATTAAATGAATACCACATTATCTATTGCTTTTTTGGCTGGGGTAATTAGTTTTTTATCTCCATGCGTTCTTCCTTTAATTCCGGGATATATTGCTTATATTTCAGGCACTTCTTTAGAAAAGCTCGTTGAAAAAAAAAATAATCTAGTAATTATCAAAACGATTTTTTTTACTTTAGGTTTCTCTGTTATCTTTGTAATTTTGGGGTCAACAGCATCTATTCTTGGAAAATTTTTTTTAAATAATTCTAATATTTTAAGAGCCATAGCTGGAGTATTTATAATATTTTTTTCTCTCCAGCTTATCGGAATTATCAATCTAAAGTTTATGAACAAAGAGATAAGATTTTTTACTAATCAATATAGTAATAATCTGGCTTTTCCATTTCTTGTGGGTTCTGCCTTTGGGTTTGGTTGGACTCCTTGTATAGGACCTATCCTTGGATCAATTTTGTCTCTAGCGGCAATCGAAGGAAACTTTAGTAAAAGTGTATCGTTACTCTCATTTTATTCATTAGGTTTAGCAATACCATTTATTATCTCGGGAATTTTGATAGATAAATTTTTGTTTTTTTCTAAAAGTTTAAAAAAATATATCTCATCAATTACAAAAATTGGTGGTTTTATTTTATTGTTAACTGGGATAGCTATTTTAACTGGTCAATTGCAAGTTCTAGGATTTTTTATGTTAAAATACTTCCCTTCGCTTGGAAATATCGGTTAGTTATATACCTCTACCAACAGCATCTTTTATATTCTTTATCCCTTCTGCTTTCAAAATTTGAATTAATTCTTTTTTTATGTCTTTTGCTGTAGAAGGCCCCCTATAAACAAAGCTAGTGTAAAGTTGCAACAATGATGCTCCTGCAATAATTTTTTCGTATGCAGCTTTCCCTGAATTAACTCCTCCAACTCCAATAATAGGAATTTGACTATTCAGTTCTTTGTAAAACTTCTTAATCATATTGGTTGATATTTGATGCAAAGGATTTCCTGAAAGCCCACCTTCTTCCTCTTTAAATTCACTTGTTAAATTATCTCTATTACCATTTGTAGTATTTGTAAGTATAATTGCAGAAATATTATTTTTTATTGCAACGTCTGCAATTTCTGGAATGTGACTATTATTAATGTCTGGTGAAATTTTTAACAATAAAGGAATATTAGTTTCATTATCTTTTTTTGTTTTATTTAGCGCAACCATAAGTTCTATAAGTTTTTCTTTATCATGGAAATCTTTCAAACCTTCAGTGTTTGGTGAAGAAATATTTACAGTAATATAATCTGCTATGTCGAAAAAGTTTTTTAATCCTAAACAAAAATCATTTTTTTGATCTTTAGTTTTTTTGTTTGGTCCAATATTAACTCCCAATATACCTTTCTTCCTATCTGATTTAATTCTAGCTTTTATTGTTTCTGTACCGTCATTATTAAATCCCAACCTATTGATTAAAGCGTGATCATCTTCAAGTCTAAATATTCTTGGTTTTGGATTGCCAAATTGTTTTAATGGCGTGACAGTTCCAACTTCCACAAATCCAAATCCTAGTTTTAATAGTGAATTATATGCTTCTGCACTTTTATCAAAGCCTGCTGCAAGCCCGATGGGATTAGGAAAATTTTTTCCTAATAATTCAATATTTAACATTTGTTCATCTTCAACCTCAAACATTTTTGCAGGAAAAAGATTAAATTTAAGTGATTTAATAGCTAAATCATGAGCAGTTTCTGGATCTAGGTTAAATAAAAAAGGTCTTAAAACAGAAAACATTATTTAATATATTTATTAATCAGTTCTATACTTTCTTTTATACCAAAAAAACTTATAAAAAATCCCATTCTTGGCCCGTCTTGATCGCCAAAAATTATTTCATAAATTGCTTTAAACCATTCCCTCAAATTTTCCTGATATCCATTATCTTTCCCTACTGAATAAACAATTGTTTGAATGGCCTCAGGATCCATTTGTTCCTTACAATCTTTTAATCTCTTAACCAAATCTTTTAACGCTTTTTTTTCTTTATCATTAGGTTTTCTATATTTTTTATTTGGTTTAACTATATCTTCAAAATATTTTAATGCGTACTCAACTAAACTGTCTAGAATAGGGTGATCTGAAACTTTAATATTTTTTTTATTTTTTTTTATAAATTTCCACAAAACGTCTTTATCAGTAGCATTGCTTGTTCCTACTAAATTTAACAAAACTGAAAATGGCATAATTGATTTTTCTTTAGGGGGATTTCCATTATGGACATGCCAAACTGGATTAAGAAGTTTTTGTGTATCATCTTGTTCGCTAAATTTGTCGATACACGTTAAATATTCGTCAACGGCTTTAGGAACAACATTAGCATAAAGTTTTTTTGCCCTCTTCGGATTTTGATACATATACAAAGATAAACTTTCCGGAGAAGCATATTTCAGCCACTGTTCAATTGTTATTCCATTTCCCTTGGACTTAGAAATTTTTTCACCCTTTTCATCTAGAAACATTTCGTACGCAAAACCATTAGGGCTTTTTTTTCCGAAAGTTTGACAAATTTTACTAGAAAGGATTGCGCTTTCAATTAAATCTTTTCCATACATTTCATAATCAACATCAAAAACATACCATCTCATTGCCCAGTCTACTTTCCATTGTAGTTTACATTTTCCATTTATAATTTCTGTTTCTATTTTTTTATTATCATTTTGATAAATAATTTTTCCTTCTTTTTTTTTAATTTCAATGATTGGAACTTCTAAAACTTTTCCTGTTTCAGGGCATACAGGTAAAAAAGGACTATAGGTTTTTTGCCTTTCCTTGCCCAATGTAGGAAGAACAATCTCTTTTATCTGTTCATACTTTTCTAAAACCAAAAGTAACACAGGATTGAATAATCCTTTTTTATATGTATCTGTCGAACTTTTAAAAGTGTAATTAAATTTAAATTCATTTAAAAATTTTTTTAACATCTCATTATTGTGTTCGCCAAAACTTTTATATTTCTTAAATGGATCAGGGATGCTGGTAAGTGGTCTGTGTAAATTTTTTTCCAAAATTTCTTTATTAGGGACATTGTCAGGTACTTTTCTCAAACCATCCATATCGTCGGAAAACGTAATTATCTCTGTTGGAATATCAATAATTTGTTTAATAGCATTTACCATCATTGTAGTACGTGCTACTTCTGCAAAAGTTCCAATGTGAGGTAATCCGCTGGGCCCGTAACCGGTTTGTAGTGTTATTTTTCCTTTTTTTTCGTAAATTTTTTGTCTTTCCTTTACTAATTTCCTAGCCTCTACAAATGGCCATGAATTGGTATTTTGAATTATGGATTTATCAATCACGCTATTAAAGATTTATTAAATTTCATAAGTAAAATACAGATATAATAAGGTCTTATTATGTTGAATTTCAAATATTTTTAAATAACCTCCGACTTCAAAAATGAATAATAATAAAACCGTTTTTTTTGCAATTGGTGTGCTTCTAGTAATATTGGGAGCATTCATGCTTATACCATTTTTTGTACAGTTTATATATGACGAGAAAAATAGCACTTTCCTATCAGCTGCGTCTGTAACAGCATTTATTGGAATACTTCTGGTACTTACTAATCTAGAAGAAAACAGAAAACTAAATTTACAACAAGCTTTTCTCCTTACAACTTTATCATGGTTAAGTATTGCTATTTTTGGATGTATACCATTTTTATTATCTAATCTTAATTTATCATTCGTTGATGCCTTCTTTGAAAGCATGTCTGGAATAACAACTACCGGTTCAACGATTATTACTAATTTAGATAACGCTCCAAAAAGTATTCTTATATGGAGAGCTATTTTGCAGTGGCTCGGGGGCATAGGTGTAATTGTAATGGCCATAACTATACTTCCTTTATTAAATATTGGTGGTATGCAATTATTTAGAATGGAAAGTTCTGATACTACTGAAAAAATTTTACCCAGAACACGTGAAGTAACTTTAATAATTTCAGTAATTTACCTTACTTTAACTTTTGCCTGTGGAATCGCTTATTGGTCCGCTGGAATGAATATATTTGACAGCATAGCTCACTCCATGACAACAATTGCAACAGGAGGATTTTCTACCTATAGCAATTCCATTGGTTATTTTCAAAATCCAAAAATTGAAATTATTGCAATAATTTTTATAATCTTGGGAAGTATACCTTTTATCGCTTATTTAAAATTTGTGAAAGGTGACAGAAAAATTTTTTTAAAAGATACCCAAATTAAAGGATTAATTTATATTTTGATTACTTCTATTTTTTTAATGTTTTTTTATTTAATACTAAGTAATAAAGAATATAGTTTTTTAGAAAATTTAAGAATATCTACTTTTAATGTAGTATCAGTTTTGTCTGGAACTGGATATGTCACAGCCGATTTTAGTTCGTGGGGTAAATTTCCATTAGTATTTTTTCTTTTTTTAATGTTTATTGGTGGATGCGCTGGGTCTACTACCTGTGGTATTAAAATTTTTAGGTTTCAAATACTAGGCCATTTCATAATAAACCAAATCAAGAAATTAGTTTATCCGCGTGGTGTATTTTCTATAAAATATAATAATGAAAAAATTAGCAATACATTTATTTATTCAATAATAACTTTTATTTTTCTCTATTTTTTCATTTTTTTTATTTTAGCTGCATTTTTATCTATAAACGGTTTGGATTTTATAACAGCAATATCTGGGTCTGCTTCAGCAATATCAAATGTGGGACCAGGATTGGGTGATATTATTGGACCCAACGGTAATTTTAGCGATTTACCTAATTTTTCTAAATTAAGTTTGAGTTTAGGAATGCTTCTTGGTAGGCTTGAGCTGTTTGCAGTGTTAGTTTTGTTTTTTCCATCTTTTTGGAAAAACTAGAGATTTTTTCGGTGCTTTATGGAAATAGTTAAAAAACAAACATTATCTGAAACTTTTTCTGTTTATTTTGACAGAAGAATGGTTCGGATTCTCTTGTTAGGAATTATAAGTGGATTCCCTTGGGTGCTTATTGGAAGCAGTCTTAGCCTCTGGCTTAAAGAAGATGGTCTTAGTCGTAGTACGATCGGTTGGGCTGGATTAATATTTGGTGTTTATGCAATCAATTATCTCTGGGCGCCAATAGTTGATAGAATTCGTATTCCTTGGTTAACTAATAAAATTGGTCATCGTCGTGGTTGGATCGTTACCATGCAATTTATTATTTTGGTTAGTCTAGTTTGCTGGAGCGTAGTTGATCCTACAGCAAATCTAGGGTTGGTAATAACAATTGGTTTAATTATTGCGATTGCCTCGGCAACCCAGGACATCACTGTAGACGCTTTAAGAATTGAACAAATTGGAGAAAATGAAGGAAGATCAATGCAGGCGGGCGCTGCGATGGCCGTTGTCGGTTGGTGGACCGGATATAAATTAGGAGGAGTAATAGCATTGAATGCGGCAGAATATTTCCAGAATGCAGGGTTTGAAAATTATTGGCAAGTTACTTTTCTAATACTCGGTATCGTAGTAATTGCTTGCAACATTGGTTTGATGTTCGTGCATGAATCACAACCCACTGAAAGACAAATAGCCCAAAAACAAACTGACCAGATGATCGAAGAAAAATTAGGATCGTCTGGTACTTTTGCAAAAACAACAGCATGGATTAGCGGAACGATTGCTGGTCCTATCATAAGTTTCTTTAAACGTAATGGTTTTAAAATTGCTTTAGGTATTCTCGGATTTGTATTTCTTTTTAAAATTGGAGAGGCTTTTCTTGGACGTATGTCCATTGTCTTCTATAAAGAGATTGGATTTTCTAAAGGTGATATTGCGCTTTATTCAAAAGGTATAGGTTGGATTACCACAGTAGTATTTACGCTTCTGGGGGGATTGTTTGCAATACGTTCTGGAGTAGTAAAAGCAATGTTTGTCTCTGGAATATTAATGGCATGTACAAATCTTTTATTTGCAGCTCTTGCTTGGTCTGGAAAATCTGAGTTACTCTTTGCGGTTGCTGTTCTATTAGATGATATTGCAGCAGCATTCGCTACTGTCGCTTTTGTTGCCTTCATATCACTGTTGGTAGATAGAACGTATACAGCTACCCAATATGCTCTGCTTGCTTCAATAGGTACTCTCGGTCGAACAACATTAGCTGCATCCTCAGGAGAATTGGTTGACTGGTTAAATGGTGATTGGGGAGTATTTTTTGTAATTACCACAGTCATGGTAATACCTTCTTTAATTCTTCTGTGGTTTATTCGAAATAAACTGAAACTGCAGTGAGAAGCAATAAGTCTGTAATAAACATTTACAAAAAAAAAAATACAAAATCTGAAGTTGTTACACAACTTTTATATGGAGATTCATTTAAAAAATTAAGAAAAATTGGATCATGGGTAAGAATAAAAAATGATATAGATAATTATAAAGGATATATTAAAAAAAAGAATCTTACATCAAATCAAAAAAATACTCATAAAATTTATAATTTAAAAGTAAATCTATACTCTAAACCCAATACTAAAAGTAAAGTAAACAAACAGCTCAGTTTTGGATCCAAAATTAAAGTTGTAGAAAAAAAAAATAATTTTTGCAAATTTGATAATTTGTGGATTAAAAAAAAAGATTTAAAAAAAATAAACTATAAAACAAAAGATATATTTAAAAATATCAAAAAATTTATTAATACAAAATACAAATGGGGAGGAAAACATTTTAACGGAATTGATTGCTCGGGACTTATACAATTACATTTTAATTTCAATAATAAATTTTGTCCTAGGGATACAGAAGATCAAATTAAATATTTTAAAAAAAAAATTGAATTAAAAAACATTAGAAAGAATGATTTAATTTTTTGGAAAGGTCACGTAGCAATTGCCATCTCAAAACACACCCTCATCCACGCCTATGGACCGTTAAAGAAAACAATACTAATGCCTATCAAAAAAACCATTAATAGGATTTACAAAACAGCAAATTTAAAAGTAATCGGAATTAGAAGAATTACTTAAATTACTGATTTAGATACCAAATTACCGCTAAGGCAGCTACAGCCCACAACATAATAATTTATCTCCTTTTAATTGAATCGACGAATCAAGACAGATATTAAACCAAAATGATATCTAATAAAATCAATTATTGGTTTAAAATAAAACAACTTACTATAGAATTATACTAAATGAAAAAAACTCTTATTATTCTCTTATTGGGATTATTATTTTGCAACACAAGTTTTGCCGAACTTTATTTTTTTAATGAATGTAAGATTAGTAATGCAGTCACAGGAAATTATACAATTAATATTGAAAAAAGTGTAATCGAAGTAACATTGAAAACAGTTGATGGCAAGATTCAAAATTTTACTGATAAAATAAAATTAATCGAAAAGAACAAAATTATTAGTGAAAAAATAAAAAGTGGAAAAGGCGAAGAACTATATTATCAATATTTTTTAAATTCTAAAACCAAATCTGTTATTAAATTACAATACAAAAAAGAAAGTGGGATTGATATGGATATATTTAAATTAGATGAAAAAAGAGTTAGTTATTGTACTGATGTTAAAGCAGATTGGAATAAACAAAAGATCGAAGAAGCTAAAATTAGTAAAGAGCAGAAACAAATTTTAAAAGCACAAGAAGAAATAAAAAAAGAACAAAGCGCTCTTACTAAATGCCAAAACAATGATTATGAGCAATGGACAAACTGCAAAGGTTCATACAAAACAGAAACTGGTCATAAATATACAGGAATATTTAAAGATGGAAAAATTCTTAAAGGAATTGCAATATACTCCGGGGGAGCAAGATATGTGGGCCAATTTAAAGATACCAAACCACACGGATACGGAACCTTCTTTTGGAAAAATGGCGATAAATACTTTGGAGAATGGAAAGTTGGAAAGAGTCATGGAAACGGAACAAAAATATGGAACGATGGAAGAGAATATTCAGGAACATTTAAAAATGACGAATTACATGGACAAGGAACCTTTTATTACCCTGATGGTAAACAATACACAGGAGAGTTCGAAAATGGAAAGCGACATGGCAAGGGAACTTTTTACTACTCTGATGGAACAGCTTTTGTAGGTAAATTTGTAGCTGGGAAACAAGTAGGTCTAGGTGAATGTATTGCTATTGATGGTTCTAGCATCCCATGTCAAAGCAAAACTGAAACTCAAGTTAAAGATTTCTCAGGCAAAGACACGCGCAATATTTCCATTACTGCAAAAAAGTGGGTTAGAATTAGTCAGTATGAAGCTAATTCCAAAAAAGGAAAAAAAATTATGGACAAACTAAAAAATGATTTTGAGACAAAAGCTTTGGAACTTTGTTCGCCAAAAAGTGAGTATAATGTGTTAAAAAAAAACATAGAAGTGTTAGAAGTGGATGAAACTCCAGCATATGGTTTAGAAACTAAACTAAAAATAGGAATCAATGGCGTAGTTGAATGCAAGTAAAAGGCGAAATTAAGTTTTTAGCGGACTCTTAATGGTTTTTGGATCCTGAAAATAGGTATAGAATTAATCTTTATTGTTTAGATGGGGGAAAACAATGAAGAGAAAAAATAAAAAAATTAAGAAAAAGAAGCAAAAAAAGGCTTTAAGGAAAAAAAAGAGACTTAAAACCAAAAGTAGGCAAAGTGGACAACTAAAATCCATAGATTTACAGAAAGTTATAGGTTTTAAATTTCAAACACTCAGCAAAGCTTATGAAAATTTCAAAAAGAGACGTGAAATAGAAAAAACCAAGCAAAATAAATTAAAAAGCAAGGAAAGAGAAAAACAAATTAAAAGGGAGCAAAAAGGATTAAAGGAAGAAGAAAGAAAATTACAAAAAGAGGAGGATGAAAGATTAAAAGAAATCAGCCTTGTAAGAAATGAACGAGAAAGACAAATAAAAGAAGAACAAGAGGAAAGGGAAAGACTTGATCCAATTTATAAAGAAAATATAGCAAAAGCAGAACAAGATAAATTAATTCAACTTGAGGAAGTAAATAAATTAAAAGAAAAAAGAATAATAGATGAACAGCAGGAATTAGAAAAAATAGATCAGATTTTCAAAGAAAAGCTGGAGCAAATAGAACAAGCAAAATTAATTCAACTTGAAGAAGTAAATAAATTAAAAGAAAAAAGAATAATAGATGAGCAGCAAGAAAGAGAAAGACTAGATCAACTTCATAAAAAGAAAATAGCAGAAGAAGCACAAAGAAGACTCGAAGAGAAAGAGTTAAGAAAATCAAAAGCAGAAAAAGAAAAAAGATTCAGAGAAGAAGAATCAACTAAATTAAAGGAGGAACAAAGAATACTGAAAGAAAAAGAAGAAGAAAGCCTCAAAAAAGAAAAGGAGAGAAGATTAAAAGCTGAAGAAAAAAGAAGATTAAACGAAGAAGAAGTAAGAAAAATAAAGGAAGAACAAATAAGACTAGAAGAAAAAGAGAGAAGACTAGAGGAAGAATCTCAAAGAATATTGGAGGAAGAAGAAAATATAAGATTTAAAGAAGAAGATGAAAGAAGACTATTGGAAGAAAAAAGAAAGTTGCAAGAAGAAGAAAGAAAACTTAAAGAAGAAAAGAGAATAAAGTTAGAAGATGAAGAAGAGAGAAAGCTACAAGAAGATGAAGAAAGAAGACAATACGAAGAGGAAGAAGAAAGATTAAAGGCATTCAATCTTGAAAAAACAAAAAGAGAAAACCAAGTTAAAAAAGAAAAACAAGAACTAGAAAAAATGGATCAGCTTTATAAAGAAGAGTTAGAAAAAATGGAGCAACAAAAATTAGATCTACTCGAGGAGGTTGTTAAGTTAAAAGAAAAAAGAATAAAAGAAGAAAATCAAGCTCGAAGAGAACTAGATAAAATTCATAAAAAGAGAATAGCTGAGGCAGAAAAGGAAAGATTAGATCGCTTTGAAGAAGCAAGAGAATTAATAGAAAAAAAATTAAAAGAAGAGGAAGAAAAAAGATTAAATGAAGAAAAGAAAAGAAGATTAAAAGAAGAGGAAGAAAGAAAAATAAAAGCGGACGAAACTAGAAAATTACAAGAGGAGGATGTAAGAAAATCACAGGGGAATGAGGAAGGAAATTTAAGAGATATTGAGGAAAGAAAACTAAAAGAATTAGAGCTGCAGGAAGATAAAAAAATAGACCGAAATTAAAATAACGGAAAGAATGGGATCCGAATTCACAATGTCATTAACAGTATGCACACTTATCAAGCATACACCGAAAATTTAGTTCAGAACTAAATACATACCAATAAGAACTAAAAACATTAAAATGATTGCTCCTCCTGTATAATATTTTTGATATCCTATTGCCCTCATTTTATCTTTGGGAGATTTTTTTAATTCCTCTGTATAATATTCTCTAATTGGCAATCCATTTTTATCATATCTCATATTAAAATATCGGAAAAATAAGTACAGCAATAAAAAATGCACCTACAAAAATTTGAGCAAGATAAGTGAGCGCTTTCGTATAACACTCTTCATACTGTGCTTGGGTCAATGATTTCTTTTGTTTCATATTTTTATAATATTCGATTTCTATCGCAAGGTATAGTTCAGACTAACCTTACAAATGGCGGAGAGAGTGGGATTCGAACCCACGATACCTTTAACAGTATACAAGCTTTCCAAGCCTGCGCCTTAAACCTAGCGGCCTACTCAACGTTGATTTTACTATAAAATTATTTTTAAGAAAGTCAAAATCTCAAGCTGGCTGTAGCAGTGTTGTAGCAAAAGTATCTATAGCATTAGTAAGAGTAAGGATCAGGACTCTGCAAAAAATTTATAAATTCTTCTGAAGAAATTTCTACTTTTAAATTACTATGCCATCTTTTTTCTTTTTGTAATTTTTTACTCCATTCGTAAGCAGCAACTGAAATCTCATCTTTGCTCGATTTAAATGAAAAATCGGTGGCATAAACCATGCTATTTCCCGTTTTATCTGCTCGATGTTTTTTGTTCCAAACATGAAGCTTTGCTTTATTTCCAAAAAAATCTTTTAACACAGATACGATTTCTTTTTTTTTAGATAAACAAATATTAAAATCATCGCGGCAAAAAATTTGTCCTGATATGGCATATATTTTATAAGTTTTATCATTAGGTTTTATAATAGCACCTAACTCATCGTAAATTTCAAGTTTTTTAAATAAAGAATACGATTTGTTGCCACCCATTCCTACGTCCATGAATTTATTGTTTTTATAAAAATAAACGAATTCAGATTTTTTTTCTTTTTCTATTTGCTCTTTATCAAAATAATCCAATAAACTTTCTCCGATACTCATTCCTTCAATCTGAAAGTCTCGGACATCATCCGCCCAGGATGGGGTTTGGAGGGTGAAGATTAGAATTAGTATTGCTAGAATCTTTTTCATTTGCGATCACATTGCGATCAAACCTATTTTAGCGCCACACTTAAGATTAGAAAAGGTTAAATTAATGGCGGAGAGAGTGGGATTCGAACCCACGGTACCTTTGACAGTACACAAGCTTTCCAAGCCTGCGCCTTAAACCACTCGGCCATCTCTCCGTTTAAGTTTCTTTATTTATTTTCAAAACTCCGATAAATGCTTCTTGTGGAATCTCTACTTTTCCAAATTGTTTAGCTTTTGATTTTCCTTTTTTTTGTTTATCCAAAAGTTTTCTTTTTCTATCTCGAGCACCGCCACCGTGAATTTTAGTAAGAACATCTTTTCTATATCCTTTAATTGTTTCTCTCGCAATAATTTTTCCTCCAATGGCTGCTTGAATTGGAATTTGAAAATTATGTCTTGGAATTAATTCTTTCAATTTTTCACATACTAATCTTCCTTGCGAATGAGCAAAATCTTTATGTATAATCATTGATAATGCATCAACATGTTCGCTATTTACCAAAATTCCCATCTTAACTAAGTTGCCTTCTTTATAACCAGTAATATCGTAATCAAAGCTAGCATATCCACTCGAAACAGATTTAAGGTGATCATAAAAGTCAAAAACAACTTCATTTAAAGGCAATTCATAAACTAACACCGCTCTATTTCCAGAATACGTTAAATTATTTTGATTTCCTCTTTTATCCTGACAAATTTTTATGATCGATCCTAAATATTCATCAGGAGTAATGATTGTAGCTTTAATCCAAGGTTCTTTTATAGATTCTATCTGGGTTGGATCGGGCATATCTGTTGGATTTTGTAATTCTTGAACAGAGCCATCCCTTTTATTTAATTTATATATGACTCCAGGTGTTGTGGTAATTAGGCCAATATTAAATTCTCTCTCCAATCTTTGAGTTATAATTTCTAGATGTAACAAACCTAAAAACCCACATCTGAAACCCAAACCTAGTGCACTTGAAGCTTCAGGTTCGTAAGAAAAACTTGAGTCATTAAGTTTCAGTTTTGCTATACCATCTTTTAATTTTTGATATTCTGAGTTATCAAGTGGAAACAAACCACAAAAAACGACCGGCTTACTTGGTTTAAATCCAGGTAAAGGTTTATCGATCGGATTTGATACATCACATATTGTATCTCCCACTTTAGTGTCAGATAAATTTTTTATTCCCGTAATTATAAAACCAATTTCTCCAGATGAAATTTTTGCTACATCTTGAGGTTTTGGAGTAAATACACCAACTTTTTCAATGGCATGCTCAGTGTTGTTTGACATCATTTTAACTTTCATACCTTTTTTTAAAATGCCATCTATGACTCTTACCAAAATAACTACTCCCAAGTAACTATCGTACCAGCTATCTACCAATAAAGATTTTAGTGGACCGTTAATATTTCCTTTTGGAGAAGGTAAATTTTTAACTATAGATTCTAGAATCTCATCAATTCCCTCTCCAGTTTTTCCAGAACAATTAATTGAATGGCTGGTATCTATTCCAATTACATCTTCTATTTGTTTTTTAACTTTATCAGTATCAGCGGCTGGCAAATCAATTTTATTTAATATTGGTATAATTTCGTGATTGTTATCAAGAGCTTGATAAACATTGGCTAAAGTTTGTGCTTCAACTCCCTGAGAACTATCTACAATTAAAATCGAACCTTCACATGCAGATAATGATCGGCTTACTTCATAACTAAAATCCACATGTCCAGGAGTATCTATAATATTAAGTACGTAATTTTTTCCATCGTTTGCTTTGTAATTCAATCGGACAGTTTGAGCTTTTATAGTAATCCCTCTTTCTCTTTCAATGTCCATGGAGTCTAGAACCTGTTCTTTCATTTCTCTATCTGTTAATCCTCCGCATTTATGAATTAATCTATCGGCTATAGTGGATTTACCATGATCGATGTGCGCAATTATTGAAAAATTGCGAATAATTTCATTCGTGGACATTAGGATCTTAGCGTAGCGCCTGTTGTTTTTTGAACTATTGATATGATTTCTTTACTTACTTGATCAATATCTTTTTCACTTAAAGTTTTGTCTTTAGGTTCTAGAGTGACATTAAAGGCAATAGATTTCTTTCCTGAGGTAATATTATCTCCTTGATAAACATCAAAAATTTTTACATCTTTAATTAATTCTTTATCAATGTTCTTAACTAAACTAATAATCTCGCCCGAACTATATTTTTCATCGATAACAAAAGCAAAATCTCTAACTACTTTTTGATAATCGGAAACAATAAATTGAGGTTTTGTTTCTCTAATTTTTTTTCTTGACTCGGGTATATTATCCAAAAAAATTTCAAAACCCAAAACGTTATCAGTTCTTAGATCCAAGTTTTTGATAATAGATGGGTGAATTTCGCCAAAATATGCTAGCTCCGGACCTCTAGATGAACCTAATGATAGCAGACCAGATCTTCCTGGATGATACCATTTTTTTGTTTTATTGCTCACCGTTATCTTGGAACCTTCAATACCAACTTCATTCAAAGTTCTTAGTGCATCATTTTTAATGTCGAAAACATCAAAATTTCTTTCTTTTTCTATCCAATTTTTCCTAGAATATTTTCCTGTTTTAATTGCACCAATCATTGTTGATTGTTCCCCGGGTTTGTTACCTTTAAAAATCGGTCCTATTTCAAACAACATTAAATCTTCAAAATTTCTATGAATATTTTTTTTCGCACTAATAATTAAATTTGAATAAAGAGAGGACCTAAGAACATCTAAATCGGACGAAATTGGATTAGATAATTTAATCTCACTTTTTAATTCTGAAAACAAAGTATCCGTTTCTGAATCTGTAAATGACCAGGTAATTGCTTCAGTATAACCTCTTGAAGCTACTGATCTTTGGGCAAAATGAAAAAGTTTTTGTTTATAATTTAAGGTATCTTTAATATTTTCTTTTTCAGGATTGATTAAAGGTACTTTGTCGTAACCTTTAATTCTTGCTAACTCCTCTATAAGATCTATATCTTCTTTAATATCTGGTCTCCAAGTAGGTGGCAAAACCTTCATTTTTTTTCCAATCATTCTTAAAGAACATCCTAACGAGGATAAAATTTTTTTGATTTCTACGCTTGTAATTGAAAATCCAATAACTTTTGAAAACGTTTCTGGTTCTAAATCGATTATTTTTCTTTCATCCTTTATCTTTCCTACAATTGAAAACTTGCTTGCCTCACCACCACACATGTCCAGTATCATGCACATTCCAAGTTCTAAACCTAATTTTATAGAATCAGGATCTATACCTCTTTCAAACCTATATTTTGCGTCAGTATCAATATTTAATATTTTAGAAGTTTTTCTAATTGGCGTAGGGAAAAAATACGCAGATTCCAATAAAATATTTTTGGTGGAAAATTCTGTGCTGGATCTAGTTCCTCCAATAATTCCTCCAAGACCTAAAACGCCCGATTTGTCACTTATTGCACACATATTGTTTTGGAGTGTGTATTTTTTATTGTCTAAAGCTTCAAAAGACTCACCTTGTTTTGAGTTTCTAACGATAATTTCTCGATCAATCTTATCCGCATCATAAGCATGCAAAGGTCGATTTAAATCAAACATTACATAATTGGTAGCGTCAACTATTGCTGAAATGGGTTTTAAACCTAAAGATATAATTCTTTTTTTAAGCCAATCCGGACTTTCTTTATTTTGAACATTTCTAATATATACGCTTCCAAAAATACCACAGCTCTGACCTTTTTCTTTTTTTATTGAAACTTTAATTGGACTTTTAAATTTTTGATTTATTTTAATAGGAGGTTGTTTTTTTAACTGACCTAAACCAGAAGATACTAAATCTCTGGCAATACCTCGAACGCCCAAACAATCAGGTCTATTCGGGGTAATAGCAATATCCATAGTTTTTTCTCCGGTATTTTTAAAATATTTATCGCCAATATTTTTTTCTTTTTTATTTAATTCAATAATTCCTTCTTTATCTGATGATTCGTCAAGTTCGTAACCTGAGCAAAGCATTCCGTAAGATTCTATTCCTCTTATTTTTGCCACTTTCAATTTCATATTAGTTTTTGGAATAACTGCACCAGGAGGCGCATAGACTCCGAATAGTCCATCTCTAGCATTTTGAGCTCCACAAACAACTTTGATTAAATTTCCAGAACCTACATCAACTTCACAAAGTTTTAGCTTATCTGCATTAGGATGTTTTCGAGATTTTATAATTTTGCAAACGATAAAATTGTCTAAATTATAATTTGATGATTTTATATTTTCTACCTCTAGCCCAATTTTTGTCAACCGCTCTGCTACTTGATCTAAGTTTGCTTTAGTTGACAGATGATTTTTTAACCACGATAAAGAAGTTATCATCTACTTAAACCTCTATAATTTGTTGGAACATCAAGTGGGTCAAATCCATAAAATTCTAACCATCTGATATCACTTTCAAAAAAGGCTCTGAGATCGTTGATTCCATATTTCAACATAGCTAATCGATCAATTCCTACTCCAAATGCATACCCTTGGTACTGTTTAGGATTAACTCTTGCATTTTTTAGAACGTTGGGGTGTACCATTCCACAACCAAGAATTTCTAGCCACTTATCACCTTCGCCGATCTTAATTTTTCCATCTTGAATCCTATACCCAATGTCTACTTCTGCGGATGGTTCAGTAAAAGGAAAATGGCTAGGTCTAAATCTTATTTTTACTTTTTCAACTTCAAAAAACTTCTTAACAAAATAATATAAGCAACCCTTAAGATGACCCATATTAATGTTTTTATCTATATGTAAACCTTCTAATTGATGAAACATGGGTGAGTGAGTTTGATCACTATCATGTCTATAAGTTCTTCCTGGAGCAATTATTTTGAATGGTGGTTTGCTCTTCAGCATTGTTCTAATTTGAACTGGTGATGTATGTGTTCGTAAAAGTAAATCTTTAGAACGATCAAGATAAAAAGTATCATGCATATCTCTTGCTGGATGGTTTTCGGGTGTATTTAGTGCAGAAAAATTATAATACTCATTTTCTACATCAGGACCTTCCTCAACAGAAAAACCAATCTCAGAAAAAATAGAAGTTACTTCATCTATTACTTGAGAAACTGGATGAATTTTTCCTGCAAAATAAGTACGACCTGGCAAAGTTACATCTATCTTTTCATTTTTAAGTTTTTTATTAATTTCTGACTGATCAAAATCGGTAAGTTTTTTTTCAAGAATTTCTGTTACTTTTTTTTTTAGAAAGTTAAGTTTTGAAGCATATTCTTTTTTTTGATCTTGATCTAAACTTCCAATCTTCTTAAATAATTCGGTAATAATTCCTTTTTTACCGAAAATTTCAGTTTTAATTGCTTCGTAAGAGTTTCGATCGCTTACGGTTTTTATCTTGTTTAAAATATCAGATTCAATTTGATTAAAATTTTCCATTTTTCAATCTTTAGTTGGTGATTCTTTATTTTGTTAAAGATAATAGAAATACCCTTATTAGTTAAGGGAGGATTGTACTTTTTTTACGATAGATTTAAATGCTTGTGGATCATTATAAGCAATATCAGCCAGTACTTTTCTATCTAGCTTGATTCCTGACTTATTTAGTCCATTAATAAATTTTGAGTAAGTAATTCCCTCGGCCCTAACACCTGCATTTATTCTTTGTATCCATAAAGATCTGAATTCCCTTTTTTTAGCTCTTCGGTCTCTATAAGCATATTGCATTGATTTTTCGAGAGCCTGTTTTGCAATACGAATCGTATTTTTTCTTCTTCCATACTGACCCTTAACTTGTTTTAAAACTTTTTTGTGTCTAGCGTGACTGGTAACTCCTCTTTTTACTCTTGCCATTTTAACCTCGTAAATTGTAAGGCATATATGACTTAACAATTTTTGTATCTTGCTTAGACATAATTGTGGTGCCTCTTTGTTTTCTTATTTGTGAATTTGTTCTTTTAATCATCCCATGCCTCTTACCCGATTGTGGCATTTTAATTTTTCCTTTAGCGGTTAATCTAAATCTTTTTTTTGCTGAACTTTTAGTTTTTAATTTTGGCATAAAATTAAGGCTGTTTATACAAACTTCGTATTTAATTTACAATAAAATTATAAAGATTGTATTATCATAATAATCTGTCTTCCCTCAAATTTGGGCTGTACCTCAACTTTTCCAAGAGTCGAAGTATCATTGATTATACGATTCATTAGATTATAACCTAAATTAGTATGTTGCATCTCTCTTCCTTTAAATTGAACTGTAAATTTAACTTTATCCCCCTTGGTTAAAAATTTTTTCGCATTTTTAATCTTAAAATTGTAATCATGAGTTTCTGTAACAGGCCTAAGTTTAATTTCTTTTAAATTAATAATTTTTTGTTTCTTTTTTGCTTTGTTTGCTTTTTTTTGTAAATCATATTTATATTTTCCAATATCAATAATTTTACAAACTGGAGGATTGGCATTCGGTGAAATTTCGATTAGATCTAAACCTTCCTGTCTTGCAATGTTAATTGCTTCTTGAGTGGCAAGAGTACCAAGATTTTTTCCATCGCTACCTATAACTTGAACTTGTGGCGTACGGATCCGTTCGTTTGCTTTAGGTCCTTTTGGTTTGGTTCTTCTCTGGAAATAATTTTGTCTTTGGAATGCCACTTAGTTTATTGGAGATTTGTTTTTGTGAGATATTTCTTTAATCGCTTTATCAATTGACAAAGTTTCTTGCTTTTCTGAACCTAATTTTCTAATTGTTACACTTTTAGTTTCCACTTCTTTTTGACCACAAATTAATAAAAGTGGAACCTTCGATAACGAATGTTCTCTAATTTTATAATTTATCTTCTGATTTTTTAAATCCACTTCAGTGTTTATACCTGCTTTCAGACATTGTTCAAATATTTTTTTTGCATAATTATCAAATTTTGGAGCTATCGGAAGAACAACTACCTGTAGTGGAGCTAACCATAATGGTAGTTTCCCGGCATAGTGCTCTATTAAAATTCCAATAAATCTTTCTAAGGAACCAAATAAAGCTCGATGCAACATTACAGGAACTTTCTTTGATCCGCCGCTGTCAACATAAGAAGCCCCAAGTCTTGAGGGAAGATTCAAATCTACTTGTAAAGTTCCACACTGCCAGTCTCGCCCGATTGTATCTCGAAGCACAAAATCTATTTTGGGTCCATAAAATGCTCCTTCGCCCTTATTAATTTCATATTCTAATTTTGACTGCTTTATTGCTTTCAGCAATGCAGATTCTGCTTTATCCCAAATTTTATCTTCTCCAACTCTTTTTTTAGGTCTATCAGAAAATTGTAACAGAACATCTTCAAATCCAAGATCTTTATAAATTTCTAATATTAAATTTGTTACACTTAAACATTCGTCAGTAATTTGGTCTTCAGTACAAAAAATATGCGCATCATCCTGCGTAAAAGCTCTTACTCTTAACAAGCCATGTAGAGCACCGGATGGTTCGTATCTATGAACTTTTCCAAATTCTGATAACTTAAGCGGAAGATCTCTATAACTTTTAAGTCCTTGGTTAAATACTTGTATGCATCCTGGACAATTCATAGGTTTAATTGCAAAAGTTTTTTCATCGGGAGTTTCGGAAGTAAACATATTCTCACCAAATTTTTCCCAATGGCCTGACTGCTCCCATAAAGTCTTATCTAACATTTCTGGGGTGTTAATCTCTTTATAACCTGCATTTTTTTGTTTTTGTCTCATATAACCAACAAGAGTTTGGAATAAAATCCAACCTTTGTGGTGCCAAAACACTGCGCCAGGACTTTCTTCTCGAAAATGAAATAAATCCATTTCTTTACCTAGTTTTCTATGATCTCTTTTTTCTGCTTCCTTTAATTTAAAAAGATATTCCTCTAATTCTTTTTTATTATTCCAGCACGTACCATATATTCTTTGTAGCATTTCATTATTTGAGTTACCTCGCCAATATGCTCCTGAAACTTTCGTGAGTTTAAAAGCTTTGCCAATTTTTCCTGTCGAAGGAAGATGTGGTCCTCTACACAAGTCATGCCATTTACCATGTCGATAAATAGACACTTCTTCGTTTTTTGGAATATCTTCTATTATCTCTGCCTTATAATGTTCTCCTATTTTTTTAAAATGCTTTATTGCTTCATCTCTTTTCCAAACTTCTCTTTTAGTTAAATCGTCACGATCAACTATTTCCTTCATTTTATTTTCTATTTTAGTAAGATTTTCATCGGTGAAGGGTTCTTTTCTGGAAAAATCATAATAAAAACCATTTTCAATAACTGGGCCGATTGTTACTTGGGTTCCAGGAAACAATTCTTGTACCGCCATTGCTAATACATGTGCAGCATCATGCCTAATAACCTCTAAGCCCTCTTTATCTTTTGATGTGATTATTTTAACTTTAACACTTTTGGTAATTGAAAAACTTAAATCCTTAAGTTCTCCGTCTACACTCATTATACAAGCATCTTTTGCCAAAGACTTGCTAATTTTATTTGCTATTTCAAAACCATCTATTGTTTTTGAAAATGGAATTTTTTTACCATCTGACAATTTTATATCTGGCATTTATCAGGACAACTTTATCAATTTTTTATATTCAGTAAAGGTAGTCTGGCACATTTTATCAACATCAAACTTTTTTAACACATTTTTTCTACCTTCAATACCGAGAGATTTCAATGAATTATAGTCCTTTTGCATTACTGCAACTATTGCATTGGCTAAATCGTTTGGATCTTTATTTTTAAAAAAATACCCTGTCTTATCTTTAATTATAGTTTCTATTGAGCCTCCTATATTGCTTGCAATTATCGGTATCTGCATCGATTGTGCCTCTACCGCAACTCTTCCAAAAGCCTCGGGTTCATAAGAGCAAGAGCAAACTAAGTTTGCGATACCATAAGCGATCGGCATTTCTGCACAATGGTCAATAAATTTAATTATTTTACTTAATCTATATTGCTGCACCAAATCATGAAGCTGTTTTTTATAAACATTTCTTCCCTGATCGCCACCAAGAATAATTGCTTCAAAAGATGGGATATCGTTTTTTTCATAAAGCAATTTAATAGCTTCGATAAATATTTTTTGCCCCTTCCAAAGGGTTAATCTACCCGGTAATAAAATAATAAATTTGTGTCTATCTATATTATTTTGTTTAGAAAATTTATCTAACTTTATTGGCAAAATTTTTTGAGAATTAAAATAATTTGTATTTATGCCTCTAAAAATTACCATAAGTTTTCTCTTATTTTTTAAAAAAAAATTTCCGTAATTATCATTGATATGAGAAAAAATAAAATTAGATCCGGCTATAACTAAATCTGATCTTACCATAATTGAATTATAAAATTTTTTAACACGGCCATTAAAATTATAAGTTCCATGAAATGTAGTTACAATCTTTCTAAAAGTAAGTTTGGCTGCCAGAAAACAAGACCATGCAGGTGCGCGGCTTCTAGCATGAATAATATTAATATTATAAATAACTATTATGAAAGAAATTATTATTGCATTTAATAAAATTAAAAAAGGATTTTTTGATTTAACTGGTAGTTTAAATACTTTTACTTTTTTTTTATCAATAAATTTAAGTAAAGCTCCTCCACTAGTTATAATATAAGATTTCCATCCTTGTTCTGGCAAAAAATGGGCCAAATCATAACAACCTGTTTCAGCTCCACCATATCCTAGTTCAGGTATAACCTGTAAAACTCTTATTTTTTTTTTCATTTTTTTGAAATATTATAATACGTCAAATGACTTACAAAAGATCTAAGTATTTTACAACATCGAGCAAAAGAAAAATCAAATATTTATTTATCAAAAAAAATAGCAAAATCGCAGTGGTTTTTTTTCATGGTTTTATGTCAAATATGGTTGGAGCTAAGCCTATAGCTATTCAAAAATTCTGTAGAAAACAAAAATTAAACTTTCTTAAATTCGAATATTCGGGTCATGGTAAATCAACTGGTAATTTTATTAAAGGAAATATATCTAAGTGGACCAATGAAGCGAAACAATTAATTAAATCAAAAATCAAAAATAATAAAAATTTAATTTTTATAGGTTCTAGTATGGGAAGTTGGATAGCATTAAATTTATTTCCATTCTTTAAAAAACAAATAAAAGGTTTTATCGGTATTTCTTCTGCTCCAGAGTTTCTTGAAGATTTAATGTGGAAAAAATTTAATAAAAAAATAAAAAAAACCATACTAACTAAAAAAATTTATCATCTTGAGCGCGGAGAATATACATATCCTATTACTAAACAGCTAATTTTTGATGGGAGAAAAAATAAAATATTAAATAATACAATTAATTTAAAAATACCCGTTGTGTTATTTCACGGATTAAACGATGAAGTTGTACCGCTAAAGGTTTCAAAAAAAATTTTTCAAATTTGTAAAAAGTCTCAAAAAAAATTAATTAAGATAAAAAATGGTAATCACAGCTTATCTCGAAAAAGTGACTTAAAAAGAATATGTACTGAATTGAGTCGGATTGTAAAAAATCAAATAGTTAATTAAACAGCCTTTGAAATTTTAGTTTTTAGCGATAAAGGATTTGATAATTTATCTAGCATTTCTTTTGGGCAAACTTGTTTAAAATTTTCTACTTCATCTTTATAATTTGTTAATATTTTGTATGCTATCTTAGACCGTGTTACTTTATAATGTTCATCAATTAATTTTTTTAAATAATCTTTCCAATAATCAGTCTCGGGTATCTGCCAGGTAACAGAACTTGGGTTTACATAATTTTCAAATTCTTGATCTGGGTCATAAATAAATGCCATTCCGCCCGTCATACCCGCTGCAAAATTATCACCAATTTTACCCAAAATAACAACTGATCCTCCAGTCATATATTCACAGCCATTTGAGTCACACCCCTCAATCACTGCTTCTGCTCCAGAATTTCTAACAGCAAATCTTTCACCTGATTGGCCTGCTGCAAAAAGTTTACCCGAAGTTGCTCCGTAAAGTACAGTATTGCCAATAATGGTATTTTCATTACTAACTAAATTGCTCTCTATAGGAGGTTTAATTACTATTGTTGCTCCTGAAAGTCCTTTACCAACATAGTCGTTTGCATCTCCTGTAACATTTAACTTCAAACCTCTTATTCCAAAAGCACCCAACGATTGTCCGGCTGATCCTTCCAAATTGATTTCAACAGTATTTTCTTCAATACCTTTGTTGCCAAATTTTTTAAAAATATAATGTGATAAACGCGTTCCCACAGCTCTGTGAGTATTTTTAATTTTATCACTTGATTTAATTTTTTTTTTTTGAGTAATAGAATTTTTTATATCCTCATAAATTTTTTCATCTAAAGTGGGAGGAACTTTATTTATTAAATTTGATTCACAATATCTTTTGTTTTTTCCAGGATCAGCTTGAACTAACAGTGGATTAAGGTCCAAATCATCTAAATTGGATGTGCCAATACTTACTTGTCTCAAAAGGTCAGTTCTTCCAATAATTTCGTTTAAATTTTTAAATCCTAGCCCCGCTAAAATTTCTCTAACCTCCTGAGCTATAAAGGTAAATAAATTTACAACTTTTTCAGGTGTTCCAGTAAATTTCCTTCTTAAATTTAAATCTTGAGTACAAACACCCACTGGACAGGTATTTGAATGACATTGACGTACCATAATACATCCCATCGCAACTAGAGAGGTAGTACCAATTCCAAACTCTTCTGCTCCCATCATGGCAGCTGTTACTACATCTCTACCGGTTTTTATCCCTCCATCAGTTCTCAGTGTTACTTGATGCCTCAGACCATTTAGGGTTAAAATTTGATTAGCTTCGGTAAGCCCCATTTCCCATGGAATTCCAACATGTTTTATACTTGTTTGTGGGCTAGCACCTGTGCCGCCTGAATGTCCTGAAATTAAAATTACGTCCGCCTTTGCTTTTGCAACTCCCGCAGCAATCGTTCCAACACCAGTTGATGCTACTAATTTAACACCCACTCTTGCATTAGGATTAGTTTGTTTAAGATCATAAATAAGCTGAGCTAAATCCTCTATAGAATAAATATCGTGATGAGGGGGCGGTGATATTAGGGTAACTCCTGGTGTCGAAAGTCTCAATTTTGCAATTTCTTTTGATACTTTAAAACCTGGTAACTGGCCTCCCTCTCCTGGTTTAGCGCCCTGGGCAATTTTTATTTCAATTTCGTTACAATTATTTAAATACTCGATAGTTACTCCAAATCTTGCTGAAGCAATTTGTTTAACTTTTGAATTAGCGCTGTCACCATTTTGCATTTTAACAAATCTTTTTGGATCTTCCCCACCTTCCCCACTACATGAAGCAGCTCCAATTCTATTCATTGCAATTGCTAAAGTTTCGTGAGCTTCTGCTGACAAAGCACCATGCGACATGCTCCCACTTCCAAACCTTTTTCTTAAACTGTCTACTGATTCAACTTCATTAATGTTAACTTTTCTGGCCAATTTTTTAAAAGCTAAAAGATCTCTTAAATTAATTCTGGGTAAATCATAAATACCTTGAACATATTTTTTATAAACCTCATATGAGTTGGTGGTCACTGCGTGTTGTAACATATGAATTAGCTGACCTTGATATTGGTGATCTTCACCATTTTTTCTATATTTGTAAATACCGCCGA
>CACLKP010000011.1 GCA_902607585.1 uncultured Pelagibacteraceae bacterium
GGAACAGATGGATCCTTAATGTTTGAAAGCTTATTAAAATCTAAATGAAAATTACAGAAGCAATAATCCACAAACATGGTATTAACCCAGAAGAATATAAAAAAATAATTAATTTAATTGGAAAAGAGCCAAACCTTCTAGAGCTAGGTATCTTTTCTGCAATGTGGAGTGAACATTGTTCGTATAAATCGTCCAAAAAATACTTAAAAACTTTTCCAACAAAAAATAAAAAAGTTATTCAAGGGCCTGGTGAAAATGCAGGTGTTGTAGATATCGATGATAATGATGCTCTGGTATTTAAAATTGAAAGTCATAATCACCCTTCATACATTGAGCCATATCAAGGTGCTGCTACTGGAGTTGGCGGTATATTAAGAGATGTTTTTACTATGGGCGCTAGACCAATAGCTACTTTAAATTCTATTCATTTTGGAAGTCACAAGCATTCAAAAACTAAAAATCTGTTAAATGGTGTTGTGTCTGGAATTGGAGGTTATGGAAATTGTATTGGGATTCCTACTGTTGGTGGAGAAGTAAAATTTGATTCTTCCTATAATGAAAATATTTTGGTCAATGCTATGGCTGTCGGGTTAGTTAAAAAAAACAAAATATTTTATTCTAAAGCTAAAGGAATTGATCAACCTGTAATTTATGTTGGGTCAAAAACAGGCAGAGATGGAATACACGGTGCTAGTATGGCTTCAGCAGAATTTGATGAAAATACTGAAGATAAAAAACCTACAGTACAAGTGGGTGATCCTTTTACCGAAAAACTCCTTTTAGAAGCATGTCTAGAACTTATGAAAGATGATTCAATTATTTCGATACAAGATATGGGTGCTGCAGGTTTAACTTCTTCAAGTGTTGAAATGGCGTCGAAAGGTAATTTAGGAATTGAGATAGATTTAAATAAAATACCATGTAGAGAAGAAAAAATGACTCCTTACGAAATGATGCTTTCAGAGAGTCAAGAAAGAATGTTATTAATATTAAATTCTGAAAAAATAGATAATGGAAAGAAAATCTTTAAAAAATGGGGTTTAGATTTTTCAATAATAGGAAAAACTACGAATACAAAAAACTTAGTGTTAAATTTTAATGGAAAAAATGTTGCAAATTTGCCTTTAAGTTCATTGTCAAGTGAAGCTCCTGTTTATGATAGAAAATGGAAAAAAAATCCAAACTCTAAAAAAGTAAACATCCCCAAAGATTTTAAATCTTTAAAGATATTCGATTCTCTAAAAAAAATATTAATGAGTCCAAATAATTCAGAAAAAAGCTGGGTATGGGAACAATATGATCATACAGTTATGGGTGATACTGTTCAAAAACCAGGTGGCGATTCTGGTGTAATTAGAATTCACGGAAAAAACAAAGGAGTAGCAATAACAGTCGATTCTTCTGCACATTATTGTTTAGCGGATCCTGTCACAGGAGGTAAACAAGTTGTTTGTGAATCCTGGAGAAATCTTATCTCGGTAGGATCGGAACCAATAGCTATTACAAATTGTTTAAATTTTGGTAACCCAGAAAAAGAAGAAATAATGGGTCAATTTGTTGAAACTGTAGATGGAATTTCTCAAGCCTGTAAATATTTAGATTTTCCCGTAGTTTCTGGAAATGTTTCTTTCTATAATGAAACAAAAAATAAAGCTATCTCACCTACACCAACGATTGGAGGAGTTGGGCTAATAAAAAATTTAGATTGTATGGTAAATAGAAATCTAAAAGAAATAGAAAGCCATATATTTGTGATTGGCAAAACCTTAGGTCATCTCTTTCAAAGTGAATTCTTTAGAGAAGTTCTTGAATTTAAGAATGGTCCTCCTCCTGAAATAAATTTATTTAATGAAAAAAATAACGGTTTTTTAATAAAAAGACTGATAATTGAAAAACTCGTAAATTCAGTACATGATATATCATCTGGCGGTATACTGGTTACTTTATGCGAAATGTGTATAGCTGGCAAAATTGGAGCTAAAATTAAAGTTCCACAAAATAGCCTTGGCATACATAAATATTTATTTGGTGAAGATCAAAGTAGATACATTATTGAAGTTAGTAAAAAAAAATAAAAATGAAGTAAGTAAAATCTTAGAAGAAAATAATATATACTATGATATAATTGGAATGACACAAAATGACAGAATAAGTCTAGAAAATGAATTTGATGTAAAATTGTCCGAATTAGATGAATTAAATACCTCTTGGTTTAGAAATTATTTTAAATACAATTAATTATGAGTTTAAAATTAGAAGAAATAAAAAGTTTAATAAAAGAAGCGATGCCTGACGCAGAAATCACTATTCAAGATATTGCTGGTGACGAAAATCACTATTCTGCGACAATTAAATCAAAAGTTTTTTCTGGAAAAAGCAAAATAGAGCAACATAAGCTTGTTTATAAAGCGTTAAAAGGTAAAATGGGTAACGAACTACACGCTCTAGCATTAAACACAATGGAAATTTAAATTATGAACGAAAATATAAAAGAGAGAATAAATGATATTGTTAAAAAAAATGAAGTTTGCCTTTTTATGAAAGGTACGCCAGAAGTGCCTCAATGTGGTTTTTCTCTGGCGGTATCGAATATGTTAAAACATTTAGAAGTAAATTTTACAGGAATTAATGTTCTGGAAGATCAAGAAATTAGGGAAGGTATTAAAGCATATAGTGATTGGCCCACGATACCACAACTATATATAAAAAGTGAATTTATAGGTGGTTGCGATATTGTTAAAGAAATGTTTGAAAAAGGTGAATTGCAAACCAAACTTGAAGAAAAAAAAATTACTTACAAAAAATAAATAATATAACTATTTAAAAATAGTTCTAATTTTTTTACTCAAATATTTTCTAAATAATTTTAAAAAAGATATTTTTTCAAAATTTTCCTGTCTAATTTGATTATTAATTTTATAATCAATTTTTTCCTCCCAAGCTAATTCAACGACAAGACTTTCTCTAAATATTTCTTCAAGTAATTTAGCTGTAGATACTGTAATAAATGGATCAATTAATTGATTTTTTTTTGAGGCTATAAGTTGATTTGTAACATCATCAAAACAAAACCACCAAATATGATCATTTTTATTTTCGAATACCAAATTATCACCTAATCTTGATGGTAATTCTATGTAACCTTTTGAAGAAATTCTCTCCAACTCTTTAATAAAAAATTCAAAATTATCAATATGTTCAATAACATGACTTGCTATAACAAAATCAAATTCTTTATCTTTAAAAGGTAGATTTTTTCCTTCAATTTTAACAAATTTTTTTTCTTTATAAAAATCTGAAAAATCCTGAATATCTGCAATTATTGATGCATTTTTATTAGCTCTATATCCACAACCAATATCAAGTATTTTCCAATTTAGATTTTTTTCTAAAATACTGTTTACATGTGTTATAGAAGTTCTTTTTAACAAGATTTGACTTTAATTACCTAGAATAATATTCAACTACTAAATTTGGTTCCATAATCGTTGGGTAAGGAACTTCTGAAAATTTTGGAACTCTTATTAATTTAGCAATCTTATTTTTTTCATCCATCTGAATATAATCAGGAATTTCTCTTTCTTTATTAACTAAAGCTCCAGCAATAACTATCAATTCTTTTGATTTATCTTTTATTTCTATAGTATCTTTTTCACTTACCAAATAACTAGAAATATTCACTTTCTTACCATTAACTTTAACATGCCCGTGATTAATTAATTGTCTAGCTGAAAATACAGTTGTGGCAAATTTTGCTCTATAAATTACTGTATCTAGCCTCCTTTCAAGTAACCCAATAAAATTTTCAGTAGTATTACCTCTTTTTTTTAATGCTTTACGGTAGACATTTCTAAATTGTCTTTCATTCATATTTCCATAATAAAATTTTAATTTTTGTTTAGCTTGTAACTGTGTGCCGTAATCCGATATTTTGCTTCTTGTTGATTTACCATGTTGGCCAGGTTTATAATTTCTAGAATTAAATGGACTTTTAGGTCTCCCCCATAGATTGGCTTTAAGTCTTCTATCTACCTTGTGTTTAGATGATAATCTTTTTGTCATATTTTATACCACGTGATTTATAAACAATGAGATACTTTTGTCAATTCAGCTTTTCTTATTAAGTTCATTTAAAGTAGAGAAAATTCCTAGCAAAATACGTATTTCTTGTTCGGACAAATTCATTCTATGAAATATATTATTAATATTTCTAAGCATGCTTCTTCTTTTGTGATCTGGTTGCAAAAAGCCTTTTTTATCTAATTCTTTAATAATAAAGTTCAAAAATTTATTTATATGAGATTTTGTAGCAACTGAACTTTTGTAAGTAGAATTATAAACTACTTTTTTATTTGAAAAAAATTGAAATAATTGAAAGCAAAAAATTATTGCACTGTGTGATAAATTTAAGGAACTAAATTTTTTATTAGTGGGAATTTTTACCAAATAATCCGCGCAATTAACTTCGTCGTTGGATAAACCTGAGGCCTCAGGACCAAAAATTATTCCTATTCTTTGTTTCTTTTTAAATTTTTTTTTTAAATCCAAAATAGAAATAATTTTTTTATTTACTTTCCTTATTCTTGAAGTACTTGCAAAAATTATATCTAGATCTCCAATCGATTTTTCTATTGAGTTATAAACTTTTGTTGATTTCAATATATCTTTAGCTCCAACGGATGTAGCTAAAGCTTTTTGATTTGGCCAATGACATCTTGGATTTACTATTCTTAAATGTTTTATATTAAAATTTTTTATAGCTCTTGCTACTGAACCAATATTTTCTCCTATTTGTGGTCTTACCAAAATGAAATGAACATTTCCCAAACTCATTAATTATTTGCAGGAGCTTTTTCTTTATAAAGTTTATAATCAAGACTATCAACTAAAGCTTGGAAAGATGCCTCGATAATATTTGGGGACACTCCTATTGTAAACCAGCTTTTGCCGTTTTTATCAGTACTTTCTATAGAAACTCTTGTTGTTGCATTAGTGCCTGTATTTAAAATTCTTACTTTGTAATCCACTAATTTTAAATCTTTTAAATATTTTGAATATTTTCCAACATTATCTACATTTGATCTTATTGCATTGTCCAGTGCATTTACAGGACCATTTCCTGAACCCTCGCAAATGATTTCTTTACCATCAACTAAAATATGTGCTTTTGCAAAAGAATTAATTTTATCTTTTGACTCTTTCTTGACCGAAACATCATATTTAGAAATAGTTAAGTATTTAGGTATTTCGCCAAGAAGTCTCCTAACTAATAATTCAAATGATGCATCAGCACCATCATAAGAATAACCAACAAATTCCCTGTCCTTAACTTCATTAAGCAATGTTTGAACTTTAGGATCATTTTTATCAATTTTAATTCCATATTTATTTAATCTAGACATAATATTTGATTTACCAGCTTGATCTGAAACAATAATATTTCTTATATTTCCTACTACACTTGGATCAATATGTTCATATGTTTTGGGATCTTTTGATACGGCAGAAACATGCAATCCACCTTTGTGTGCAAAAGCTGAGGGCCCCACATAAGCAGCTCTTCTATTTGATTTTCTATTCAATATTTCATCTAATAGTCTTGAACATTCTGTCAAAGTCTTAACCTTATCTTTGTTTATTTTAATTTGAAAATCATCAGAGAAAGATTTTTTTAAAACTAATGTTGGAATCAGAGATATTAAATTCGCATTTCCACATCTTTCTCCAAGTCCATTAATGGTGCCTTGAACCTGACGTGCTCCGGCTAAAACGGCTGTTAAAGAGTTAGCTACAGCATTTTCTGTGTCATTATGAGCATGTATACCAAGATTTTTACCTGGAATTTGTTTGCTTACTTTTGAAACTATTTCGCCAACTTCATTGGGTAATGTACCTCCATTTGTATCACAAAGCACAATCCATCGCGCTCCTTCATCAAAAGCTGTCTTAATACAAGACAATGCATACTCTGGATTTTTTTTATAACCATCAAAAAAATGTTCAGCATCAAACATAAATTCTCTTTTATTTTTAATAAATAGTTTTGCGGATTCTTTAATATTTTCTAAATTTTCTTCTTTGGTAATACCTAAAGCGACATCAACATGAAAATCCCAAGATTTACCAACTAAACAAATTGCAGGAGCATTTGTATTTAGTAATGAGGAAAGGCCAGGATCATTTTCTGCACTTCTTCCAGCTTTTTTTGTCATACCAAATGCGGTAAGAATTGTATTTTCCAATTTTGGAGGTTTATTAAAAAAGTTTGTATCTAATGTGTTTGCGCCGGGCCAACCACCTTCTAAATAATCCACACCAAGATTTGATAAAGCGTTTGCTATTTTATTTTTATCATCAATAGAAAAATTGACTCCTTCTGTTTGAGCCCCGTCTCTAAGTGTAGTATCAAAAATATATATCTTTTCTTTACTCATTTATATTTCCATAGAGTTTGTTGCTGTTTATCCTCAATAATCACACCATTATCTTCTAATTCTTTTCTTATAGTATCTGCTAACTTATAATTTCCTTTTTTTCTAGCATCATGTCTATCTTTAATTTTTTGATTAATAAAATTTTCATCAACTTTAGCTTTTGATTTTTTAAAGTTTTCCCATGATTGTTTATCTTCTAGCAAACCAATTTGTTGACAGGCTGATAAAAATTTGACTTTAGATGATTTATTTCCTTTATATGACTCTTCAAAAAGTGAATGTAATTTAGCTATATATTCTGGAGTATTTAAATCTTCTAGCAAAGGTTTAAGTACATCATCTTTCAGTTCTTCAGAACTAATTTCTTCAAATTGACCATACCACTTGTCTAAAGTATTTCTGCTTTCATTAATTAATTTTTCATTCCAGTCTAATGGTTGTTTGTAATGGGAACTTAACAGCGCAAGCCTTACTACTTGACCGTTTACGTTTTCCCTAAGTTTATTTAAAGCCACAATATTACCTATAGATTTTGACATTTTTTCTTTATTAAAAGTAACAAATCCATTATGTAACCAATAATTTGCGAAGTTTTCAATTTTATTTGCGCAACAAGATTGTGCAATTTCATTTTCATGATGTGGAAAAACAAGATCAAGACCACCACCGTGTATATCAAACTGTTTACCAAGAAATTTTTCACTCATAACGGAACATTCTAAATGCCAACCAGGTCGTCCTCTACCCCATGGAGAATCCCAACCTGGATCTTTCTCATCTGAAGGTTTCCAAAGAACAAAATCAAGTGGATCCTTTTTATATTTAGAAATTTCTACTCTTGCCCCAGCTACAAGTTGTTCTGAGTTTTTATTTGATAATTTTCCATATTTTTTAAATGAAGAAACTGAAAAATAAACATGTTTTTCGTTTTCATAGGCATGATTATTTTTTAATAAATTCGAGACCATACTTATCATTTCCTTAATATTTTCAGAAGCTTTAGGCTCAAAAGTAGGATTTAAGCAATTTAAATATCTACAATCTTTATGGAAACTCTTAGTAATAGCTTCTGTTAGTTCCTTAATACTCTTTTTATTCTTCTTGGAAGATTCAATAATTTTATCATCTATATCTGTAATATTTCTTACGTACGTTACTTTGTTTTTGCCGTAGAGACTTTGTAAAAGTCTAAACAAGACATCAAAAACAACTAAAGGTCTTGCGTTTCCAATATGAGGAAAATCATAAACAGTTGGTCCACAAACATACATTCCTATTTTGTTGCTGTTTATTGGAACAAATTTTTCCCTTTTATTCGATAAAGTATTAAAAAAATTTAAATTTTTAGTCATCTTTCATTTTGCAAACCGGTATAGGTTCCATTTTATGCAAATTCCTTTTTCTTATTTCCAAATATTTTTTGTGTCCTTTATTCAAAGGATCTCTGATTGCTTCTTCTAATTCTTGATATGACATCCCTAGCTGATTAACATCAGTTCTGCCATCATCCCATAGACCGTCGGTAGGTTGAGCTTTAACAATTTCTTCTAATACTCCTAAATCTTTTCCCATTTCCCAAACTTGAGATTTGGTACAATCTGCTATCGGAGAAATATCTACACCACCATCTCCGTATTTAGTATAAAAACCAACACCAAAATCTTCCACCTTGTTGCCTGTTCCCACAACAATACCATTATTTGAAGCAGCTACTTGATAGAGAGTTGCCATTCTTAATCGAGCTCTAGAATTTGCTAATCCATGTTCGTTATCAAATTTACTTAATGAATTTTTAAATGATTTAAATACGTTATCTAAGATCACCAAATGACTTTCTACATTTTTAAATTTACCTTTAAGCCATTCTTGATGTTTTAGACTTAAATCTTGTTGTTCTTTTATCTGATTTATAGGCATCGAAAGAACTATTGTTTTTTTTCCTGTTAAAGCACAGATTGTGCTTGTAACTGATGAATCAATTCCTCCAGATATTCCCACTACTAAAGAATCCGGTTTTTTTGGCATAGACTTGCAATAATCTAGTATCCAACTTTTTATATAGTTAATTCTGTCTGATGTTTGCATAAATATTAATATCCTATTCTTAAAATAGATCTTAATAATTAAAATTCAATTATTAAGATACTGCTTTAATTATATTCTTTGAATATTGGGAGTTTTTCTTAATTTCATCAGAAATTAAGAATGCTAGTTCTAATGCTTGATTAGCATTAAGTCTAGGATCACAGTGTGTGTGATACCTGTGTGATAAATCCTTTTCTGATATTCTTTGAGCGCCACCAGTACATTCGGTAACATTTTGTCCTGTCATTTCTATATGAAGCCCACCAGCATAACTTCCTTCGGCTTTATGAACTCCAAATACTCTTTTAACTTCTTTTACCACATTATTAAAAGGTCTAGTTTTAAATCCCGTAGCAGATTTAATTGTGTTGCCGTGCATTGGATCACATGACCAGATAACATTTAAACCTTCCTTTTTAACTGATCTAATTAATTTAGGAAGATGTTTTTCAACATTATCTGCTCCAAATCTTGATATGAGAGTTATTCTTCCAGATTCATTATTTGGATTTAAAATATTGCAAAGCTTAATTAATTCAGAATCTTTTAATGTTGGTCCACATTTAATACCAATAGGATTTTTAATTCCCCTGCAAAACTCGACATGACCTCCTTCAGGTTGTCTTGTTCTATCACCAATCCATACAAAATGTGCTGATGTATCATGGTATTCTCCAGTAGTGGAATCAATTCTTGTCATAGATTGTTCAAAAGGTAAAAGTAAAGCTTCATGTGAAGTATAAAAATTTACTGTTCTCAATCTTCTATTATGATCTGAGTCTATACCGCACGCTTCCATAAAAGATAATGAGTCACTTATTTTATCTTCAATTTCTTTAAACTTTTTGCCTTCAGGACTTTTATTTACAAATCCCAAATTCCATAAATGAATCTTTTTTAGGTCAGCAAATCCACCTTGTGATAATGCTCTTAGCAAGTTTAATGTCGAAGCAGCTTGTGAATATGCTTTGAATAATCTCTTAGGATCAGGCTTTCTTGCTTTTTCGTTAAATTCAATTCCATTTATATTGTCACCTAAATATGTTGGCAATTCTTTTCCGTCTTTAATTTCAACAGGTGAACTCCTAGGTTTAGAAAATTGTCCAGCTATCCTGCCTACTTTAACTACTGGTAAAGATGCTGAAAAAGTTAAAACTAAAGCTATTTGTAAAATAACTTTAAAAGTATCTCTAATGTTGTCTGGATGAAATTCAGCAAAACTTTCTGCGCAATCGCCCCCTTGTAAAAGAAAAGCTTTTCCTTCAACCACTTGCGCTAATGATTTTTTCAACGCCCTTGTTTCTCCAGCAAAAACTAGAGGTGGGAATGAACCTACTTTTTTCAAAACCATAGCTAGCTCTTTTTCATCCTCATATTTTGGGATGTGTTTAACTGGATAATTTTTCCAACTATTTAATGTCCATTTTTTCATGTTCAACCTAAAGTATATATAGTGTATACTGACTAAAAAACCAAGTTTGATTATATCAGGTAAAAAAAGTCTTTGTTTTTATTCAACAGTTACTGACTTTGCTAAATTTCTTGGTTTATCAATGTCACAATTTTTTAAAGAAGCTACATTATAAGCTAATAGTTGTAATGGCACGGTCATAAGAAAAGGTGTCAAATAATCATCAATTTTTGGAATTTCTAATGTAAATCTTATATTTTCGCTTATGATGTTATTGCTTTCATTTGTTATCAAAATTACTTTACCACCTCGAGCAATGACTTCTTGCATATTTGAAATTGTTTTTTCAAAATATCTGTCCTTGGGCGCCAAAATGACAACTGGTAAACCTTCTTCAATTAAAGCAAGAGGCCCATGCTTCATTTCACCGGCTGGATAACCTTCTGCGTGTAAATAAGATAATTCTTTAAGTTTTAAAGCACCTTCCAAAGCTATTGGAAAAGATAAACCTCTACCCAAAAACATTGCTCCTTTTGCTTTCAGAAAATCCTTAGCAATAATTGGGGTATTGTCTTGACAATAATTTAATGTTTTTTTAATTAAATCAGGAAGTTTCTTTAGATCGTTAATTTTTTTTTCATAATCTGATTGAGAAATTTCTTTTCTAACTTCGGAGATTTTAATAGCTAAAATGTAGAGTACCAACATTTGTCCTATGAAAGCCTTAGTAGAAGCAACTCCTATTTCAGGTCCAGCATGGATTGGTAAAACAAAATCAGAAGATCTGGCGATTGAACTCTCAACTACATTAACTATAGAGCAAGTTTTTACCTTATTTTTTTTACACAAATCAAGAGCCGCAAATGTATCTGCTGTTTCTCCCGATTGTGATACAAAAACATATAAGTTTTTTTTATTTAGTTTAATTTTTCTGTATCTAAATTCTGATGCTATATCAATCTCAATTGGAATATTTGTCAGTTCTTCAAACCAATATTTTGCCGTAATGCAAGAATGATATGCGGTGCCACATCCAATTAAAACTATTTTTTGAATATCTTTTGGATTTATAGGAAAATTATATATGTTTATATTTTTTCTTAATTGATCAAGGTATTCTTTAATACAAGTTTTAGCAGTAACGTTTTGTTCATTAATCTCCTTTGACATAAAATCTTTATATTCACCTTTTTCAGCGATATTTTTGTCATCAGAAAGTATTAAAATTTCCTTATTTATTTTTTTATTTTTAGAATTATAAAAATCTATTTTATTGTTTGTTAATACACATACATCTCCATCATCTAAATAGGTAATTTTATTCGTCATAGATTTGAGAGCGTACGAGTCTGATCCCAAATAATTCTCTTCAGGACCGTATCCAACAGCAAGAGGGCTACCTCTCCTAGCTCCAACAACAATATTATTAAATTTTTTAAAAATAATTCCCAGCGCAAAACTACCATTAAGTGTTTTTAAAGTTTTGTTAATTGCATCAACTAAATCAAAATCTTTTAGAAAATCAGTCAGAAGGTTTGTAATAACTTCCGTATCTGTTTGTGATTTAAATTTATAACCTTTTTTTTCTAAATCTTTTTTCAATTCATTGGAATTTTCAATTATTCCATTGTGAACTACTGAAACTTCATCGGAAGAATGAGGGTGAGCATTAACTTTACTTGGTATTCCGTGTGTCGCCCATCTGACATGACCTATACCTAACGACCCATTTGATGGATTTTTAAATAACATTTTTTCTAAGTTTTCTACTCTTCCTGCACATTTTTTTTCATTTATTTCGCCATTAACTATCGTGGCGATTCCCGCTGAATCGTAACCTCTATATTCTAGTTTTTTTAAAGATTGGATTATATTTGACGCTACTAATTTATTGCTGGCTATTCCTATTATTCCACACATTATTTTCTCTTATAATTTTTAATTACTACTTGGCTGGCTCTAGTAAATGATAAAGATTTATCTTTTACATTTTTGCTCAAAGCTGAACCGGCCCCCACGACAGCTTTTTTTCCAATTTTGATTGGTGCAATGAGCGATGTGTTAGATCCTATAAATGCTCCATCTAATATTTTAGTTTTATTTTTTCTTTTACCATCATAGTTACAAGTAATAGTACCAGCCCCAATATTAACATTTTTACCAATAGTAGCATCACCAACATAAGATAAATGATTCACTTTTGAATTTTTGCCTAATTTACTTTTTTTAATCTCGACAAAATTTCCAATTCTTGAACCTTTAGATAAAAAAGATCCTGGTCTTATCCTTGAAAAGGGTCCTACGTTTACATTTGACTCTAATATGGCATTTTCAATATGTGTAAATGGTAAAATTTCTACATTATTTCCAATTTTTGTTTTTTTTCCTATTACAACATATGGATTAATCACAATGTTTTTTCCAAATTTAGTATCATTAGATAAAAAAACAGTTTCTGGAGATATTAGGGTTACTCCTATTTTCATCGCATGATTACGTAATTTTTCTTGATTGTATTTTTCTATTAAGGCCTTTTTTTTTTTACTTATTGATGCCATGAAGATTTCTCTTTACATTAATATAAACTTTGAGATAACTCACAAAATATTTCTTTATACTACTTATATAAAATGAGTCAAAAATTTACAGTTTTATTTGATTTAGACGGAACTTTGGTCGACACTGCGCCCGATTTGATGCTAGCACATAATCACGTGATGAAAAAATTTGGTTATGAAGAAAGAGAATTGTCACACATAAAAAAACTAGCTGGAGGAGGATCAAAAAAAATGCTCCGAAAATCAATACATGAAATTTCTGAATTAAGTGGAAAAATAAAAAAAACAGATGAAAAAATTGAAGAAGAAATGACAAAAGAATTCATTAATTTCTACAGCAAAAATATAAATAAGGAGAGTAAATTAATATCTGGTGCTTTAGAATTTTTAAGTTGGTGTAAAAATAATTCTATTTCCATGGCCGTTTGTACAAATAAGCAGGAACATTTATCAATAGATCTTTTAAAGAAAATAAAGATTTATCATTTTTTTGACTTTGTAGCTGGTGGTAATACTTTTAATCATAATAAACCAGATCCTAAACATCTAACCGATACAATTGAAATAATAGGAGGAAACATAAAAAAAACTATCATGATTGGTGATAGTGAAACAGATTCAGGCGCGGCCCAAAGTGCCAATATACCTTTTGTATTAATTGAAGGAGGGTACACAGAAAAAAAAATAAACCAGATACACCATAATCACTTAGTAAAAAATTTTATAGGTTTAGAAAAAATTATTGAAAAATATTTAAATGATTGAATTCAAACTTTTTTTTGCTCTTATAAGTTACTATTTTGTCATGTTCGCTACACCTGGTCCGAATAACGCAATGCTAACTGCATCTGGAATTAAATTTGGTTTTAAGAGAACTCTACCTCATATGTTTGGCATTCCTTTTGGCCATGTAATTCAAATAACTTTGGTTTGTTTTGGTTTGGGAGCTTTATTTCAAAAATTTCCAGTTATTCAATTTTATCTTAAGTGGCTCTGTTTTTTTTATCTACTGTATCTTGGGTGGAAAATTCTTGGATCGTTATCAGATAGTAATAAAGAAACTGGCCGACCTCTAAGATTTTACGAAGCTGCTCTTTTCCAATTTATCAATCCTAAAGCTTGGGTTGTTGCTTTAACGGCAGCAACTGCTTTTTTTCCTAACGGAGAAAATTTTATCATCGCTACAATGTTTGTTGCTGGAACTGCTCCATTTGTTTGCATTCCTTCTATTTGTATATGGGCTCTTTTTGGCTCCTCAATTAAATTAATAATCAAAAATACAAAAATTAAAAAGATCATAGAATATTTATTAGCTTTATTATTGCTAATAACAGCTGTTATAATCGTGATTGATTAACAATTTATGATATGCATTTTACAAAGAAAAATCCTTCTGAAAAACGAATTGAATTAAAAAACAAATTAAAGAAACAAAAAATTTTGAGATTTCCTGGAGCTTACAATCCTTTAACGGCAAAATTAATTGCAGAAATTGGATTTGATGGTACCTATATATCTGGAGCTGTTATGGCTAACGATTTGGGTATTCCCGATATCGGTCTAACTACCTTAAAGGAAGTAAGTTACAGAGCAAATCAAATATCAAGAGTAACTGATCTTCCCTCAATAGTTGATGCTGATACTGGTTTTGGTGATTGTAAAAAAACTATAGAAACTTTTGAACAGCTTGGTCTTTCAGGTTGTCATGTTGAAGATCAAATTGACGAAAAAAGATGTGGTCACTTAGACAATAAGGAAATCATTCCTTTAGATAAAATGGTCGATAAAATTAAAACAGCAATAAATGCCAGAAAAGATAAAAACTTTTTAATTATAGCAAGAACAGATGCTAATTCTGTCGAAGGAATAACAAAAACTATAGAAAGAGTTAAGGCTTATGAAAATGCAGGAGCTGATATGATATTCCCTGAGGCTATGAAAGATGAAAAAGAATTTGAAAAAATTAGAAAAAACTCAAATGTATATTTGCTTGCGAATATGACTGAATTTGGAAAAACTAAGCTTTTATCTTCAAAAGAATTAGAAAATTTGGGTTACAGTATTGTGATATATCCAGTTACAACACAAAGATTAGCAATGAAAAGTGTTGAGGATGGCTTAGATGTTGTTATGAAGGATGGACATCAAAACAACATTATAGATAAAATGCAAACACGCAAAAGATTGTATGAACTGGTGGAATATGAAAAATATAATACCCCTGATAAAAAAATTACTGATTTTAAAACGGATGGTCATGAATAGCTTATGAATGATGATATAAAAAAGGGATTATTAGGAATTGTTGTTGATGAAACAACGATATCCCAAGTAATGCCTGATATAAATTCTCTAACTTACAGAGGTTATGCTGTTCAAGAACTCTGTGAAAAGTGTATTTTTGAAGAAGTGGCTTATCTTGTTTTAAATGGAGAGCTACCAAACAAAACACAGCTTAAGAAATTTAAAAAGCAACTAGAAGAAAATAGAAATATCACAATCAATTTGAGAGAAATTATTAAACACATGCCAAAAAGATCACATCCTATGGATGTTGCAAGAACAGTTGTTAGTGTTTTGGGTTTAGAAGATAAAGAAACAAGCAATAATTCTCCTGAGGCAAATATGAGAAAAGCAATAAGGATTTTCGCTAAAACCCCAACCGCTATAGCAGCCTTTTTTAGAGCTAGAAAAGGCAAAAATGTAATACCACCAAAGAAAAGATTGTCCTTTTCTGAAAACTTTTTTTATATGTGTTTTGGTAAAGTTCCTAATGAAGAAATCGTAAAAGCTTTCGATGTTTCTCTTATATTATATGCTGAACATAGCTTTAACGTATCTACTTTTACAGCTCGGACAATAACAAGTAGTTTGTCTGATATTCACGGAGCTATTACCGGAGCCATTGCAAGTTTAAAAGGCCCGCTTCATGGGGGAGCAAATGAAGAAGTTATGCACATGCTTAAAAAGGTTAAAAGACCCGAAAATGCTGAAAAATGGATTTTAGATTCCTTAGAAAAGAAAAAACTTATTATGGGATTTGGTCATAGGGTTTACAGTAAAGGAGATTCAAGAGTTCCTACAATGAAAAAGTATTATTTGAAGGTTGCAGAACTACTGAAAGAAAAAAAATTACCTAAGATTAGTCAAATTATTGAAGATATAATGTTGGAGAAAAAAAATATTCATCCAAATGTGGATTATCCAACTGGCCCGGCATACTATTTAATGGGTTTTGATACTGATTTTTTTACACCAATATTTGTTATCTCTAGAATAACAGGTTGGTCTGCACATATAATAGAACAGCATGCAGCCAACAAATTAATTAGACCTTTATCTAAATACAGTGGAGAGAAGCACCGTAAAGTAATGCTTCTCAACCAAAGATAAAATTATTTTCCTGGACCTTTATATGCTTTCGCGATTTTTGCAGCGTTTTCTGCAACTTCATTAATGTTTATTGCTTCACAAACTGCAATATCGCAAAGAGCGCCGCTAGCTTCTGTTGCCATTTTAACACCAGCACCTTGTGCAAAAGTTCCTTCGAATACAGCTAAAAAATCATAAGGTCCTCTTAAACCAGTATATGAAACTAATTTAGCTCCAACAGCTTCAGCTGCAGTTCGAGCCGCTTGTGCTCTATCTGATTTTGGATCTTTGCAAAAACCTTGGTATCCTTGAGCAGTATATTTACCCAACGCATAAAATGTTGCCATAACATCTCCTTTCAAGAAATTAGTTTACTAACAGATATCTATTTAAGGAAGTGGTTATTTTATGAAAACGCTTCTGCCCAAGTACCTTTTGTTGAAGCTTTAGAATATTCTGTGGCTCTACCTTCGAAAAAATTCATATGCTCAACAGCATTCAACATTGTGTCTAACCAAGTTAAAGGATTTTTATCTATCTGATAAATTGGTTCTAGCCCAAGTTGAATTAATCTTCTGTTTCCTATCCAACGAATATATTGTTTAACTTGATCAGCTGTAAGACCTTCTATCGGTCCCATCTCAAAAGCTAAATTTATAAAAGCATCTTCGTGAGAAATAATTGTTCTGCATGCCTCATAAATTTCTTTTTTAAGTTTCTCTGTCCAGATATCAGGATTTTCATCAATAAAAGTTCTAAATAATTTAATCATTGAATTACAGTGCAATGTTTCATCTCTAACAGACCAAGTTACAATTTGACCCATACCTTTCATTTTATTTTGTCTTGGAAAATTTAGCAGAATTGCAAAACTAGCAAACAATTGAAGACCTTCTGTAAAAGCGCTAAAAACGGCAATGGTCTTTGCAATATCGTGGTTTGATTTTACATCAAAACTTTGCATGTAATCATACTTATCTTTCATTTCTTTATACTTTAAAAAAGCTGAATATTCTGACTCTGGCATTCCTATGGTGTCTAGTAGATGAGAGTAAGCTGCAATATGCACTGTTTCCATTGATGCAAAAGCAGACATCATCATTAATGTCTCTGTAGGTTTAAAAACATTCATATAATGTCTTATGTAACAATTGCTAACCTCTACATCTGCCTGAGTAAAAAATCTAAATATTTGGGTTAACAAATTTTTCTCAGCCTGATTTAAATTCTTTTGCCAGTCTCGAACATCATCACCCAACGGAACTTCTTCTGGAAGCCAATGAATTCTTTGTTGCGTTAACCAGGCATCATAACACCATGGATATCTAAATGGCTTATAAACAGGGTTTCCCATTAGCAAGCCAGATTTTTTTTGAGTATCTTTATTTTTTTCTAGCTTTACTACTGACATGATAGGCATTCTTCATAATCTTGATCTTCTTTGGTTTTCTTAACTGTTGCCGTTGTTGATAATCCATTATTTATATTTTCAGCCCTTTGGATAGATTTGGATCTACAATAATACAAACTTTTTAATCCTTTTTTCCAAGCTTGGAAATGTATTTGATGTAACTCTTTCTTATGAACATCAGCTGGTAAAAAAATATTAATCGATTGGGCTTGAGAAACATAAGGGGTTCTATCCGAACCCAACTCAATTATCCATTTTTGATTTAATTCAAAGGCAGTTTTAAATAAATCTTTCTCATGATCAGTTAAAAAATCTAAATGGGAAACCGAGCCCTGATTTGTTGTTATAGTTGACCATGTTTCATCATCATTTTTTCCATGTTTTTCTAATAATTTTTTTAAATATTTGTTCCTAACATTGTAGGATCCTGAAAGCGTTTTGTGAGTATAACTATTAGCAGCAATAGGTTCAACTCCGGGAGAAGCACCTCCACAAATTATTGAAATAGAAGCTGTAGGTGCAATTGCTGTTTTGTTTGAAAATCTTTCTTTAAAACCATATTCTTCTGCATCAGGACAAGATCCTCTCTCTTCTGCTAATTTTTTTGAAGCCTGATCTACACTTATTTGAATGTGCTTGAAAATTTTATTATTCCAGCTTTTACTCATAACAGATTCTAATGGAATGGAATTCTTTTGAAGAAATGAATGAAAACCCATTACTCCTAACCCTACACTTCTTTCTCTTAGCGCTGAATATTTGGCATCTTTAAAAGTGTTCGGAGCTCTATTAATAAAATCTGTTAGAACATTGTCCAAAAATCTCATCACATCTTCAATAAAATTTGGATCATCTTTCCATTCTTCGTAGGTTTCTAAATTCAAAGAAGATAAACAGCATACTGCTGTTCTGTCATTACCATCTTTATCTATTCCTGTTGGCAAAGTTATTTCGCTGCAAAGATTAGATGTCTTTACATTTAATCCAGCTAACTTATGATGTTGTGGAATAAGTCTATTTACTGTATCTACAAAAATGATATATGGCTCTCCTGTTTCCACTCTTGCTGTCAATAATCTTATCCATAAGTTTCTTGCCGATAAAGTGGTTTGAATTATTCCGTCTTTAGGACTTTTTAATGCCCACTCAGAATTAGTTTCAACAGCTCTCATAAAAGCATCACTAACCAACACTCCATGATGTAAATTTAAAGTTTTTCTATTTGGGTCCCCTCCAGTTGGTCTTCTCATTTCAATAAATTCTTCTATTTCTGGATGATCTATAGGAAGATAGCAAGCTGCAGATCCTCTACGTAGAGAACCCTGGCTGATAGCCATTGTTAGTGAATCCATTACTTTAATAAAAGGAATTATCCCAGACGTTTTTCCAACTCTACCAATTTTTTCACCTATTGATCTTAGATTTCCCCAATAACTTCCAATACCCCCGCCTTTAGCTGCTAACCAAACGTTCTCGCTCCACAAATCTAAAATTCCATCTAAACTATCTCCAGCCTCGTTTAAAAAACAAGAAATCGGCAAACCTCTCTCTGTTCCTCCGTTAGATAAAATCGGGGTAGCCGGCATAAACCATAAATTACTTATATAATTGTAAATTCTTTGTGCATGCAAATTATCATCAGCGTATATGCTTGCAACACGAGCAAATAAATCTTGATAAGACTCATTCTGCCCTAAATATCTATCGCTTAAAGTCGCTTTACCAAAATCAGTTAATTTCAAATCTTTAGACCTATTAATTTTAATTGTTATTCCCTTGTCATTTTGAAAAAGTTCTGTTTGAGAGGTTAGTGAAAATAGGTCAGGTTTTTTATCAGCTTTGGTTTGATTAATATGAAAATTATCCTTGGGGCCTATTTTTTCGACAGCTTTCTCGATGGCTAATGACAGGTTTTTATTCATATCTCGTATATTTTATTAAAGTTTTATGTAAAAACAACTATATGTTGTGTACACAATGCATTGGTATACTACATCTTTTAACAAATCAATAGAACATTATAAGAACATTACCAAGATAGCAAGGATAAAATTTAAATACTGCTAAAAACTAAAAAATATTAGATAAGAGATAATGCCGATATTAGAGGATGCTCATATAAATCCACTAGGATTTAGGGAATACGATGCACGATGGTTATATCCTGAAGACATAAACAAAGAAGGTATTAAATATGTTGGTCGAGGCTTAGGTTCACAAATTATTTCAAAAACAAATAAATCTCCAAGAGTAATAGTTGGTCATGATTACAGATCTTATAGTGAAGAAGTCAAAAATAAACTCATCGAAGGTTTAATTGATACTGGGTGTCATATTGAAGATATAGGTTTAGCTTTATCACCGACAGTCTATTTCGCTCAATTTAATCTTAACGCAGACGCAATTGCAATGGTTACAGCAAGTCATAATGAAAATGGATGGACCGGTATAAAGATGGGTATAGAAAAGGGATTAACCCATTCACCTACTGAAATGAACGAACTAAAAAAAATTGTTTTAGAAAAAAAATTTATAAAAGGAAAAGGATCTTATAAAGAAATAAAAGGATTTAAAGACATATATATAAATAATTTAACAAAACATAAAATAAGAAAAAAACTTAAAGTTGTGGTTGCGTGTGGCAACGGTACAGCAGGTGTTTTTGCACCAAAAGTTCTTAAAGGAATTGGTTGTGAAATTATTGAGTTAGATTGTAACCTTGACTATAATTTTCCGAAATATAACCCCAATCCAGAAAATCTTAAAATGCTTAACGCTATCAGTAAATCTGTCAAAGAAAATAAAGCTGATGTTGGTTTTGGTTTTGATGGTGACGGTGATCGTGTTGGGGTTATTGACAACAACGGAAAAGAAATTTATTCGGATAAAATAGGACTACTTATAGCAAGAAATTTAGCTCCAAATCATAAAAATAAAAAGTTTATTGTAGATGTAAAATCCACAGGTTTATTTGAAAAAGATAAAATTTTAATGGAAAATAACTGCAAAACTATTTATTGGAAAACTGGACATTCTCATATTAAAAGGAAAGTTAATGAAATTAAAGCTTTGGCTGGATTTGAAAAAAGTGGACATTTCTTTTTTAACCAACCTCTTGGCCTAGGATATGATGATGGAATTAATTCTGCGATTCAAGTTTGTCATCTAATTAATAATCAAGACAAGAAAATTTCAGAATTAATAAGTGAAATACCTACTACATATCAGACTCCTACAATGGCTCCTTTTTGTAAAGATGAAGAAAAGTATATAGTTGTTCAATCCTTGGTTAAAAAAATAGAAGATTTAAAATCAAATAATATAAAAATTGATAATCAAACAATTACTAATATATTGACTGTAAATGGTATACGTTTTTCTTTTGAAGATGGCTCTTGGGGTTTAATCAGAGCTTCTTCAAACAAACCTTCGTTGGTAGTTGTTACTGAAAGCCCTACCTCTGATAAAAGAAAAAAGGAAATATTTGAATTTATTGATAAACTTTTAAGAGAAACTGGTAAAGTTGGTGAATACGATCAAAAAATTTAAAACGAAAAATACTCATAAAACAATCTACAAGCTACAATAAAAAGATAAATACCAAACAACTTAACAATAAGTCTTTTATCGACTTTGTGAACTGTTTCAGCGCCAATCTTGGCCATAAATGTAGTAATTGGCACAAAAATTAAAAATGCTGGAATATTTACAAATCCTAAACTTAATGGAGCATTTATATTAAAATAACTTCCTGAAACCGCAAAACCTATTGCCCCAACAAAAGCAATCAAAAATCCAATGGCCGCTGAGCTGCCAATAGCAATATTAATTGGATAGCCAAACATCTTGAATATTGGAGTATTAAATACGCCTCCACCTATTCCCATAGGAGCAGACAAAAAACCTGATAAAAAACCACATATAACTCTATAAATTAAATTTATTTTTCTTGGCACGGGATCAATTTTTTCTTTTTCTATCAAAAAATAAATGGCAAAAAGCATAGTCATAATTGCAAAAAACAAAATTAAACTAGAAGTCTTTAAACTAACAGCAAATAAAGTTCCAAGCACAACTCCGGTCACAACAAAGACACCAAAGGTTTTAACAATACTAAAATCAACTGCCTTAAATTTCATATGTGTTATGGTAGATATAATTGAATTTGGAATTATAATTGAAAAGGATGTACCTATAGCTAAATGCATAACAAATGTTCGCTCTATGCCAACGTAACTGAATACATAAAAAAGAACAGGAACCATTATCAAACCGCCACCAATTCCAAATAAGCCAGCCAAAAAACCGACGACGACTGCAGATACAGCCATCACAAATACAATAAATATTATTTGATTTTGATCTAAACTTGCTAACAACTTATCTTCCAAAAGAAGTGATAATATTATTATTTTTAATATGATCCATGATATGATTTACTTTCTGTAAATCGGCTTCTCTAATGCACATATTTTCACTTAAATATCTTTTCCAATAACTTGATCCTTTTTGACCATGGAATAAACCAATGGTATGTCTCATGATTTGATTGAGCCTAGTTCCTTTTTTTGTTTCTTCTTTAATGTAAGGTATCATTAGTTCCATAATTTCAGATCTTGATAATACGTTTTCATTTTTAAAAATCTCTTTTTCAATATCCGCCAAAAAATACGGCGAGTGATATGCCGCTCTACCTATCATAACTCCATCGACTTTTTTTAAATGAGTTTTAATTTTATCTATTGAGTCAATTCCACCATTTAAAATAACAGTATCATTTTTAAAATCTTTTTTAAGATCATAAACAAAACTGTAGTTTAAAGGTGGTATACTTAAATTTTGTTTTGGTGTTAATTTAGTTAATATAGCTCTTCTAGCATGAATAATAAAAGTTTCAGATCCTGCATGCTTGATTATCGTGATAAATTTTTTTAAATATTCATAATCTTCATAATCATCAAAGCCTATTCTGGTCTTCACAGTAATTGGTAGGCTACAAGCGTTTTTCATTTCATTAATACATTCGCCAACTAAATTTGGTTCTTT
>CACLKP010000012.1 GCA_902607585.1 uncultured Pelagibacteraceae bacterium
TATTGAGTTCATTTTTAATAGAAACCAGGTAATTGGATTTCATACTAAATCTGGAAAAAAAATAAATTGTAAAAATATGATTTTAACCACAGGAACTTTTTTAAATGGTTTAATTCATATTGGTGATGAAAAGACTCCTGCGGGACGACATGCCGAAAAACCTTCAACAGGTTTAAGTGAGCAGTTAGCAAAATTTAAAATGAAATTGGGTAGACTTAAAACTGGAACGCCACCTAGACTTGATGGGTCTACAATTAATTTTAATAATTTAGAAAAGCAAGATGCTGATACTGACCCGGAATATTTTTCTTTTTTGACCAGCAAAACTTACAACAAACAAATTGCATGCAGTGTGACTTATACAAATAAAAAAGTTCATGACATAATAAAAAAAAATTTAACTAAAAGTGCGATGTATTCTGGAAGCATTAAAGGTGTTGGGCCGAGATATTGTCCCTCTATTGAAGATAAAATTGTAAAATTCTCAGATAAGACTAGACACCAAATTTTTTTGGAACCTGAGGGCTTATACGACACGACGGTTTACCCAAATGGAATTTCAACTTCTCTACCGGCTGATGTCCAGGCAGAAATATTAAGTAAAATCAATGGTTTAGAACGTACTCGAATAATAAGACCTGGATATGCCATTGAATACGATTATGTTGATCCACGAGAGTTAAATCACACTTTGGAAACAAAAAAAATAAAATCACTTTACCTTGCTGGTCAAATTAATGGAACAACAGGTTACGAAGAAGCAGCTGCCCAAGGACTTATGGCTGGAATTAATGCTGCTCTATCAATACAAGATCAAGACCCACTAGTTCTTGATCGTGCTCAGGCATACATCGGAGTGATGATAGATGATTTAGTTACAAAAGGAGTTGCGGAACCATATCGTATGTTTACATCACGAGCTGAATATAGATTAAGTCTCAGAGCTGACAATGCAGATATAAGATTAACCCAAATTGGTATCGATCTTGGGTTAGTTCAAAATTCAAGAACTGAAATATTTACAAAAAAAGTAAATAAAATCAATGAGTTAAGTAATAGTTTGAAAAGCCTGAAAATATCGCCAAATGAAGCTGAAAAATTCAATATTAAAATTGCCAAGGATGGAATTAAGCGATCAGCTTTAGATATATTATCTAGAGATGGCGTAACTTTTAATAAATTAAGATCAATCTGGAATGAAATACCAGAGGCTTCCAGGAAAGTTGAAGAGCAAATTGAAATAAGTTCACATTATTCAGGTTATTTAGAAAAGCAAGAAGCAGATATTATTGCATTTAGAAAAGATGAAAATTTGATGATACCTGAAAATATTGATTATAGTAAATTGAGCGGACTTTCTAATGAGGTTAAGAGCAAATTTAAGCTTATAAGACCAAGAACTTTAGGCCAGGCGCTTAGAATAGATGGAATTACACCTGCAGCTGTTTATATTCTGCTTTCTCACGTGAAAAAGGGATTAAAAAAGTTAAAAAGGGCATAGATGGACAAATTTATCCAGATGGATACTTTTGGTAGATTCACTCAAGTTTCACGTGAAACAATCACAAGTTTAAAAAAGTACGAATATTTACTTGTAAAAGCGAATAAAAGCTTAAATTTAATTGGAAATTCAACAATTAATCAAATATGGATCAGGCATTTTTTAGATAGCATACAAGTCATTGATTTTATTGATAAAAATGATAAAAACCTAGTGGATTTAGGTTCTGGAGCAGGATTGCCTGGATTAGTACTGGCGATAGCTGCTAAAGACAGAAAATTAACGTTTAAAGTGAAATTAATAGAAAAAAGTCCTAAAAAAGTAAAATTTCTAAAAGATACAGTAAAGGCACTTAATCTAAATGTCGAAGTTCTTCAACAGAATATTTTTGATGAGCACATAAAATTTTTTGAAGATGTTTTTGTAACTAGAGCTTTTAAACCACTTAAAATAATTTTGCAACTTATACACAATAAAGCAAATAACTGGAAAAAAATTTTTATTTTTCTAGGAAAAACGGGAAAAAACGAATTACTTCAAGCTTCTAAAAGTTGGGATATTGAGTATAAGCAAAGAGTGAGTGTAACTAGTAATGATTCGACTGTTATAGAAATTAATAGACTTATAAAAAAAATAAATTGAAAAATACTCAAATTATTTCTGTTATTAATCAAAAGGGTGGAGTTGGCAAAACTACTACAGTAGTAAATTTGGCTACTGCGCTTTCATTTCAAAATAAGAAAGTTTTAGTTATTGATTTAGATCCACAAGGTAATGCCACAACAGGATTTGGTATATCCATCGAAGATAACGAGAAAACAATATATGATGTATTTAATAGTAATTGTAATTTTAAGGAATCCATTAAAGATACGAAACTGGATAACCTAAAAATAGTTTCATCAAATGTAGACTTGTCTGGCTTAGAAGTTGAAACAGCCAATGAAAACAGAAGAGCTTTTTTATTAAAAGATAAAATTGGAGAATTCATCAATAGTAAAGAAAATGATTTTTCTTATATTTTGATTGATTGCCCACCTTCTTTAAGTCTTTTGACAGTTATGGCACTTGTTGCTGCAAAATCTTTAATTGTCCCACTTCAAGCTGAATTTTTCGCATTAGAAGGATTAAGTCAATTAATTAAAACTATAGACAGAGTTAAAATTAAATTAAACCCAGAATTGGATATTAGAGGAGTTCTTTTAACGATGTATGATAAAAGAAATAAACTTTCTGGTGAGGTTGATTTGGAAGCTAGAAAATTCTTTAAAAATAAAGTGTATCAAACAGTTATACCCAGGAACGTGAGATTATCAGAAGCACCCTCTCATGGTGTGCCTGTTTTAATTTATGACAAAACATGTTCAGGAACTAAATCATATTTAAGTTTTACTGAAGAGTTTTTAAAACAAGAAAACGTAATGGAAAGCGCCGCTTAATGATTCAAAACCGACTAAAAAAAGGTTTAGGTCGAGGTTTATCATCGTTATTAGGTGATACTTCAAAAAAAATTGAGACAAATAAAGTTTTAATAAAAGATTTAATTAGAAATAAGTTTCAGCCAAGAAAGCATTTTAACAAAGAGAGTTTAGAAGAATTAACTAATTCTATAAAGGAACAGGGCGTAATCCAGCCAATTATTGTACGACCTGATAAGTTGTTGGAAGGAAAGTACGAAATAATTGCCGGAGAAAGAAGATGGTTGGCTTCTCAAAATGCCGGATTACATGAAGTTCCAGTAGTTATTCTCAACGTTAATGATGTTAAATCATTAGAATTTTCTATTGTTGAAAATGTACAAAGACAAGATTTAAATCCAATTGAGGAAGCTAGAGGTTATCAAAGATTGGTAGATGATTTTAACTATAATCAAGAAAAATTATCTAAATTTATTGGTAAAAGTAGAAGCTATATAGCTAATTCACTTAGACTATTGGGACTTCCTGAGGAAGTACTTTTGATGGTAGAAACAGGAAATTTATCAGCAGGACATGCTAGATCATTAGTTGGTTTAAATAATTCTGTTGATATTGCAAAAAAAATTATACAAAAAAAACTATCAGTACGTCAGTCAGAAATTTTAGCAAGGCAGTTTAGGGACAAAAAATTTAAATTAATTTTAAAAAAAGATACTAATATTATTGATTTACAAAAAGATTTAGAAGAAAAAACAGGATTAAGCGTTTCTATTAATAACAAAAAAAATAATTCTGGAACAATTTCTTTTGAATATCGAGATTTGGACCAACTGGATAAATTAATTAATACAATTAAGAAAAATTATTAGCTTTTTTACAAATTTCTGAAAAAAAATTAAAGAAAATACTATTAGATATTTGAGGATTTTTCTTACATAAAAGTTCAGTAGTATTTATATCACTAACTATTTTTTTTAGATCAATTAAACCCCATATAGATAATTGTTTTTTTACTATAGGTTTTTCTTTCCAAAAAAAAGCTGGCTTTGCAGTATTTATAAGGTTATCCAGATTATTTGATTTATTTTCTTGCTCTTTAATTTTGAGTAAACGTTGAATTTTATTACTTAAAATTCGTAATAAAAATATTTGATTAACTGTACCAACATATAATTCTGACATAACTTTTTTATATTGAGATATATTTCCACACAAACATTCGTTTACTAAAATATCAGATTTATAATCACCAGAAAAATTTATTAAAAGTTTTACTTCATCGAGTTCTAACCTTTTTTTATTTAGTGAGTAAGATTTAATTTTTTCAATTTCATTCCTTAGGTTATTGCGATCGGAATTAGATTTTTCAATTAACAAATTTATTGCTTCTCTTGATAATACTATTTTATTTTTTTTACATTCCAATTGTACGATCATTTCCAAATCTTTTGCGCTATCCAAATAACATGGAATACAAATTGTTTTTTCATTTTTTTCAAAAAAGTTTCTTAATTTAGATTTTTTTTCTAAAATTTCAGAAAAAATTATTAAAAATATGTTATCAGGATATTTATCATAGACATCACTTATTTTTTTTATTATTTTATCTGTGCCTCCATGGATAGTTATTATTTTTTTATCACTAAATAATGATCCAGAATATACAAAATTGTTAAAATTTTCCTCATTATCAAATATTTCATTTTCATATAAGGATATAATTTCTATGGTATCATCTTTTTGTTTTACTTCTGAAGTAATAAAGTCTTTAATATCTTTTTTTAATCCAATATTTTCACCATATAATAAAAAAAAATTATTTTTTAGAAAATTTGATTTTTTTTTTTTTATTTCATAACTTTTTATTATCATTTTGTTGATATGTTTTCTGACATTTTAATTAGCAAATCTTGATAAGTTTTATTTATTAAATTGTCTATGGTTTTATCTTCTAATTGTCTTGTTTCAGAGTGCTGATCTTGAACTTTATAGGGTGAAGAGTGAGTAAAGTACTGATTTAATATTTCATCATTGGTCAGGAGATCTTTTATTATAATACTAGTACTTAAAGTAACTTTATACTCTAGAATTTTTCCGGCACTATTTTTAACTGTTGCAGTCTTATCTTTTGATGCTTCAATTGTGATATGAAAATTTTGCGCATCTGAATTATTTTTATTCGATTGAGTTAATGTATATAAGTGAGTATAAATTTGGTTCCCCAATTTTTTATCAGCTTTTATTGAATAATCAGCAATTTTGAATTGTAATTTTTTTGAACTAAAAATAGGTTCGTAGCCAGTACAAGCATTAATACACAAGATAAGAATAAACGAAGAAATGAGTTGAGTTATTTTTTTCATTTTTTTGTTATAAAGTTCAATAATTTATTTTTAATATAAATATTTTTTATAATTGTTGTATTTTCTATATGCTTTGAAACATTAGCAATTTCCCTTGATTTTTTTATGATCATTATTTCTTTCGAGTTTGTTGGTATTTCCAGTATACCTCTTTTTCTCCCATCAACTTGTATTACTATTGTACAATTTTCGTCTTTAAGTAATTTAGAATCATGTTTAGGCCAATAATATCGTTTGTTTATTTTTTCACAGCATTCATGAGCCAAATGTGGCGCAAGTGGCATTAATAGCATTGTTATTTTTTCCCATTGCTTTTTTAAGGTTTTATTTGATGTTTTATTATTAATAACATGATCATAAAGTAAATTGTATATTTCATGCATATTAGCTATTACAACATTATATTGAAAATTATCTAAGTTTTTTGTTACGTTATAAACCGTTTTATTCACAGCCTTTTCTAGCGTAACGTCTCCGGATTTTATGGGTGAGTCTTTTTTATCTAAAATTTCATTATTTAATTTCCAAAGTTTTTGAATAAATTTGAAAGCAGCAGAAACCCCTTCCAGTGACCATTGGACATCTCTTTCTGGCGGGCTATCTGATAGCATAAACCATCTAATAGAGTCTGCTCCATAGATATTAATCATTTCTTCAGGATCTACGATATTTTTTCTTGATTTAGACATTGCCTCAGAGGCTCCTATTACAACCCTCTTTTTGTCTTTTTTTGTGATCAAATTGCCATCAGAATTTTTTTCAATTTCTTCCGGGTATAACCACTGGTTTTCTTCATTTTTGTATGTTTCATGGCACACCATGCCCTGGGTAAATAGACTTTTAAATGGTTCGATATAATTAAACTTTTTATTGTTGTACGCTAATGCCCTCATGAAAAATCTTGAATAAAGCAAATGTAATATTGCATGCTCAACACCACCAATATATTGGTCAACTGGCATCCAGTATTTAATATCAGCTAATTTATAACCATACTTTTTATATTTTGATGAACAAAATCTTACAAAATACCACGAAGAATCAACAAAAGTATCTAAAGTATCTGTTTCTCTAATAACTTTTTCTCCAGTGGAAAGTTTCGTGAATTTCCAAGTAGGATGTTTATCTAAAGGGTTTGCCGTTACTTTAAGATCAACATTATCAGGCAGCAAAACAGGTAAATCTTTTTTCTTAACTGGAATTGCATCCCCTTTCTTGTTGTAAACTATAGGAATAGGACATCCCCAGTATCTTTGTCTAGAAACGCCCCAGTCTTTAAGTCGGTACGTAATTTTTCTGGTACCTAAATTTTTTTTAATAATTACTTTTATTATTTTTTTTATAGCTTCATTAACGGTAAGACCATTTAAAAAATTAGAATTAAACAATATCCCATCTTCGGTGAAAGCCTCATTTTTTATAACAAATTTAGTAGTATCAATATTTTTGGGTTTTACTACAGGTAACACTTTAAGATTATATTTGTTTGCAAAATCTAAATCTCGTTGATCATGGGCAGGGCAACCAAATATGGCACCCGTTCCGTAATCCATTAAAACAAAGTTTGCAATAAAAATAGGAAGTTTAATTTTTTTATCCAAAGGATGTAATGCAAATAAACCTGTATTAAAGCCAATTTTTTCAGCATTCGCTAAAGCTTCCTCTGTAGTGCCCATTTTTGAACATTCTGTTTTAAAGGAAATAAAATTATTATTTTTTTCAAACTTTTTTGCAATTGGGTGATCCACTGAAAGTGCTATAAAAGAAGCACCAAATATTGTATCTGGCCTGGTAGTAAAAACTTTTATTTTATTTAACTTTTTTTCTTTATCAATTTGAAAATTTATTTCACATCCATATGACTTTCCAATCCAATTTTTTTGCATTAGTTTTACTTTGTCAGGCCAATTTTCTAGTTTTTGTAATTCATCTAATAAATTTTGTGAAAATTTTTTGATATTAAAAAACCATTGTGAGAGTTTTTTTCTTTCAACGGCTACGCCGGAACGCCAACCTTTTCCATCAATTACTTGTTCATTAGCCAACACTGTTTGTTCCGCGGGATCCCAATTTACATAAGTATCTTTTTTGTATACTAATTTTTTTTTAAATAATTCTAAAAAGAATTCTTGTTGATGTTTATAATATTCAGGATCACAAGTAGATATTTCTCGATCCCAATCTAATGCAAGACCAAGAAGTTTTAACTGTTTTTTCATAGTATCTATATTTTTTTTAGTCCAATCTTTAGGATGAAGATTATTTTCGCGTGCGGCATTTTCTGCTGGCAAACCAAATGAATCCCAACCCATTGGATGCAAAACATTAAAGCCACGAAGTATTTTATAACGAGCTAAAACATCTCCTATCGTATAATTTCGAACGTGACCCATATGAATCTTGCCTGAGGGGTAAGGAAACATTTCAAGGCAATAGAACTTTTTTTTTTTATTATTTAAAACAGCTGCATAGGTTTTTTTTTTAGACCAAATATCTTGCCATTTTTTTTCAACATTTTTTATATTGTATCTTTCCATGGATTAAAAAATTATTTTTTTTGAACTAAGAGTTAATTATTGTACTTCGCTTCTTTTATATTTTTTCTTTGTTTTATCGTAGTCTTTTTGAAAAATTGTTGCTTTCTTAAGAATAGCTACTTGAAGCTCTTGCTCTAATGTTGAAGATATTTTTTTTATTCTACATTGTTGCTGAATATCACAGCGTTTCTTATGTACAATTATTCTAATTCCATCTGATCTTATTTCATTAGTTAAAAATCTTACTGTAATTTTAATAGACTCATCCAGCGAAGTTCCCTCGCTATACCAATCAGTTGTTATAATTCCACCCGAATAGTCAACGTTTGCGAGTGGTAAAAAATCAAGTATTTCTAGCGTTGCTCTCCACATCGGGTTAGAGCTGGCGAACTGATAACTGGTTCCACTTCCTCCATCCAGCATTTTTCCTAATGATATACCTTTACCTTCTTCTAAATTTTTTTTAACTCTTTCCTTAGAATTTGGAGAAACTTTTCTGGCATCCGAAGGATTGTATATTCCACAAGAACTTAAAAAACCTAAAATAACAATTCCTGTTATAAAAAATAATATTCTTTTGGGGATATAATTCATAAAGCCCATTAATCTATATTTATTACATTAATTTTCATTTGAAAATGACTAATAAAAAATACAAAAAAGCTAATAAAAACGCCATTTATTAGCTAGTATTTTATTATGTTGCAAATATACAACATATGTAAAAAATATTGATGTTTCAACACTTTTAGAATTCTTTTTGAATTTTCAGAGTGCTATTTTAGCACCATTCATATGAATAAATTAACAAAAGGAGTTAACTATGAATAAATTAACTAAAGTAGGAGCATCTGCATTGTGCGGATCTCTGGCTGCAATTTCAGCTGCTAATGCAGGTGATCTTACAGTAACTGGTGGTATAGATTTGACTTATATGTCACAAGAAGATCAAACCACTGGTAACCCGATAGGTATGGGTTCAAACCACACTTTTAAAGGCTCGGGAGAGCTTGATAACGGGTGGTCGGTCGATCTATCAATAGCGAATGGTAATGCATCGGCGTACTCATCTACAAACGTAACAATAGGCCTACCAGGAATGGGAGATGTTTTAATATCTCATGGTACATCTGGAACAGGTATACAACGTTACGACGATATCACACCAACAGTATGGGAAGAAGCTGATGGAGCTGGTTTAAGTGCCGGAATAAATAAAATTATGGGTACTTCAGCAGGTGGTACAATAGAAATAACACCAACAGAAGCAATGCCGGCAGGTCTTACTGCGCGTTTAGCATGGTCAAAAGATGCTGACAGCGGAGATACTGGCGACAAAACAGGTGGTGGAACTTCTGGCGTACTTGGAAGCGGTTGGGATATAACACTTGAAGCAGGTAGCGATCTACACGGTGTAGATGGTTTAACTGTTTACGGTGGTATTTCAGAAGTTAACCAATTCCAAAATGCAGCAACAATTAATGGTAACCAAGAAGAAGAAGTTTGGGGCGTTAAATATGCTGCTGGTGGTTTTACAGTAGGATACCAACAAACAGATGAACAAAATGGTAACACTACTAATACTGGATATGAAAACATTGCTTACGGTATAACATTTAACGTAAATGATGATTTATCAGTCGGTTATAACCATACAGAATCAGATCAAGCTGGTGGTAGCAACGATCCTGAAGCGGATTCTATCCAAGCTGCGTACACAATGGGTGGCGCAACTTTTAGAATTGCTGAAGTAAACGTTGACAACCAATCTTATGGTACAGCTGATTACAACTCGACAATTTTGTCACTTGGTATAGCGTTTTAAATTTAGAGAAAGGTAAAAAGTAAATTATGAATAAATTAACTAAGGTTGGTTTTTCAGCTCTTTGCGGATCTCTAGCTGCTATATCTACTGCTAATGCAGGCGATCTTACAGCAACAGGTGGTATTGACTTAACGTGGGTTTCAAGCGGTGAGGATACAACTGGTAATCCAGTCGGTATGGGTTCTAATATAACCTTTAAAGGTTCAACAGAACTTGATAACGGATGGACAGTTGATTACACGATTGCGCAAGCTAACGCTAACGCATATTCAGCTGCGAATGTAACTTTCGGTATGGGTGGACTTGGTAAATTGAACATTAACCAAGGTGATAGTGGTAACGGTGTTAAGGCTTTGGACGATAAAATGCCAACAGCATGGGAAGAAGCTTGGGGAGCAGGTTTAAATCCAGGCATCAAGACAGTCTGTGGTAGCTGTTTATCGACAAATATTATGTACACTACACCAACTATATTAGGTACTACGCTAACGTATACGATAGCACCTGATTATGGTTCAGCGGATACTAACGACAAAGAAACTGGTAATACGCAAACTAGTGCTGAAGAATCGCAGGACCTAACTATAAACATCAACCCTTCATTAGGTACAGAATTTTTATCTGGCCTGAACATTTTTGCAGGGGGTTCTGTTATATCACGTGCAGATCAAGCTACGGATACTGAGGAAGACTCGTATGAAGTTGCAGGGGGAGTAACTTTCTCTCTGGGACCTGTTTCTATAGGTACTCAAGCTTCTGGAGTATACACGGGTGAAGAAACTAATGGTAATTACCACACTTACAAGAGTGGTGCATATGGGATATCATTTAATGTAAATGATGACCTTTCCGTAAGTTACGGTAAGCACAAAACTCGTAAAGCTGGTTACACTTCAAATATGGTAGTAACTGGAGAAGATCAACGTTATGTTGATGTAACTTCTATCCAAGCTGCGTACACAATGGGTGGCGCATCACTTAGAGTAGCAAGTTCATCAGCTGACAACGTTGGTTGGAGTGCTGGAAAAGATCAGGACACAACTACGGTATCATTGAGCTTAGCATTTTAAAAATTTAAAAGAAATTATTCTTTATAAAAACCGGCCTTTTAAAGGCCGGTTTTTTTTTGAATATTCGAATGCCACCAAAGCCTTTAATATATAATAATTTAAGTTTACGAATATTATTTTCAGTTATACCCCCCAATGCCAAAATATTAATTTTATTCACGTAGGATAAATAATTAAATTTATGTAAACCTAAAAAAGATTTAGATTTTTTGACATAAAAGAGAGGTGAAAGGAATATTGCTCTGCAATTTTGTGAAATTTTCCTATGAATTTCTTTTTGATTATGAGCGGATCCTAATATTATTATATTTTTTTTTTCTAAGTTAGAAAAATTTTTTGTTTTATTGAAAGATGGCACATAAATGCCATCCGCTTTAACTTTATGTACTAATTTTACGTCATTTGAAACAAAAAGTTGAAATCTATTTTTTTTGCACGCTTTAGCTATTTTTACTAATTGACTTTCTCTTTTCCTATCTTTGTAATTCCTGTAAATAATACCTATATTTATGTTTTTATTTTTAAATATTTCACTATTGTATTGGTCTAAAAAAATAAAAAAATTGGGTAAATATTTATGCATACAAGTGTGGAACAATTAAATGTAATCAAAAACAAGGTTAAAGATATTATTAATAAAAAACAACTTAAAATTGATCCGAAAATTATAGTGGTAACAAAGACATTCCCTTTTAATAAAATTTTACCACTCCTGGACAGTGGGCATATTCATTATGGAGAAAATAAAATTCAAGAAGCTGAAAACAAATGGCTAGCAACTAAGAATCGTTACAAGGATTTGCAACTACACATGATTGGTAAATTACAGACTAATAAAGCCAAAAAAGCAGTACAATTGTTTGATTATATCCACTCTCTCGATAACGCTAAATTAGCATTGAAGTTATCTCAATATCAAAATGAATTAGGTAAAAAAATTAAATTATTTATTCAAGTTAATCTTACTGATGAAAAGCAAAAAGTCGGAGTAATGTTAAATGAACTTAATCATTTTTATAATTATTGTACTAAAGAATTGTCTTTAAATATTATTGGATTAATGTGCTTGCCACCGATTGAATCTAATTCTTATAAATATTTTGAATTATTAAAAAAAAATGCAGACAAATTGAATTTGAAAGAACTAAGCATGGGAATGAGCTCAGATTTTGAACAAGCAATATTAAATGGATCTACTTATTTAAGATTGGGAACAGCTATTCTGGGAGAAAGAACACTTACCTAATTAAAATTTTTGTATTGTAATTAATTAAAGGAAGTATTTTTAAAAAATCTTTTTTAAGTATAGCAACACACCCACTTGTAGGTTTGTATTTTTTATTACTCAAATGTAAAAAAATGGCGCTCCCCTTTTCTTTTATAATCGGAGAATGATTATATTTTATATTAATGAAAATATCGTAAATTCTGTCTCTTCTATAAAGTTTTTCGGCGCTATATTTAAATGGAAAATATATTGCTTGATTATATTTTTTACTTCTACTGTCATTGCACCATCCCATGTTTTTTTTTATAACTTTTTTCTTTATTTTACATTTTATTGATTTAATTCTATCTTTTCTGTAGTAGAGTAAACCAAGTTTAAATAGTCCTTTAGGTGTTGCTAAATCACCCTCTTTTTTAAAATTAGTTAAACCAGATTTACCAATGCTACATTTTAATTTATAACCTTTGTATAATAGAAAATGTTTTTTTATTATGATATTCATAAAAATTATTATTAATGGATAATTTTACTGTATCAATTTTTGGAAGCAAAATCTTTTTAGAAATCATAAATGAAGTGAAGTTATTTTCTAAATTTAAAATCAAGTATTATGAAAATCTAGATTTATGCATAAAAGATGCTGAAAAAGGTACTCAATTAATTGTTTTCTTTGTTAATGAGTCAAATAAAAGTTTTTTTAATAAAATAAAAATAAATCATTTTCCATTAATTTTAATTTCTAATTCTTCAAATCCAAAAAATGAATTTTCAAGTGAACTTGTCGAACAGCTGAGTATGCCGTTTTCAATACTAGATTTTAAAAAAAAGATTGTTGTCCTTATTGCAAAAAGCAAATTTAAACAAAATTCTTTAATACATCTGAGGGATTACGTAATTGATAAAAATGAACGTAAGATTAAAAAAAATAACTTAGAGCTTCAACTGTCGGAAAAAGAAATTAATTGTCTTATTTTATTTAGCAAAGGTAAAAAACCAATAAATAGAAGTTTGCTTTTAAAAAATGTTTGGAATTATTCCACAGCAAGTGAAACGCATACAGTTGAAACACATATTCATAGACTTAGAAAAAAAATTTTGGAAAAGTTTGGTGATGGTGATTTTATTAAAAATAATAATCAAGGATATTATATTTGAAAAAAACAACACGTAATTTTATTGCCAGAGATTTATTTTCTGCGAAATATAAAAAACGAATCGTTAAACCAAAAAAAGGCAAAGGGAGCTATAAAAGAAAAAAAAATAAGATTAGTTTAATCTAGCGCCTATTTTTTGAATAATTTTTGACGCCATCTCAGTTCCATTTTGAAGACTTTCTTTTATTGATAAATTATTAATATAGCCATGCAAAAACCCTGAAGCAAAAAGGTCACCAGCGCCAGTTAAATCAACGATCTTTAAATTTTTTTGACTATCGCATTCAACAACTTCATTTTTTTGTATAGCTACACTTCCTTTGTTTGATCGGGTGATAACAATTAATTTTCCAAGTTGTTTTCCAAATGCAATTACCTCATCAAAATTTTTTGCATCAATTAAAGATAAAATTTCTTGTTCGTTAGCAAAGGTAATATCTAATTTATTGCTTACTAAATTTAAAAAACTTTTTTTGTGTCTATCTACACAAAATTTGTCTGATAATGTCATTGCTGTTTTTTTGGAAAGTTTTATTGCTTTGTTAAATGCAGTTGTAGGCTTACCCTCATCCCATAAGTAACCTTCCAAAAAAATTAATTCACTATTTTTAACTGCGTTTTCATCAATATCTACTTCACTTACTTTTCCAGCAATACCCAAAAAGGTACACATTGTTCTTTCAGAATCTGGTGTAATTAAAATTAAACAGGATCCTGTTGGAATGGATTCCTTTCTTTTCTGATAACAATATTTTACTTTTTCATCAGTTAGACTTTTTTCATATTTATTACCTAATTCGTCATCATTAACTTTACCAATAAAAGAAACCGCATTTCCTAATTGTGATAAGCCAACAATAGAATTTGCAACTGAACCACCTGCAATAGTTTCCTCAATTTTTAAGTTTGATAAAAGCTTTTTAAATTCTATTTCATCAACGAGCTTCATTGTGCTTTTAGTAAGATTATTTTTATTTAAAAAATTTTCTTCTACTTTACACACTATATCTACAATTGCATTTCCGATTCCAAGTACTTTCACTAATTCAATTCCTTATTTTTAAAATTACAATATTTTCTTATAACACATATTTTACAAAGTGGTTTTCTAGCTTTGCAAGTATATCTTCCATGAAGTAATAAGGTATGACCCGCTTTTTTTAAGTATTTTTTAGGAACTACTTTGTATAAATTTTCTTGAACTTCATCAGGATTTTTACCGTAGGCCAGACCCGTTCTATTACCAACTCTGAATACATGTGTATCAACTGCAATAGTAGGTAATCCAAAACCTTCATTTAAAACAACACTTGCAGTTTTTTTTCCAACTCCTGGTAAAGCATATAAATCATCAAAATTTTTTGGGACTTTTCTGTTATGTTTTTTGATTAATTGCTTTGATAACAAGTAAACACTTTTAGCTTTGTTTCTAAAAAGACCTATGCTTTTAATTAATTTTTCTATTTTTTTTCTTCCTAATTTAACAAAATGTTCTGGTTTATTGTATTTTGGGTAAATTTTCTTTGTAACGTTATTAACATTAACGTCAGTACATTGGGCAGATAAAACAACCGAAATTAAGAGAGTAAATCTGTTTTTGTATTTAAGATCACTTTTAGGATTTTTTATTACTTTACTTAAATTTTTAAAAAGAGAATTTATTTCCCCAGATTTCATTTAAAATTTAATACGTTTCTCATTGAGTAAAGACCTGGCTTTTTACTCATTAACCATTTGGCTGCAGTGAATGCACCTTCAGCATAAAGAGCTCTATCAAATGCTTCATGATCCAAGGTAATAGTTTCTTTTCCACTGGAGAAATAAACTTTATGATTTCCTACAATTTCACCTTTTCTAACCGAATTAAAATTGATTTTTTTGCTATAGGGAAAAGCTTTTTTGTTTAAATATTTTTTTCCGGATAATTTATAAAAATCTTTTCTTTTTCCTATCGCGATACCTTTTCCAAGCATCAGAGCTGTTCCTGATGGATGATCTTTTTTATGTTTATGATGTACTTCAAAAACCTTGCTTAAAAAATTGTCTCCAAGGGATTTAGAAGCTGTTTCAGTTAAATACATCAGTAGATTTATGCCTAAACTCATATTGCCCGCTTTCAGTATGGGTATTTTTCTAGAATATTTTTTTATTAAATTTTCTTCTTTTTTAGAAAATCCAGTTGTTCCAATAACTACTCTTTTTTTTAGTTTTGAAGCGATTTTTAACACTTCCAATGTGCATTTTGGAACTGTGAAATCGATAATTAAATTTGCATTTTTGAATGCATATTCTGAATTTAATTGAGGTCTTAAACCAGATACTTTTTTATTAATGATTCTATTTTCAGTAACTGAAACTAGTTTAAAAATTTTTGTACTTTTAGAAGATTTAACCAGTTGTTGGCCCATTCTTCCAAGGCATCCAGTGATTGCTAAGTTAATTTTTTTCATTTAATTTTTCCAAAATCTTTTTGCTTTCTCAAAAAAATCTTTCATAATAGGATTTGTTTTTGTATCTTCCAGTTTTTTAAATTGTTCTAATAGATTTTTTTGTTCTTTTGTTAGAGAAACAGGCACTTCTGTAGTTGCTTGAATATATAAATCACCATAATTTTTATTTCTCATCATTGGCATTCCTTTTCCTCTTAGTCTAAACTGTTTTCCATTTTGTGTTCCTGCGGGAATTTTTACCTTTGCTTTTCCTCCATCAATAGTTGGAACTTCAACAGTAGTTCCAAGCGTAGCATCTGCTAATGAAATGGGAAATTCAAAAAAAAGATTTTCTTCCGATCTTTTAAAAATACTGTGAAGCTTAACCGAAACAAAAATATATAAATCTCCATTTCCACCACCTTTTATACCTGCTTCTCCTTTACCTGATAACCTAATTCTTGTACCATCATCAACTCCTTTTGGAATATTGGTAAATATCTTTTTTTGGGTTTGTTTTTTACCCATTCCTCGACATTCTTTACATGGGCTAGAAATTTGTTCTCCGGAACCAGCACACTCTGGGCAGGTTTGTTGAATAGTAAAAAAACCTTGGCTTGATCTTACTTGACCTTGTCCTCCACAAGCGGAACAAGAAACTGGTTTTGATCCTGGCTCTGCTCCAGATCCATTACATGTTCTACATTTATCTGAAGATGAAAAATTAATTTCTTGTTTTTTACCGTTATAAGCATCTTCCAGAGAAATAGATAAATCATACCTTAAATCCGCACCTCTAAAGTTGGAAGATCTTCTTCTTCCTCTTGATCCTCCAAAACCTTCGAAAAAATCATCGAAAGGGTCTGAACCAAAAATATCTGAAAAAATATTTGAAAAATCAAAATTTGAAAAACCACCTCTTCCACCTGTTCCATCAAAAGCTGCATGGCCAAATTGGTCGTAATTTGTCCTTCGTTCTTTATTAGAAAGAACGTGGTAGGCTTCACTTGCTTCTTTAAACTTTGCCTCTGCAGCTTTATCACCCTTGTTTTTGTCCGGATGATATTTTATTGCTTGCTTTCTATACGCTTTTTTTATTTCTTCGGGAGAAGCTGATTTGATAACGCCCAAGACTTCGTAGTAATCTCTTTTTGCCATATATGTACCGACATTTTATGTCTTCAGACTTAGGCTCTTTTTTCTTTGTCTTTATCGTTTTTATCTTCTTTTTTATCTTCTTTTACTTCTTCAAAATCTGCATCAACGACATTCTCTTTATTTTTTGAATCTTTACCTTGTTTTGCATCTTTTTTCCCAGAGTCTTTTTGCTGACTTTTATATACAGCTTCTCCAAGTTTCATCGAAGATTGGACTAAGGCCTGTGTTTTTTTCTTTACTTCTTCTGTATCAGTACCCTTAAGTGCGTTTCTAAGGTCAGAAATTCCAGTTTCTATAACTTTTTTATCAGCATCAGAAATCTTGCTTCCATGCTCTTTTAAGTTTTTTTCTGTTGTATGAATAATTGTGTCAGCTTGATTTCTTGCATCAACAGCTTCTCTTTTCTTTTTATCCACTTCTTTGTTTGCTTCAGCATCTTTCACCATTTTCTTTATCTCTTCATCACTAAGTCCTCCAGAAGCTTGAATTTGTATCTTTTGTTCTTTTCCAGTTCCTTTATCTTTTGCAGAAACACTTACTATTCCGTTTGCATCAATATCAAATGTTACTTCAATTTGCGGAACACCTCTTGGAGCATTTGGTATTCCAACTAATTCAAAATTTCCTAACAACTTGTTATCAGCTGCCATTTCTCTTTCACCTTGCAAAACTCTAATAGAAACTGCGGGTTGATTATCTTCAGCAGTTGAGAAGACTTGACTTTTTTTAGTCGGAATCGTTGTATTTTTTTCAATAAGTTTTGTAGAAACTGCCCCCAATGTTTCAATTCCCAAAGACAAAGGTGTTACATCTAAAAGGAGGACATCTTTTACATCTCCTTGAAGAACCCCACCTTGAATAGCCGCTCCCATCGCTACAACCTCATCTGGATTTACGCTTTTATTTGGAGTTTTCCCAAAGAAAGTTTTTACAGTTTCAACTATTTTTGGCATTCTTGTCATTCCGCCGACTAAAACTACTTCATTTATTTCTGCTGCACTAAATCCAGAATCTTTTAAAGCTACTTCACACGGTTTAGTAGTTTTTTTAACTAAATCTTCAACGAGAGCTTCTAATTTTGCTCTCGTTAATTTAATATTAATATGTTTTGGTCCAGTTTTATCTGCTGTAATAAAAGGTAAATTAATTTCTGTTTGAACTGCAGAAGAAAGTTCAATTTTTGCTTTTTCAGCAGCTTCTTTAAGTCTTTGAAGAGCTAATTTATCAGTTTTTAAATCTATACCATTATCCTTCTTAAATTCGTTAACTAAATAATCTACAATCTTATCGTCAAAATCTTCTCCGCCTAAAAAAGTGTCTCCATTTGTAGATTTGACTTCAAATACACCATCACCAATTTCAAGAATTGAAACATCAAATGTACCACCACCTAAATCGTATACAGCTATTTTTTTTCCTCCTTTTTTATCTAGACCGTAGGCTAATGAAGCTGCAGTAGGTTCATTTATAATTCTAAGAACTTCCAAACCAGCAATTTTACCTGCGTCTTTCGTCGCTTGCCTTTGGGAGTCATTAAAATAGGCCGGGACTGTAATAACCGCTTGTTTAACTTCTTGTCCTAAATATTTTTCTGCTGTTTCCTTCATTTTTTGCAAAATAAAGGCAGATATTTGTGATGGAGAATACTTTTGTCCTCTCGATTCTAACCATGCATCGTTGTTGTCTGCTTTAATAATTTTATATGGTGCTTTTGCAACATCTTTTTTCACTGTTTCATCGTCAAAATTTCTTCCAATTAATCTTTTTACAGCAAATAAAGTATTTTCTGGATTGGTCACGGCCTGTCTTTTCGCTGCCTGACCAACTAGTTTTTCACTGTTTTCACCAAATGCAACAACAGAAGGAGTTGTTCTTGCTCCTTCAGCATTTTCCAAAACCTTGGCTTGTGTACCCTCCATTACAGCCACACAAGAATTTGTTGTTCCTAAATCAATTCCTATAACTCTACTCATAAAATTTGTTTCCTTTTGTTGGTATATGGGTGCTTTTTTGCTTACTGCAAGTGAAAAAGATCATTTTTTTTCCCCTTTTTCCTCTCTTTTTTTAGCAACGCCAACTAAAGAAGGTCTTAGTAAACGATTCTTCATCATATAGCCTTTTTGTATTTCTTGAACAACAGTTCCAGGTTCTTTTGTATTATTTTCAACTTCTAGCATAGCCTGATGAAAATTTGGATCAAATTTTTTGTTAATGCATTCTATCGCTTCAATTCCATTTTTTTTAAAGATAGATACTAGATCCTTTTTTACAATTTCTACTCCATCAATAATTTTATTTAAATCTTTGTTGTTTTTTAAAATTTCATCATTTTTAAATGAAGTAATAGCGCGATCAATATTGTCTAAAAGTAACAAAGATTCTGCAGCAAAATTAAAACCGCCAAATTCAAATGCATCTTGTTTCTCTTTTTCAAATCTTCGTCTTTGATTTTCCATTTCAGCCATCGTTCTAAGTAATTTTTCTTGAACGTTTTTAAGCTTTTCTTCAGAAGTTTCTTCTTTTTTTATTGGAGCGGTTTCTTTTTGTTCATTTTTTTTAGTCACACTTTTATCTTTCGATAATACTTTTTCCTGCTCTTTTTTTTCTGATTTTATCATCTGTATGATATATGGTTACTTAAAAAAAAAATACCAGTGTAAAATGAGTAAAATTAAAGAAATTATAATTGGCACAAATAATGAGGGAAAATATAAGGAAATATGCAGTTTGTTACCAAATGAAATAAAAAAATATTCTCCAAAACAATTCGGCATTTTAACACCAGAAGAAATAGGAACAAGTTTTGAGGAAAATTCATTTATTAAGGCTTCATATTTTTCAAAAAAAACAAACTTAATTTGTTTATCTGATGATTCTGGGCTGGAAATAGATCTCTTAAAAGGAGAACCTGGAATTTATTCTTCAAGATGGAGTGGTGAAAAAAATAATTTTAATTTAGCAATTAAAAGAATTTTTGAAAAAATGAACAATATAAAAAAAGATTGGAAAAATGATAATGTGGCCAAATTTATTTGTTGTCTGACACTTTTTTGGCCCAACGGCAAAAATTATTTAAGCAAAGGAATTATAAAGGGGAGAATTTCAACTAAAAAAAAAGGAAAAAATGGATTTGGATATGACCCAATTTTTATTCCAGATGGTTATAGTAAAACTTTTGGTGAAATGAAATCTGTACTAAAGATGTCTATTGATCATAGATTTAAGGCATTTCGTAAAATTAGGAAATTCTTTATTTAATATACTTCGAGAAATTTTTTTTCTGAGACTTTGTAAATTTTTAATTTTTGCTTACTTAAATTGTTTTCTATAATAAATTCTCCATGAAGACCTTTAAATCCTTCTTTGTTATATAATTGATCTTGTTTAAACTGAAAATTATTATTAGACCAACAGTAATAAATCAGCCCCAAAGCATCATATGCTAGTATAGAAACTTCATTAGGTTGTTCATTAAATGTATTAAAAAATTTTTTATTAAATTTTTTTAAATTATCAAAATCTATGGACGGGAAATGTAAATTTTCCATAGCATTTTCATTAAAAAAAGTTTCATCAAACCATTGATTAATAGTAAAGAAATTTACTTCATTGCTTGAAACATCAGAAAACATAAAAGATGATAAAACGCTTTTCAGTCTTTCACCAAAATCTATAACAACAACAGAATCAAAATTTACCTTGCCCAAGGTATGCATCTGCTCTAATTTCTTTAGTTCATTTTTGTCCTTATATAAATCTGACTTTTCTAATATTTTAATTCTTCTTTCTAGATCTTTTTTTCTTTCTCTATACTTAGTTATTTTTTCTACTTCTGCAGTTATTTTTTTTGGATTAATATCATACGAATAAGTTCTATAAAATTTTAAAACATCTTTTTTAGCAACAAATTCTGATTGATAAATAAATTCTGACTTTGGCGATAAAAGTAATGTTTTAGATACTTTTATTTCATTAAAATATTTTTTTAAGGCATCGATTTGTGATTCAATATTAACTCCAAAAGCAATTGTATTTTTTGGAACTTCTTTGGTTTTATTAGTTAATGAAATAAAAGTAATTTTATTTATTTCACCAAGTCTTTCTAAACTTTCATAAAAAATTGGGCCTATAACAATATTAATGCCTTGTTCCTCAAATTCTTTGCTAGATCGATATGCATCTAAAGCATTTCCTTTACTATCTTTGGGGTAAATTTTTATATATTCATTTGATATATCATACAAAGCTAATTGAATAGCTTTTAAAAAGGATTCGCCAATGTCTTGAAATTCTCCAGATAAAGGAAGCAGAACACCCACTTTCAAGATTTTTTCATTTTCTGAATTGTTTTCGTTTAAACTTTGATTAACTGCACTACTATTTATTGTAAATAATAAATAAGTTAGTATTGAAAATGTAAGTAGCTTTTTCATAATTTTAAATTAGCTTGAATAATATAAAATGTAATTTAGGCATCAAATGGACAAGGATAAAGAACAAATAATTACTCCAGGGCTCTACCTGGTAGCCACTCCTATTGGAAATATGGATGACATAACTCTAAGAGCTCTAACTATCTTAAAAAAATCAAACATTATATTATGTGAAGATACAAGAAGATCAGGAAAATTGCTTTCCCATTTTCAAATAAAAAATCAACTTATGCCTTATCATAAATTTAATGAGAAAAAAGTTAGTAATAAAATAATTGATTCTTTAAAAAAAAATAAAGTTATTTCATTGATTTCTGATGCAGGAACACCAGCTATTTCAGACCCTGGTAAGATACTTATCAATAAATGTATAGAAGAAAATTTAAGTATTCATCCAATACCAGGTCCATCCGCAGTGACATCAGCAGTTAGCGCCTCAGGATTTGGGGATCAATATTTATTTTATGGTTTTTTACCGAAAAAAGGAAATAAGTTAGAGAGTGAGCTTAAAAGCTTGTGTAGCTGTAACTACGCAGTTGTTTTTTTTATTCCGGCTGCAAAAATTAATTTTTATATATCACGATTTAAGAAATATTTTTTTAATAGAAAAATGGTAATAGCAAAGGAAATGACCAAAATTCACGAGAAATTTATTAGAGATGATATTGAGTTAATTAAGGTCACACCCGAAATTTTAAAAGGAGAATTAACCGTTGTTCTATCGAAAA
>CACLKP010000013.1 GCA_902607585.1 uncultured Pelagibacteraceae bacterium
TTCCCTCTCCGTAAAAAGCTGCCATTAAGTGCTCAATAGTAGAAACTGATATTCCGTGTGAATTTTTTATTTTTGTACAAAGTATCGGTGAACTCACATTTTTATAAGTTGCTTCAATTATATTTTTATTATTATCAACATCTGTTCTTTTAAATAAAATACCTGAGTTGGCTTGAGCTGGTCTTAAGCAAAGATTAACTTCTACGCCATTATGAAGACCTATACCATGAAGTTCTATTGAATCTTTGATAGTTTTTTGTAAATCCCTCAACATTCATAATGGTATACAAAAGGTCAAAAATTCTTGGAAGACAACTTATATTACTAAAAAATACAGATAAATTTTATTAATGATTCCCAAAAATTTTCTCAAAAAAGCCTATTTTTTCAATATTTTTTCCACTTATTTGTGGTATCGCTTCTGTTTCCCAGCCATCTTTAATTATTTTGAGCGCACCTAGGGACGGAATAAAGTTTTTTTCTAAATATTCATCTTTCTCAACATTATTGTAATCTATTGTTTTTACGCTTTGTCCAAAAAAATTTGTACAATATTTTTCTAAATTAAAAAGGTTTGATCCTTCACCTACTAACAAAAGATTTATTCCAGAGTTAAAATTAAATCCCGGTACAATTAATTGTTTTTTTAATAGGGCAAAAATTTCATCTAGCCTTGCCTTTATAACATCTAAAATTAAATTTTTACTTATTTTTCTAAAATTTGAATTAATAAAATAAGTATTTTTTAAGTAATTATTTTTGTCAAAAAGATTTTGATTATTTTGAAATGAAAAATCAATATTATTTTTTATAACTTCAGACTCATTTAAATTTAACGAGCAAACTTTGGCGATATCTTTCGTAATATGATTAATTCCAATTGGCAAGGTTATAGAATGAACCAATGCTAAATTTTTAAATAATCCCAAACTAATTTTTTCAAATCCTAAATTTATTAGTGCAGAACCAAATTGAAGTTCTTTATAGCTTAATAGTTTTGCCCCTAAAGTAAAAGTGCGTGAAATTAATCTTTCTATTTCTAGATCACAATCGATAAAAACTTGATTAATATTTTTTAAATTATTCTTTGGTGCGGTAATAAAAGTAATTTCGTGAGTTAATGAATCTGCATAGACACCCATTGGTTCTTCAACAAATGTTTTGCCGTCAACTATGTAATTATGATTAAAAATATGAATTATAGATTGGTTTTTGTCATTAAGGACTATTTGTTTTTTTGCTTCTTTTAGTAAAAATTCAATATCATCTCTATGAATTTTTGATCCACCAACTTTTTTATGTTTGGAAAATTTGGTGCATAAAAAATCCGGTTGTTCAAAAATTACATTAATTTTTTTTAAAGATATTTTCGCTTTTTTTTCAGCTTCACTAATACATAATCTAATTGCATTTGAAGCTTTGGCTGCATTCACTACTACATCATTGTGAATACCTTCTGAGGAAGTTATAGAGGTAGATAATATTTTTGAATCATTATTATTGTTAATTTTAAAAATAAGGCATTTTATATTTCTATTGTCTAGTTCAATTATCCCTATTGGGTCCTCAAGATTCATTACTCTACTATTATCTTACCATCTATCCTTAAATCAATGATATTGTAATTTTCAAAATCTTCACGATCTAACAACTCAACAGATTTTTTTATTATTTCATCAGTACTATTGTGAGGAAATTTTATTATTTTGTCATTTGTTAGTTGTAAATCCCATCTTCCTATTTGAAAATAGTAAAGTTTTTTTATTTGTTTAGTCGGAAAATTATTATTTTTTAACTGATCAAAAAAATATGTAAAATTATTCTCAGCTCCTTCACCAAAAATAATTGGTAATTTGTCAAAATCCATATTATTTGCAAATAAAACCAAATTAGACGAACTATCTAACAAATATTTAACTTTATCTTTAAATAAAATTGCAACTGGTATTGTTTCAAAAATTTTAACTATAACTGTATCTGGATATTTTTTTTTTACTTCAATTTTCTCTAAAAAGTTGATTTCTTTAAGAGATTCTTCTATATCCTCCCTTTTAATGAAAAAAATATTCTTATTATATATTTGATCTAACTTTTCATAAACTATGCTTTTTTTAATCAAAAAATTGTTTACAATTTTTATATTTCGTATTTCAAAAAATTCACTATTTTTTTTTGAAGTTATGCTAAATTCATTGGGATTAAAGGTAGATAAAAAAATAAGCGCTATTAATAATAAAATGATCCTATATAGTTTTTTCATCTATTGCAGCTAGCATCTTTAACCATCCAAATAACCAAATCTTCAAACTTTATTCCACAGTAATTAGCTATTTCTGGAACAAGAGATAGTTTAGTCATGCCAGGTTGAGTGTTAGTTTCTAATAAATAAAATTTATTTTGTGAAAATCTAAAATCTGACCTTGTAACACCTCTGCATCCTAACAATTTATGTGCCTTTCTGGCTAACGTAAGTACTTCCTTATATTTTTTTTGTGAAAGCGAAGCCGGCATAATATGTTTGGTTTTTGCGCTAGCAGAATATTTAGCGGTATAATCATAAAATTCCCTTCTAGGAACAAGTTCTATTGCCCCTAAAGCCTTATTGCCCATAACTGCTACTTGAATTTCTTTTCCCGGAATATATTCTTCGACAAGAATTCGATCATATTCATTTTTTAATTTTTTATAATTTTTGATAAATTGTGTTCTATTTTTGCAAATAAAAACTCCTAAGCTTGATCCTTCGTTAATTGGTTTAATTACTATTGGAAATTTAATTTTCTTATTTTTTATCTTTCTATCGAATTCCCATTTATAATCTTTTTGTAGTAAAAAATATTTTGGTACATTTATTTTATTTTTTTTAAATACAAGTCTAGATAATTCTTTATCCATGGCTAAACTAGATGAAAAAACTCCAGAATGTGTATATGGAATTTTTAGAGATTCAAGTATACTTTGTACAAATCCATCTTCGCCATATTTTCCATGAAGTGCATTAAACACTAATTTTGGTTTTATTTTTTTTAATTGATCAACAAAATATCCTTTTGCATCTAATTCTTTTATTTTATATCCCTTTTTTTTCAGAGCTTTGGAACAAGCTTTTCCTGTTAAGAAACTTATTTTTCTCTCACCTGACAATCCTCCCATGAGAACAACTATTAAGTTTTTCATAATTTTTCTCCAATGATTTGAAGTTCCAATTCAAGATTTATGCCTGTTTTGCTTAAAACTTTGCTTTTAACTTGATGTATCAAATTTTCTAAATCTTCAGATTTTGCATTCCCTCTGTTGATAAAAAAATTACAATGCTTTTTTGAAATGTGAGCATCTCCTACTTGCATGCCCGCACATCCAGAATCTTTTATAAGTTTCCAGGCTTTATTATTTTCAGGATTTTTAAAAGTACTACCACATGTTTTAATTTTAGATGGTTGGTCTTTCTTTTTTTGTTCAACTAAATTATTTATTTTTTTTTGAATGTTTGTTTTATTATCTTTGTTTCCACGAAATGTAGCACTTATAAAAATTAAATTACTATCTAGATTACATCCTCTATAAGAAAATTTTATATCTCGAGAATAAATTACTTTCATTTTGCCATTCAAATCCATAGCTTGAACGGAGATAAGAATTTTTGAAATATCTTCTCCATAACAACCCGAGTTCATTCGAATTGCTCCTCCGATTGTACCAGGTATACAAGATAAGAATTCAAATCCTGATAATGAGTGTTCAAAAGCAAAATTTGAAACATTTTTATCCAAAGCTGAGGACCCTGCTATTAATGTATTCTCATCAAATAATGAGAGATGTGAAAAAGATTTTCCAAACTTAATTATTATTCCGTTAAAACCTCCGTCTCTTATTAGAGTATTTGAACCAAGACCTAGTACTTTAATTTTATCAAATCCTTTTGCATTTTTTAAAAAAAAAGATAATTCATTTAAGTTTTGTGGTCTAAATACTACTTTTGCAGGCCCCCCTAGATTAAACCAAGAATACTTTAAAAGACTTTCGTTAAATAAAATTTTACCTGAAATTTTATTTTCTATTTTTTTTATTTGCGAAATTAAATTCATTTTAATTCATTTCCAATTTCTTTTATCCAATTTGAAATACTCCCAGCTCCCATACAAATAACCATTTCATTATCTAATAAATTTTTTTTAAAATAGTTTTTTAATTCCTTTTGATCTTTTATGTTAATTACCTGAGTTTTAGATTTCTTTGAAATTAGTTGTGAAAAACTGTTTTGATTAAAGTTATGCTTTATTTTTTCACCAGCCGAGTAAATTGGGCAAAGTACGACTGCATCACTAGATCTAAATGACAAAGCAAATTCATTCTTCAGAAATTTGACCCTAGAATATCTATGAGGTTGAAAAACACATATTATCTTTCTATCTTTATTTACCTCTCTAGCGCCCTTTATAACTGCTCTAATTTCAGTAGGATGATGAGCATAATCATCATAAAATTCTCGTTTTTTAATTGAAAACACTTTTGTAAATCTTCTTTGAATTCCTAGAAATTTTTTAAGAGCTTGTTTTATTTTACTTATTTGAATTCCAAGATTTAATGTAATAGCTATTGCTGCCGTTGCATTACTAATATTATGATCTCCTATTAAATTTACTTTTATATTTTTTATTTTATAAATTTTATTACCAGTAAATTTTAATCTTAAGTCGAAGATTGAATAATTTATTTCTCTTTTTACATTAGTAATTTGGTAATTTGATTTTTTTTTAAATCCGTAAGTAAAAAAATTATTAGTTTTACATTTAGATAACAAAGATTTTAAATTATTTTCATCAATGCAAATAAATGATTTGCCGAAAGATGGAGTTTTATCAATAAAACTGCGAAAGCTTTTTTTTAATCGTTCAAAACTTCCATAATAATCTAGATGTTCTTTATCTATATTGGTTACAATAGAATAGGTGATAGGTAGTTTCAAAAAACTACCATCCGATTCATCTGACTCGATTACAGCCCATTCTCCTTTTCCTAGTTGAGCATTATTCTTAAGTGAGTTTATTACACCTCCATTAATTACCGTAGGGTCTAATCCTGCCTCTACTAAAATATTTGCAACTAAAGATGTCGTGGTTGTTTTTCCATGTGAACCGGTAACAACAATGTTTTTTTTTAAAGCTACTATGTTAGCCAACATTTCGCCCCTTTTAAATACTGGTAATTTTTTAAGTTTTGCTGCTTTTAATTCTTTATTATTTTTTTTTATTGCTGAAGAAATAACAATCATAGTAACTTTTTTTAAATTTTTTTGATGATGACCAAAATAAACTTTCATTCCTGATTTAATTAATCTTTCAGTATTTTTATTTCGATTTAAATCGCTTCCTTGAATCGTAAATCCCATATTATTCATGATTTGGGCCAATCCACTCATTCCAATCCCACCTATACCAATAAAATGGATGACTTCATTGTTAGCAATATTAATTTTCATTTTTAAATAAACTCTTTGATTTCATTTTCTATGTCGGCGTAAACATTTTTGTTATAATTTTTTTTCATATTTTCACGAATATTTTCTAATTTATTTTTATTTTTTATAGTTGCTATAATTAAACTAAATAAATTCTCTGTATTAAAATTATTTTGTTCCAAAACCCAGCAACAGCCTTTGTTTTCATAGTATTTAGCATTTAAATATTGGTGATTATCTATCGAATGTGGAAGTGGCACCGCTATAAATGGTGTAAGAGTCTGTACTAGCTCAGCCGTAGTAGAAGCTCCACATCTAGTTATGGCTAAATTTGAGGATAAAATTAGTTCTAAAATATTTTTATCAAACTCAAATACATAATTCTTAATATTATTTTTTTCATAAAAGTCCACTATTGAGCTTTTTTGATTCATAACACATTGCTGAATTATTTTAATTTCATACCCTTGATTTTTTATCTTTTTAATAACTTCCGGTATAATTTTTCCAAATATTGCTGCGCCTTGACTGCCACCTAAAACCAAAATAGAAAAATTTTCTTTATTATTATTCTTCTTGGAGATTGAATAATTAATTATATTTTTGTCCAAAATTGTTCCTACTTCATAAGTTTTGTCTTTATATTTTTCAGGAAAATTTACTGCTATTTTTTTTGCTACAAGAATCTTTTTTGAAAATAATGCTAAATATTTGTTAGCACGTCCCAATACCATGTTGTTTTCATATATTATTAAGGGGATATTAAAAAATTTTGACGCAAAACAAATTGGAAAAGATACATAACCTCCAAATCCTAAAATTAAATCTGGTTTTTCCTTTTTTAAAATAATAATCGATCTAATTAGTGAATAAAAAATTACAAAAAAAGATAAAAATTTTTTAAAAAAATTCTTATTTGTGAGTGTCCCCGATTTTAATATATATGATTTAAATTCTGAATAATTTTTAATAAAATTATTTCCTCTAACATCAGTTACTAGCAAAACCTTATGTCCATTGTCAAAAAAGTGTTTCATCAAATTAATTGCTGGAAATATATGTCCACCCGTTCCTCCTGTAGAAAAAATTATTTTTTTAGCCATCTTTTTTAATACCTTATAGAATCTTTTCTAGTAAAATTTAAAATAATTCCAGCAATAATTGAACTTCCAATTAATGAAGATCCGCCATAACTTAAAAAAGGAAGTGTCATGCCGGTTGTTGGAAACAGCCTGCTGTTAACACCTATATGTATAAAAGTTTGAATTATTAAAAGAGAAACCAATCCTACTAAAGCCAATTTAAGAAATTCATCACTTCCTGCAAAAACTTTATTTAATACTTTGTAACCAACAAATAAAAATATAATCACAATAAACAAAACAAAGATTGCTCCAAACTCTTCTGAAATCACGGCAATTATGTAATCCGTATGTGCCTCGGGTACTTTATCTTTTAAAATACCCTCTCCCATTCCTTGGCCGGTTAGGCCTCCTTGTTTAATGGCTTCTAATGCTTTCTGCGATTGAAAATTATCTCCTGCTTTGGGATCTAAAAATGTTTTAATTCTTAAAAACACATAACCAAATTTTTCTGGTAAAAAAAATATTAAAAGTGCAATAGTAATTACAAATACCAAGCCTAATATCGACAATATAAGCATATTAAAACCCGATACAAAAATCATTGTGAGCCAAGATAATGTTAACAACAAAGCTTGTCCAAGATCTGGTTGATTAATTAAAATTATTGCGATCAGCAACAAAATTAAAAAGGAATAAAAATATCTTCTATAAATATCTGTTTTTTCATTTAAGACTATAATTTTGGCAACAAAAATTATGAATAATGGCTTAAGCAATTCAACAGGTTGGAATCTGGGAAGAGGGTCAAAACCCATCCATCTCCTTGATCCTTTAATTTCAACTCCAACTATAAGAGTTGAAAAAAGAAGCACAATTGAAACAATGAATAAATAAGTTAAAACTTTAACTAATTTAGTTTTTTCTTGAATCGAAATCGCAAAAATCAAAAGTAGAGAAGCTGAAACAAAAATTAGATGCTTAATAAAAAAGAAATACGTTTGTTTATTCATCTTTTCTGACATCACTGAAGTAGTTGAGGAAAAAGAAAAAAACAAACCTAACAACAAAAGAAAAGCAAATAAAAATAAAATTTGCTTATCTACATTTCTCCACCATTTCGCTATTAAACCAGTATTTTCTCTACCAAAATTAAACATTTGACCTCTGTTTGAATTTTTTTATTACTAAATTTTTAAAATAGTTTCCTCTATTTTCAAAATTATTAAATTGATCAAAAGAAGCGGCCGCTGGGCTTAGCAAAATCGTTGGCTTCAGATTTTTACTAAATTTCAAATCTCTATAAATATTATTTACTGCATTTTGCATATTATTTGAAACTGAAAATGGAATATTTTTTCTAATTTGTTTCTTAAAAAATGAAATATTTTTTCCAATTATGTATGCTTTAACGATTCTTTTCTTAACCTTTTTTAAATAAAAATGGTCCTGTTTTTTATGTAGACCTCCAACTATCCAATAAATTTGCTCATAATTTAACAAAGATTGTAAACAAGCATCGAAGCTTGTTGCTTTTGAATCATTAATACATAATAACTTTTTATTTGAAAACACAATTTCCTGTCGGTGCGGAAGTCCTTTAAATTTATTAAGGCCTTCAATTATAGTCTTATCCTTTATTTTTAAATTTTTTGTTATTCTGTAAGCAAAGGCCATATTTTCAATACTGCCTTTGCTTTTGAAATATTTGTTATTAATTTTTTTAATTAATAATTTATAACTTGATTTATTAATTTGAACTAATTTTGATTTTAATTTCTTATTTTTAAATGTATTTATTATTGATTTTGAATATCTGTTTGCTAAATTTATGTATGAGTAATCCGATCTATTTTGGGCAAGGAATATTCTTGATTTAATTTTTATGTAATTTTTTATATTTCTATGTCTTTCTAAATGATCGTGAGAAATATTTAATATAGCTGCATGTTTAGAACAAAACAATTTAGAATACTGAAGTTGATAAGACGAGACTTCCAATATAAAGACATATTTTTTTTTTGTTTTGTTTAAAGATAAAATGGGGTTTCCAATATTACCTACGGTTTTTACGTTATATTTTGCGGTCTTTAAAATTTTCTCAATTATTTTGCAAGTTGTAGACTTTCCATTTGTTCCCGTAATTGAAATAATCAGACAATCTTTGTTAAGATCAAAAAATAGATCTAGATCCGTAATTATTTTATTTAAATTTTTTCTTAAATAATTCTTTATTTTACATCTGTTAATGTCTATTCCTGGACTTATAACAATGTTGTCAACAAAGTTTTGTTTCAACCAAAATTTATTAAGGGGAAAATTTAATTTTTTTACTTTTTTTCTTATTTTTACATCATCATCCCAACAAAAGATTTTGCCTCCTAACTTCTTAAGAGTTTTAGCTACAGAACATCCCGTTAGGCCCATACCGTAAACGGCAATTTTTTTATTTTGATATTTTTTTAAAGTGACCATTGACTATCTTAATTTCAGCGTAGCTAAACCTATTAATGCCAAAATTATAGATATGATCCAAAATCTGATAACAACAGTGGATTCGGCCCATCCCTTTTTTTCAAAATGATGATGTAAAGGTGCCATCATAAACACTCTTTTTCCAGTAAGTTTAAAGGAAATTACTTGAATGATAACCGAAACTGTTTCAAGTACAAATAATCCTCCAATAATTCCTAAAACAATTTCGTGCTTTGTGATTATGCTCAAAGCTCCCAAAGATCCGCCCAATGACAGGGAGCCAGTGTCTCCCATAAAAATTTTAGCTGGTGGCGCGTTGTACCACAGAAAACCTAAACATGATCCAACTATAGAACCACAAAAAATAGAAGCTTCGCCAACTTTAGGAATGTAAGGTATTTGTAAATATTCTGAAAAAACCGTATTGCCAACAACGTAGCAAATTAGAGTAAAAGATAATGCTACCAACATTACAGGCACCGTGGCCAAACCATCCAAACCATCGGTTAAATTTACTGCGTTTGAGGAACCGACAATTATAAAAATAGCAAATGGAATAAAAAATAATCCCAAATGAAGTATTAAATTTTTGAAAAAAGGAAAGTAAAGATTTTTTAGATGTTCATTATTCCCAAACTTCATTAATAACAATACAGCTATAATTGAAAGTATAATTTGAAAAATAATTTTCATCCCTGAAGATATACCTATTGAGTTATTACGCTTTATTTTTAAGTAATCATCAATAGCTCCAAGTAAACCAAAGCTAATCACGACCATTAACAAAACCCAAATATAAGAATTGCTTAAATCTGCCCATAAGCAGGTGCCAAAAAGGATTCCTATTAAAATAAGAACTCCTCCCATGGTAGGAGTTCCTACTTTTTTAACTATATGATCTATTGGTCCATCATCTCTTATGGGTCCAGTAATTTTATGAGATTCAATAAACCTAATGAATGGTCCTCCAACAAGAAATACAATAATCATTGAAGACATTACTGAAAGTCCTGTTCTAAAAGTTAAATAACGAAAAACATTAAGTACAGAAAATTGATCTACAAGAGAAATTAAAAAATTATATAGCACTGATTTGTCCCTTTTTAATATTTTTTGAAAACTGATTCAAACCTGTCGCATTTGATCCTTTTACCATAAGCAAATCATTATTGTGCAAAATTTTTCCAAAATGATTATGAACTTCCTTAATATTTTTAAACACTTTACCCTTTTTATTCGTAGATAAATAATTAAAAGTTTCTTTTATATGTTTTCCACAAACAAAAACTTTATCTATATTACTTCTATTGATTATAACTGACAAAGCTCGGTGAAATTTTTTTGATTTTTTCCCAAGCTCTAACATGTCTCCTAATAAAACTAATTTTCGATGATTTTTATTGTCATTGTAATAATTCATATTATTAATTGCGGACGTCATAGATAATAGATTTGCATTATAACTTTCATCAATAAGTTTGAATCTTTTGTTAAATTTTTTAACCATCTTAATGTCACCTCTTCCCTCAGGAATATTAAAACTAATAAATTTTTTTTTCATTTTACTTAAGTCTAGATTGAGAACAAACATTGTGGAAATACAGGCTAAAATATTGTTTATAAAATTATTAGCAGAATATTTTGTTATAAAATAAAAAATTTTATTTTTTACATTTATTTTTAATCTAAAGTAATTTTTTATTTTTTTAATTCCCATTAAATGAATGTCCGATTTTTTTTTAAGACTAAAAGAAGTTATGTTAATTCCATTTTTTTCTGCCTTATTTGATAAATAGGTAAAAAATTTATCATCTTCATTCAAAATTATATTTCCATCTTTTGTTATATTATTAATTATCTCAGCTTTGGCTTTGGCTATATCTTTTAAAGTATTAAAATTTTTAAAATGAGCTCCAGCAATATTGGTAATAACAGCTACTTCTGGTTTAACCATTTTTGATAAATTTTCTATTTCTCCTTTTTTATCCATACCTATTTCAAATATCCCATAGTCAATGTTACTTTTTAAATTAGAGAGACTGAGAGGCACTCCAAACCTATTATTATAGGAATGTGGAGAGTGATAAGCTTTTCCATAATTTTTAAGAGCAAAACTAATAAGATTTTTTAAGGTAGTTTTTCCAACGCTACCTGTGATACCTATAATTTTAGCATAAGAGTTGTTTCTTGTAACTTTAGCTAAATTCTTTAAGGCAGAAAAAGTGTTTTTTACCTTAATAATTTTATTCTTAGAAAGTTTTTTTATTTTTTTACTTACTATCGATTTTATGGCTCCCTTTTCGATAGCTTCTTTTGCAAATTTATGACCATCAGTATTTTTTCCTTCAATTGCAAAAAAGAGGTTATTTTTTTTGATAGTTCTTGAGTTAATAGACACCCCATCATAATTTACATTTTTAATAATATTTTTATCAAAAATTTTTTTTAACAGGAAATTTTGATAATGATTTTTTTTAAAAGAAAAATTTTTTTTATTAATTGTTTCTTTTATTATTTTTTTATCTGAAAAATTTTTAATTTTGCTACCATAGTTTTGAATTTCTTCGTGACCCTTTCCTGCAACTAAGAGTATTTCGTTTGAACTTAATTCCTGAATTGCTGTTTTTATTGCTTTTTTTCTACTTCCAATATCAACAGCAATTTTTTTACATCCTTTTATAATTGAATTTCTTATTTTTTGTGGATCTTCGTTTCTTGGATTATCATCGGTAACAAAGATTTTTCGACAATATTTATTGGCAATTTTACCCATGGTAAATCTCTTTTTTTTATCCCTTTCTCCTCCGCACCCAAAAACTATTATAATTTCTTTTTTAAATTGCTTTTTTAATGCAATTAAACTTTGTTCTAATGCTTCGGGCGTATGAGCAAAATCTACAATTATATTTGAATTATTTTTCAAATTAGCTACACACTCAAGTCTACCAGGAACCGGTTTAATTTTATGAATTTGATTCAATATTCTATTTTGATTTAATCTACAAGATGAAGCAGCTAAGATTGCCATGAATAAATTTTTTACTTGAAAATATCCTATAAGAGGAACTTCTAAATTAAAAATTTTTGAATTTATAGAAATTTTAACAATTTGTTTGTTTTGCTTATATCTATTATTTAAAATTTTTATATTTCCTGCTTTTGTGCCTATTGTAATTTTTTTTATTTTCCTTTTTTTTGCAATTTTTTTTATAATTTTAAATTCTTTATTGTCCTCGTCAGTAATAATTTTAGAATCTTTTTTAAGTAAATTCTTAAATAGATACATTTTTGAATTAAAATATGATTGCATGTTTTGGTGATAATCAAGATGATCATGACTGAAATTTGTAAATATTCCTGTATTTATATTTAAATTATCCAATCTTTTTTGCTCCAATCCATGACTTGAAGCTTCTAAAATTACATTTTTTGTTTTATTTTTTGCAAGAATTTGAAGATTCTTATGTAAAGACAAAGGATCCATCGAAGTTAAATTTGTTTTTTTATTATAATTTTTAGAAAGTATACCCAGAGTTCCAATTGAAGCTACGGAGATTTTATTAAAATTTAATATTTGATAAAAAAAATTTACCACAGATGACTTTCCATTTGTTCCTGTGACTGCAATTATATTTGTGGGTTTTTTCTTGTAAAAATTAGAACAGGATTCGGATAAACTTCTTCTAACATTCTTAACTAGTAATATGGGTATTGGGCAATTTTTATGTTTTATTTTTTTACTGCTTACTATTACTGAAGCTCCTTTTGAAATTGCATCATTGACAAATTTTATTCCCGATGCTTGACTTCCCTTAATTGCAAAAAAAATATCCCCTTTTTTTATTTTTCTACTATCAAAAGCAATACCTTTCACAGGTATTTTTCTATAGCTCTCACTCACAGACTTAAGCAAATTTCCTAAAAGCATTTAAAAATTGTTGGAAGCTTGTAGGTTATTTATGGCTAAAATTGGACCAATTCTTTCTATAATTTTGCCTACAACGACAACAGTGTTCCAGCCTGAAGTATTTCGGTTTTCGCCTTTGTGTTTATAGCCTTTTGGAAATTTTTCAGAAGGTGGAAATTCGTATACAAAATTTGGAGCAGGTTTTGGTTCATCTAACATTACCAGCAATACGTACTTTGGTTTGCTTGATGGAAAAAGTGAAACAAATGTATTTAATTTTGCTTTTGAATTATACTTTAGTGCAGTTCCTGTTTTACCACCAACATCATAACCATCAACATCAGCAAAATTTGCAGTTCCTTCATTGAGGCTAACTACTTTTCTTAGCATCGAATTTATTTCATTGCTTGTTTTGTTGGAAATAATTTGCTCTTTTTTTTCTACAGATTTTTTTTCTCTTTTTAAAATAGATGGTTCAATTTTATATCCTCCATTAGCTAAAATAGCGTATGCTCTGGCCAGCTGGAGAGGTGTTGTTGTAATACCGTGTCCGTATGATGCGGTAGCAAGCTTACATTTTCCCCATTTAAATGAGAGTGGAGTTCCAATTTCTGCCAAATCAAAATCAACTCTGTTAAGAAGACCTAAAGAATTTAAAAAATTCTTATACTTTTCAATGCCAATTTTTTGAGCTATACGAACTGCGCCGATATTAGATGATCGAATTAAAATTTGTTCAGTATTTAAATTTTCTGGCAATTTATCATGTTCGCTTATTATATATTTATCACAAGTTAAGCTATTTTCTAAATTTTTAAATATTGTATTTGGATTTATTACTTTAGTTTCTAACCCAGCAGCAATGGTAAAAGTTTTGAATACTGATCCCAATTCATATACTCCTAGAGTAATTTTATTTATGTAAATATCATCGCTAATTGAGATCCGCTTATTTAAATCATAATCGGGCAAGGAAATTAAGGATAGTATTTCACCATTCTGAACATCCATTAAAATTGCAGCACTACCAATATTATGAAAATCTGATTGAGCATTAATTAATTCTTCCCTAATTAAATGCTGTAAATTTGAATCTAAAGTTAAGCTTAAAGGAGTTTTAATTTTTTCTTTATTATTTAAATCCTTGTCAAAAAATTTTTCTACACCCGAAATACCACTATTTGCATCATCAGTCTGACCCAAAATATGACTGAAAAGGTTTTTTTGTGGATAAATTCTAGATGGTTTTGGTTCAAAGACAAGAGCTTTACTGCCTATCAGCCAAAGTTGATCTTTCTTTTTTGGGGTTAATCTTTTTTCAAGCCAAAAAAACTCGTCGTTATTTAATCTATAATTAATTTTTTTTAAATCTAATTCGGGAAGTAAAATACCCAACTTAATTAGTAAATTTTTTTTTTCTTTTTTTTTTAGTAATTTTGGTCTTACACCCACATCATAAAGATTTACATTTGTTGCCAAAATTGAACCATTTTTATCCACAATATCTCTTCTTTCTTTTACAGAATTTTTTTTTATATTATTACTATAAAAATTTTTTTCTGGTGATAAAGACAAATAAATAATTTTAATGCTAAAAATAAGTATTAAGCTAAAAAATATAAAAGATAAAAAAGTAACTCTATTTAGTGAAATTTTTACAATATTAAAATTTTTATTGTTATGAATTATTTCTGACTCAGTATAATCTTCAAAATAAAAACTCTTTTTATTCTTGTTTTTTTTCATTAAAACTATTTTCCAGGTATAAAAGGCATACCTAAAAAGGCCTTAACTACTTGGACGGCTGCCCATTTTTGAACTTTTTTTAAAGTAATTGTTTCTTTAGGTGAAGAATAAAGGTTTTTTAATTCACTTTTTTTTTCCTCAATTTTTGTTGCAACTTGTGTTTTTACTTCATCCGGTATCGATTTAGGGTTAGAGTAAAGTTCTTGAAGTTTTCTTATTTCCGTCTTCTTTTTTTCAATTTTTTTTACAATCCCCAATTTTATACTATCTCCTAAATTTTTATTTTTCTTCTCTGACTTAGTAAAAATCTCTGTATACTCATTCTTAGCAAAAGACTCTGCATGCTCATCTAAATGCTTTATTTGAGATTTTTTATAAGATATAAAATCAGTATTTAAATATTCTTTTGCTAGTCTCGTTATATTTTCTGGAGAAGTAATTACTTCATTATCTAAAATTGCTTGATCTAAATTAAATTTAATTACATTTTTGGATGCTGTTAAATTATTAATTTTCTTTTCTAAATTTCTTGTTTCATTTTTTACCGCAGATACAAATAATAACCCAGAAACAAATAAAATTGCCATTAAGGAGTATTTTTTTACAGTATTGAAGGAGTATTTTTTTACAGTATTAGATGTGTTGTTTTTGGAAATAGTGTTTTTCCATCTATGATGATCTACTTGAATCATTTTTTCATCAAAGTTTATGTTTGTCTTAGGAAGAGAACTAATCCATTTATCTTGATTTATCATATTTTACCACTTTCTAATTTAAAATAATTTAAAAATTTGTTCTTAAATTCATCAGGATAAAAAAAGGAATTGTTGTTTCTGATTGCATATCTAAGTTTTGCAGATCGCGAACGAATATTTTTCTTAATTTCTTTTACATCTGCCACAAGAGGATTTTTTGAAATTAATTTAAATAAGCTAGTTTTGTTTTCTTTCATTGGTAAATATCTCGATGGATTTTTTCTTAAATTTGAATAAAGATTAAAAAAGCTTTTCACTATTCTATCTTCTAAAGAATGAAAGCTAATAACAATTAATACTCCTCCATTTGAAAGAAGTTTTGCTGCCTTAATTAATCCTAAAATTAACTCTGTTAATTCTTGATTAACAAATATTCTTATGGCTTGAAATGTTTTTGTAGCAGGATTCCTTTTATAATTATTATAATTTTTCTTTGCATCATTTATTATAGAAGCAAGTTCTTGTGAAGTTTTTATGGGTTTTTTACGTCTATATTTATCAATTTTGTTTGCAATTATTTTGCCATCTCTTTCTTCACCTAAAATTTTTATTATATTCCCCAAATATTCTTTATCTAAAGTATTTATAACATTATAAGCAGAGTGTTCATTTATTCCCATTTCCATATTTAAAAAATTTTTTGACTCAAAAGAAAAACCCCTTTCACTATCAAGCAATTGAAAAGATGAGAGTCCTAAGTCAAATATTATTGCTCGAGGATTTAGGTTTTGTTGAACAATTTTATCTAGATTGCTAAATTTTTCTTGAAAAAAATCAAATCGTTTTGGAAATCTTTTTACTAAAAGATTTGCGGAACTCTGGGTTAATTTATCTCTATCAATAGCAAGAACTTTTGTTCCAGGAAATTTTAATATTGCCTGAGAATATCCTCCCCCACCAAAAGTACAATCAATAAACGTGCCACCATGTTGGGGGGATATAATGCTTAATACTTGATTGAGCATCACTGGATAATGTATCGTTTTTTCCAGTGACATGGTGGCATTCATAAATTTCTCTACTATCTTCCATTTAATTTTTTTGTCTTCGTAAAAAAGCTGGTATTTCAAAGTCTTCCTCCAAGTTATGTTCCTCGAACATTTCTGGCTCTTTAGCTTCGATTTTTTCCTCAGATTCTGAATTTTCAAAAATTAATGGTTCTTTGTCCTGATTAATTTCCTGATTAAAAGAGTTGTCTTTTTCATCATTTGAAAAAAGCTCTGGAGTCGTTAGCTCAATACTATCAACTTCAAATGTACCCATATTTTCATTTATTTCAGAATCTTGATTGTCGAATACATTTTCCGTATTTTGGAGATAGGCAGCATTCTCCATTGAAATATTTTCAAAAGCAGCATCAATTGCTGGCTCTTTTTTAATTTCTTCTAGCTCTGATCTTTGTTGAATAATCTTATTTTCATCAATAACATTATCTAAATTTAAAGCTGTTGCTCCTTCAGTTGCTTTTATTGCTGTTTGGTTGCCTGCTAGTGTATTTGTAAAACCATCACTATAACCTGTATTTCTATTATGCAATCTATGAACCATACTAATAACAGGTTTTGTTTCTGGTTCTTGTCCATCTAAAGATGTAGCAACAATAGAAACTCTAATTTTCCCATTTAATTTTTCATCTTCAATTGCACCAAATATTAACTCGGCTTCAGGATCTACTTCTGCCCTAATTTTGTTAACAGCTTCTTCTACTTCAAATAAAGTTAGATCAGTTCCACCTGTAATATTAACCAAAAGTCCTTTTGCACCTTTTAAAGAATATTCGTCAATTAAAGGATTTAATAATGCTGCTTGGGTAGCTTCTTCTGCTCTTTTTTCTCCTTCAGCTTCACCGGTTCCCATCATTGCTTTACCCATGCCCTTCATGACGGTCTCAACATCAGCAAAATCTAAATTGACTAAACCGGGTTTTACCATTAAATCAGTAATACTTTGAACTCCAAGCTTTAGCACATTATTTGCTAACCCAAATGAATGTTTGAAAGTTGTTTTCTCAGTAACAATTTTAAATAAGTTTTGATTTGGAACAACTATGTTAGCATCTAAATGTTTTTTTAGTTCTTCTAAACCTTGATGAGCTATTCTCGCTTTTTTTGGACCCTCCATAGAAAAAGGAAGAGTTACTACCCCAACTGTAAGAATATTTAATTCTTTTGCTGCTCTTGCAATAACATGTGAGGCTCCTGTGCCTGTTCCGCCGCCCATACCAGCAGTGATAAAAACCATGTTGCTGCCTTTAATGTAATCAATAATATCATTCAATGACTCTTCGGCTGCGGCTTGACCAATCTCATGTTTAGCCCCCGCACCTAAGCCTTTGGTTAAATTTGCTCCTAGTTGAATCTTTCCGCTAGCTTTATTGCTTATTAAATCTTGTGCATCAGTATTTACTGCAACAAACTCCACGCCTTCCATTCCGGAATCTATCATGCCGTTAAGAGCATTTCCTCCTGCTCCACCCACACCTAAAACTAAAATTCTTGGTTTAAGCTCTTTTAATTCTGGACCTTTTATATTTATTGTCATTTCCCCTCCTTTTTAAATTGTGTTTCCCATTGTAAATTTGCCCTATTCAAATTAGCTTTTTTCCTAGCTTGTACTTTGAATTTTTCAAAAAGTTTTGGTTCCCAAATTTGAAAAGTGGTTCCTTGACCGACAAAAAGCAT
>CACLKP010000014.1 GCA_902607585.1 uncultured Pelagibacteraceae bacterium
TATAAAATTATCAAGAAAATATTTAGCTAGTGTTTTATCTTGAACATTATTACAAAGCGTTTTAATTTTTTTTTCAAATATCGTAAGTGAATGAGGATTATTTTTATCTACATCTTTATAATATGAATCCCAGATAAAGTTTTGGATTTCTGTTTTGCTTTCGGAAAATTTTATAAAAGATTCTTTTCCTTTTTGATTTATGTAGGCATCTGGATCTAAATTGTCAGACAAAGTCAAAAAATAAATATTAAAGTCCGGTTTCATTAATGGAAATAATCTTTCTGCCGCTCTTACCGCTGCTTTTTGTCCACTAACATCTCCATCTAGACAAATAATTGGTTTTTTAAAAAACCTCCAAATTAAATCTATTTGTTTTTCTGTCATTGCAGTTCCTAAATTAGCAACAACATTTAGAATACCAAACTTATGTAAATTTATAACATCCATATAACCTTCAACTATAAAAACCTCATCGCTATTATTTCTATATTCTTTGACTGTATTAATGTTATATAAATTATTTCCTTTTTTATAAAATTCGGTTTCGGGAGAATTGATATATTTAGCAAAAGTTGTTTTTGAAAGGGTTCTCCCACCCATAGCAAGGATAGAGCCGTTTAAACTCTTAACTGGAAAAATAATTCTGCTTTTAAATCTATCCAAATATTTTTTTTTGTTTTCATCAAAATAATATATCCCAGAAGAACTAATTTGTTTCTCATCAAATTCTTTTCTGAGTTGTTCATAAAAATCATTTTTTGCTGGAGCGTATCCGATTTTGAAAAAAACAATTTCTTCTTTAGATATTTTTCTTTTGTTTAAATATTCAAAAACTTCAGGATATTTTCCTACAATTAACCCTTCGTGGCAGAAATTTACATATTTTTCTAAAATTGAATTATAAATCTTCCATCTATTTTGTTTTTCTTCATCCTGCTTAGTAAATCTATATGGCTGCATTCCTGCTTCAGACGCAAGTGCTCTTACTGCTTCTCCAAATTTATAACTCTTTGTTTTCATTAAAAAATCAAAAATATTTCCATGTTCCGCCGAACTGAAACAGTGATAAAAACCTTTTTCATCATTAATGGTAAATGAAGGCGTTTTTTCATTTGAAAAAGGTGACAGACCAATAAATTCTTTACCACGTTTTTTTAATTTTACTGACTTGCCAACAACCTGAGATACTTTTAACCTCAATTTAATTTCATCAAGATATTCTTTGGGATATTTCATTGGCTTAATAAACCTTTAATTATTGTATTTGCTTTGGAAAAATCAATCGAATCAGAATATTTTTGTTTTAACGATCCCATAATTTTTCCCATATCTTTAATGCTTGAAGCTCCCAATGATTCTATTATTTCTTTACAAATTTTTTTTGTTTCGTCTTCATTAAGCTGTTTTGGCAAAAAAGAATCTATTATTTTGATTTCTGCTTCTTCTGCCTCACACAATTCCTGTCTTCCTCCTTTTTTGTACAAATCCATAGAATCTTGCCTTTGCTTAGTCATTTTTCTTAAAACTTTTATAACTTCTACATCGTTTACAACTTCCTTTTTTTTGCTAGTTCTATTAGCAATATCTCTTTCTTTAATAGCTGCTAAAACTAAACGTAAAGTAGTAACTAAGGTTTTATTTTTACTTTTTAGTGCAGAATTTAACTGTGCGCTTATTTTTTCTCGTAATGACATGAATTATAAAAATATCAATTTACTGTACTCATTAAACTTCTTCAAAAGAAAAAAATTCCATCTTGACGAGATAAAATGTTTTTCATATGTTGCGCGAAATCATGTTTTATTGTAAAAGCCTTTAACTCATGAGTTGTATTTGGTAGTAAAAGCAAATTTAATTCATAATTCGCAAGATAATCTGAAAAAGATTAATCCCACCGGGGTTCTAGTTTTAGAAGATGGCAGTTTTTTCAAAGGCCATGGATTTGGATTTGAAAGTACAACAACTGGAGAAGTTTGTTTCAACACTTCTATAACAGGTTATCAGGAAATAATATCGGATCCTTCTTATGCTGGACAAATAATTAATTTTACATTTCCGCATATTGGAAATGTTGGAACAAATAAAGATGATCATGAATCTGACAAAATCTGGACTAGAGGTGTAATTTTTAATTCTGAAATTTCAAATCCATCAAACTATAGGGCTTTGAAACATTTAGATAATTGGTTAAAAAAAAATAAAATCGTAGGTATTACTGGTCTTGATACTAGAAGTTTAACAAACTTTATAAGAGACAAAGGTGCGCCTAAGGGGACTATTTCTTATTCTAAAAAAGGGGAATTTAATATTAATAAATTAAAAAATTTATCAAATAAATGGCATGGTTTAAAAAATTTAGATTTAGCAGAAAAGGTTACAACTAAAAAAAATTATAAATGGTCAGGATTTAAAACCTGGAAAAAAGAAAGTCGGTTTTTAAAAAATAAAACTAAATCATTTAAGATTGTAGCAATTGACTATGGAATAAAAAAAAATATTTTAAGATATTTTTCTGATTTTAAATGTGAGGTCAATATAGTTTCTTGTAAAACAAGTGCAGAAAAAATATTAAAAATGAAGCCAGATGGTGTATTTTTGTCTAACGGACCTGGTGATCCAGCCGCGACAGGAAGATATGCAATTGAAATTATTAAAACTTTAATTAAAAAAGAAATGCCTATTTTTGGTATTTGTCTTGGTCATCAAATACTTGCTTTGGCACTTGGCGCAAAAACAAAAAAAATGAAACTTGGGCATAGAGGCGCTAATCATCCTGTCAAAAATTTAATTAATAATAATGTAGAAATTACATCTCAAAATCATGGTTTTGAAATTGTTAAAGAAAGTTTACCTAAAAATGTCGGGATAACTCATAAATCATTATTTGATAACTGCATTGAAGGAATTAGATTAAAAAATAAACCTGTTTTTTCAGTTCAATATCATCCAGAGTCAAATCCTGGTCCGCAAGATAGCGTTTACCTATTTCAAGAATTTATTAACAATATAAAAAAAAATGCCAAAAAGAAAAGATCTTAAAAAAATTTTAGTAGTGGGAGCAGGTCCAATAATTATTGGCCAAGCTTGTGAGTTTGACTACTCAGGTACTCAAGCATGTAAAGCATTGAAAGATGAAGGTTATAAAGTGGTTTTAATAAATTCAAACCCCGCAACTATTATGACAGATCCAGGAGTTGCAGATAAAACTTACATTGAACCAATCACAATAGAATTTTTAGAAAAAATACTAATAAAGGAAAAGCCTGACGCAATTTTACCAACTATGGGGGGACAAACTGCATTAAATTTAGCAATAGAAGCTGAAAAAAATGGACTCCTAAAAAAATATAAAGTTGAACTAATTGGGGCAAATTCTAAAGCAATTTCAAATGCAGAAGATAGAAAAAAATTTAGAAAAAACATGTACGATATTGGTTTGGACCTGCCAAAATCAGAAATAATTAATAATTTAAAACAAGCAAAAAAATGTTTAAAAAAAATAGGATTGCCTGTAATTATTAGACCAGCTTTTACACTTGGGGGTCTTGGAAGCGGTATTGCTAAAAGCAAAAAGGAATTTTTCAAAATCACAAAAGAAGGTTTAGATGCATCACCTGTAACTCAAGTTTTGGTAGAAGAATGTCTAGAAGGTTGGAAAGAATTTGAAATGGAGGTTGTAAGAGACAAAAATGACAACTGCATCATTATATGTTCAATAGAAAATGTGGACCCCATGGGAATTCATACGGGAGATTCTATTACAATAGCACCCGCCTTAACTTTAACAGATAAAGAGTATCAAATTATGAGAAATGCTTCGATAGCATGTCTTAGAAAAATTGGAGTTGAAACTGGTGGGTCCAATGTTCAGTTTGCCATAAATCCAAAAAATGGAAGAATGGTAATAATAGAAATGAATCCTAGAGTATCTAGGTCATCAGCACTTGCGTCTAAAGCAACTGGTTTTCCAATAGCAAAAGTGGCGGCAAAACTAGCTATAGGCTACACACTTGATGAGTTAAAGAATGAAATTACAAAAATAACTCCCGCATCCTTTGAGCCAACAATAGATTATGTAGTTACTAAAGTTCCAAGATTTACTTTTGAAAAATTTTCTACTACTCCAGCAATATTAGGAACTTCGATGAAGTCAGTTGGGGAAGCAATGGCAATTGGAAGAAACTTTAAAGAATCTCTCCAAAAAGCCTTGGTGTCACTAGAAGTTGGTTTTTCAGGATTAGATAGAATTTTTTATTTAAGCAAAAAGGAAATTGAAAAGAAATTAAAGATAAATATTCCAAATAAGATTTTACTAATTGCTGAAGCTATACGTAAAAAAATTAAAATTAGTAAAATTTACAAATTATCAAAGATAGATCCTTGGTTTTTAGAACAAATTAAAGAAATTGTAGATACTGAAAATAACATCTTAAAAAGAGGTTTACCTAAAAACTTTAATGAATTTAATAGAATTAAATCAATAGGATTTTCAGATAAAAAATTATCTCAATTATCTGGTTTAAAAGAAAAAATTGTTAGAAGAAAAAGATTAGCTTTAAATATTTTGCCAGTGTTCAAAAAAGTAGATACTTGTGCGGCTGAATTTAAGTCTTTTACACCTTATATGTACTCGACATATCAAAGAAATTTGATGCTTAACACGGAATGTGAAGCAGATCCATCATCTAAAAAGAAAGTAATTATTTTAGGTGGCGGACCTAATAGAATTGGTCAAGGCATAGAGTTTGATTACTGCTGCTGCCAAGCAAGTTTTTCTCTAAAGGAAGCGAGATATGAAACGATAATGATAAATTGTAATCCTGAAACCGTTTCTACTGATTATGATACTAGTGACAGATTATACTTTGAGCCTTTGATTGAAGAATATGTTCACAACATAATTTTAAAAGAAAAATCTAAAGGCAATTTGCTAGGTATAATTGCTCAATTTGGTGGGCAAACTCCCATTAAATTAGCAAAATTTCTTCATGAAAATTCATTGCCTATTTTAGGAACCCAATATTCTTCAATTGATCTTGCAGAAGATAGAGACAGATTTAGAAAACTTTTGATTAAATTAAAATTAAAACAAGCGGACAGCGGAATTGCAAAATCTTATAATGAAGCGATCAAAATTGCTAATAAAATTGGTTTACCTTTGGTTGTTAGACCGTCTTATGTTTTGGGTGGTAGAGCAATGGAAATAGTTCATGAAAAAAATCAATTAAAAAATTTTGTAGAAGAAGCTTTTAAAGCTGCAGAAAATAACCCGATATTATTAGATAAATTTATTAATAATGCTATGGAAGTTGATGTTGATGCTATTTCAGATGGAAAAGAAGTATTTGTTGCTGGAATAATGCAACACATTGAAGAAGCAGGTGTTCACTCAGGTGACTCGGCATGCTGCCTGCCTCCAGTTGCTATTAAAGAAAAATTAATAAGTGAAATTAAAAACCAAACAAAAAAATTAGCATTGGCACTAAAAGTAAAAGGATTTATGAATGTACAATATGCAATCAAAAATGATGAAATTTACATAATTGAAGTGAACCCAAGAGCAAGTAGAACTGTTCCGTTTGTTTCAAAAGCCAAAGGAATTCCTTTAGCAAAAATTGCTTCAAGAGTAATGGTTGGTGAAAAATTATCAAAATTTAATTTAACAAATAAAAACAAGAATATGTTTGCTGTAAAAGAGGCTGTGTTTCCATTTAATAAATTTCCAAGTGTTGACGTATTGCTAGGTCCTGAAATGAAATCCACAGGAGAAGTAATGGGATTTGATAAAGATTTTGGTCTTGCGTTTAGTAAAAGTCAAATTGCTGCTGGAAATTCACTGCCTACAAAAGGATTAGCTTTTATTTCTTTAAAAGATAAACATAAAAACGAAGGTATAAATTTAGCAAAAAAACTAGTTGAATTAAATTTTTCATTGTGTGGGACACCAGGTACAGCAAATATAATAAAAAAAAACGGCATTAAATGTAGAAAAGTAAATAAAGTGAGCGAAGGCTCTCCTCATATTGTTGATATACTAAATGCTAAAAAAATTGCGTTGGTAATCAATACTGGTGGTGGAAAGGGTGCCTCTCGTATTCAAGATTCAACATCCTTAAGAAGAGCCACATTAATTAATAAAGTCCCTTATTGTACAAATATGTCTACTGCTTATGCTTGTATAGAAGGAATTAAATCCCTTAAAACAAAAAAAATAATGGTAACTTCTCTCCAAGATATTTAATTGCGAAAACTGCATTAATAATTGAAATTACTTTACTTTCCAGTCAGTAGGAAAAGTAACGTAATTTACTTGTAAACAACGTCTTTCTTTAACTATTTCTTTCTTTTCCATTCCATGCCATGTATTTGGTCCACTTGTAAAAAAATATCCGTAATTATTTTTGTAAGGAACTGTTTTTACTTTATTTAACTTTTCATCATACAAATCTGTTCCCAAATTTTCTGATTCATTAAATGGATTTGCGAATATAAGACCTGAGATTAATTTTTCTTTAATATCACAATGAGGTTTTAACCAAAACCCTTCTCGATCACAAATAACTTCAACTCTAACATAGGAATTGTAAAGATTTTTTTTTATTAACTCGCTGATATATCCATATGTATCTTTAGATCTTAGTTCTTCTATTAACTTGCTTAGATTTGGAAAATCTTTTGAATTCTCTTTGCCAACGAAACATCTAAACTTTATTGCCTTTCCTCCATCTGATATTCCTTCTCTAAATTTACCTTCCCCACCATCAATAGCTCTAGTTCCATCATAATTAATATTCATTTTAGTGAGATCAATAATCTCTGTTTTGCAAATTTCTTCGATAGCTTCTTCTGTCAATGGTTCGTTTAATTCCCAATGATCAAATGGAGAACTGTAATGTTTCAATCTTTTTTTTAATGAATTCAAAAATTCCATATTTTTAATTTTTTATTTTATTATTAATTAATGTCGCTATTCTTTCTGCTTCATTATGTTTATTATATGACCAGGTTTCAATTTTTTCACCTAAATCTCTAGTAATTCCCATTTTTTTAAATAGATCAAAAAATCTTTCAAATCTATAATTATTTCTTTTTGCATTCATGTGAGCAATAAATATGGGTTTACCAGAAATTGCCGCTTCAGAGATCATTGAAGTAGAGTCACATGTTACCACTACATAATTTGCAAGCGCATAAGCAGATAAATAAGCTTGTTTGTCCACAGAGTTTACAACATGTCCACATGAACCCATTTCCTTTTTTGCTAATTCAATGCTTGCCTTAGGAGTTCGCATTGATGGAATTACAATTACTTTATAGTCTTTAGAAACAAAATTAGATTTTATTTTATCAAAAATTTGAATTAATTGAGCTTCATCAAAACTATAATATTTGTTTGGTCCACCTAAAATTAATGAAACTACTTTCTGACTGTTAATTTTTTTTATTAAGTATGGCTTTGCTTTCTCTATTTCTGTTTCAGTTATATAATGAATTGCTCCCTTGGAACTATAGACATTATCTCCTTTTAAATTATCATGTTCCGGAGCAATAATTATATCAAAATTTTTTAAACTTACTTTTGGATCTTGTATATGAATTGTGAAAATTTTTGGATTTTTTTTCCTAAGAAGAATAGATGGCACAACACTTTTTCTTCCACAAGAAATTACTAAATCAGGTGTTTCTTCTTCGGTTATATAAGTTCTATCTTTTAAAATTAACTCTGAAGTGGGTGTAAATTTGGGAGGTATTAAATTCCATGGAAAATTTAATCTTATAATTTTGTGACTAAAATCAGCGTTTAGGGCTTTGGCCATTCCCTCTACTTGACTGATCATCCCATGCATTCCCTGAGTTAAAAGTAAAGCTTTTAGCTTTTCCATAGATACTTATATATATTTCTATATTTTATTTATCCACATATAATAAATAGCTTTTATTTAAAATCATAAACCTTTATACATCCTCTATGGAAATATGCGCATTGAAGAAGATATCAAGCTGGATTACGCCGATGTACTCTTTCGGCCTAAGCGCAGTACACTATCGAGTCGCAAAGACGTAGAGCTTAAACGTACCTACAAATTTAAATATAGTAATCACCAGTGGTCAGGTATTCCCGTTATAGCTGCCAATATGGATGGTGTTGGAGAAATAGAGGTTGCAAAAAATTTAGCTAAATTTGAAATAATGACATGTTTAACTAAACAACATGACATTAAAATAATTAAACGCAACTCAGGAATAAAAGCAATTCACTCTCATCTAATGCTTAGCACAGGAACAAGCAATGAGGATTACAAAAGACTTAATGCAATTCTAAAAGAATATAGTTTTTTTGAATTTATATGTATTGATATAGCTAATGGATATTCGGATCATTTTAGCAAATTTGTTAATTCTGTTAGAGAAAAATATCCAACCAAAACTATAATTGCAGGAAATGTAGTTACTGCAGATATGACTCAAGAATTAGTTATGAATGGGGCCGATATCGTTAAAGTAGGTATAGGTCCAGGAAGTGTTTGTACAACACGTATTCAAACAGGAGTTGGTTACCCTCAACTAAGCGCAGTTATTGAATGTGCTGATGCAGCACATGGGTTGGGTGCTCATATAATAGCTGACGGTGGTTGCACCTGCCCTGGTGATGTAGCAAAAGCATTTGGAGCAGGAGGAGATTTTGTAATGTTAGGTGGTATGTTTGCAGGCCATGAAGAAGGTGGCGGGAAAAAAATAAAAAAAAATGGATCACAATTTATCGAATTTTATGGATCGAGCTCTAATACAGCAATTGATAAATACTATGGTGGTCTTGCTGATTATCGAAGTAGTGAAGGAAAAAAAGTTCAATTAAAATATCGTGGTAAAATAAAAGATACCGTTTTAAATATATTAGGTGGACTTAGAAGTAGTTGTACTTATGTAGGAGCTCCATCTCTAAAGCAGCTTAGTAAGTGTACAACTTTTGTTAGAGTTAACCAACAATCCAACGACACTTTTGAATAAACTTAAAAATAAGTTGAAAGCTTTAAATTTAATTAAAAGTACCCATATGTGCCATGAATATGAAAGATAATTCAAAAAAACATTCTAAAGTATTAATTTTAGGATCTGGTCCAGCTGGTTACACTGCTGCAATTTATGCAGCAAGGGCAATGCTTCAACCTATTTTGGTACATGGCGCAGAACCTGGAGGACAAATGACAACAACAACAGACGTTCAAAATTACCCAGGTTATTCTGACGTCATCCAAGGTCCATGGTTAATGGATCAAATGAAAGACCAAGCTAAAGCAGTTGGAACAAACATGATTACAGATCACATTAAAAAAGTAGATTTAAGTAAAAGACCATTTAAAGCTATAGGTGATAGTGGACAAGAGTATACTGCCGATTCAATAATAATTTCAACTGGAGCTCAAGCAAGATGGTTAAATTTAAAATCTGAACAAGAGTTTAGAGGATTTGGTGTTTCTGGATGCGCCACATGCGATGGTTTCTTTTTTAAAGACAAGGAAGTTGCTGTTATAGGTGGAGGAAATGCTGCTGTAGAAGAAGCAATTTTTTTAACCAAATTTGCAACCAAAGTTAAACTTATTCATAGAAGAAATGAATTGCGAGCAGAAAAAATGTTGCAAAAAAAATTAAAAGAAAATAAAAAAATCGAAATTATTTGGGATTCTGTACTAGAAGAAGTCTTAGGAAACGAAAAACCAAAAAGTGTAACTGGAATTAAAATCAAAAATGTCAAAACAAATAAATCTACTCAACTTAATGTTCATGGACTATTTATTGCCATAGGACATGATCCAGCAACATCTTTATTTAAAGGTCAATTGGACATGGATAAAGAGGGATATCTAATTACAAAACCAGATTCTACTCAAACAAACAAGCCAGGTGTTTTTGCTGCTGGAGACGTAAAAGACAAAGTTTTTAGACAGGCTGTAACGGCTGCTGGTATGGGCTGTATGTCGGCTCTTGAGGCTGAAAAATTTTTGTCTTCAAAAAATTAATTTAACTTAAACTTTCACAGAAAGATTTTATTCTTTCTAAAGCTTTTTTAAGATTATCCATAGATGTAGCGTATGAAATTCTAAAATATCCATCTAACCCAAAGGCTGACCCTTGAACCGTCGCTACTAAATATTCCTCGAGCAATTTTTCAACAAAATCTTTATCTGTTTTTAATTTTGTTTTTGGTCCTAGAAATTTTTGGCAGTTCGGAAACACATAAAATGCACCGTTCGGTTTTAAACAACTTAATCCTTTAATGTTGTTTAAATTTTTTACTACGAAGTCTCTTCTTTCTTTAAACGACTCAGATCTGATTTTGATAAAATCTTGAGTGCCGTTTAATGCTTCAACCGCTGCTGCTTGACTTATTGAAGAGGGGTTTGTCGTCGATTGAGATTGTAATTTAGCCATAGCTTTGATTATATCCTTTGGTCCAGCTCCATATCCTATCCTCCAACCAGTCATGGCATATGATTTGCTGACGCCATTCATTGTAAGAGTTCTATCTTTTAGTTCTTTAATTTGTGCAATTGTAAAAAATTCAAAGTCGTCATATGTAAGATGCTCATAAATATCATCACTTAAAATAAACACATTTTCTTTTTTTTTTAACACTTCTCCTAAAGCTTCAAGTTCTTTCTGTGTATAACAGGAGCCAGTCGGATTTGATGGAGAATTTATTATTATCCATTTAGTCTTATCAGTAATACTTTTTCCTAACTCATCAGGGGTAATTTTAAAATTATTTTTATCTGAACATTTAACTATTTTTGGAGTTCCTCCGGCCAAAAGAACTATATCTGGATATGAAACCCAGTGTGGCGCTGGAATAATAACTTCATCGCCAGGATTTACTGTTGCTAAAATAGCATTAAAAATTATTTGTTTTCCACCCGTACCTACGGATATTTGTTCTAGAGAATAATCTAAATTATTTTCTCTTTTAAATTTGCCTACTATTGCTGTTTTTAAAGCTGGAGTTCCATCCACAGAAGTGTACTTTGTTTCACCTCTATTAATGGCATCTATTGCAGCTCTTTTAATATTATCAGGTGTATCGAAATCTGGCTCACCCATGCTTAAACCAATCACGTCCTTACCTGCGGCCTTTAATTCAATAGCCTTTTGTGTCACCGTTATTGTAGGTGATGGTTTAATTCTTTTTAAAGAGTTGGAAACTATGCTCATTAATTTTATTATATATAAAAATTATTAATTGTTATGCAAAATACATATCAAGAAAAGTCTCTCGATCCAATTGATAAAGACTTTTTATTTGGAAAAAAATTAGAAGGTGGAATAAAACTATCTACTGTTTCTAATTTTAAACCTGCGGGTGACCAGCCTGAAGCCATAAAAAAGTTAATTTCAGGAATAAAGGGTAAAAAAAATGACCAAGTACTATTGGGAGTAACCGGTTCAGGCAAAACATTTTCAATGGCAAAAATAATTGAAGCATTAAATAGACCAGCTTTAATTCTTGCCCCAAATAAAACGTTAGCTGCTCAATTATATGGGGAGATGAAAACTTTCTTTCCTAATAATGCTGTAGAATATTTTGTATCATACTATGATTATTACACTCCAGAAGCTTATGTACCAAGATCCGATACTTACATAGAAAAAGAGGCTTCAATTAATGAACAGATAGATAGAATGCGGCATTCGGCGACTCGATCATTACTTGAAAGAGACGATGTAATTATAGTTGCAAGCGTTTCTTGCATTTATGGGTTGGGTTCAGTTGAATCTTACAGCAAAATGACTTTGGGAATTAAAAAAAATCATGAACATAACCGCGAACAAATAATAAAAACTTTGGTTAATCTTCAGTACAAAAGAAATGATCAAAATTTTCACCGTGGCACGTTTAGAGTTAGGGGAGATAATTTAGAAATTTTTCCATCTCATTTAGAAGACAGAGCTTGGAGAATTTCTCTTCTTGGAAATAAAATAGAAAATATAGCAGAGTTTGATCCTCTTACTGGAAGTAAAACAAATGATTTAAATTTGGTCAAACTGTACGCCAATAGTCACTATATAACACCAAGGCCTACTATAGAACAGGCAATTAAAGAAATTAAAAAAGAATTAGAAATAACATTAGAAAAACACAAATCAGAAAATAAGCTTTTGGAAGCACAAAGATTAGAAGAAAGAACTCGTTTTGATTTAGAAATGATCGAAGCAACAGGTACCTGTGCAGGAATAGAAAATTATTCCAGATTTTTGACTGGAAGAAAACCCGGAGAGCCACCTCCTACACTATTTGAATATTTTCCTGATAATACTTTAGTTTTTGTAGACGAAAGTCATGTAACTGTCCCACAACTAAATGGAATGTACAAAGGAGACCACACAAGAAAGAAAACTCTATCTGAATATGGTTTTCGATTACCATCATGTATGGATAATAGACCTCTTAAATTTCAAGAATGGGACGCAATGAGAACACAAACAGTATTTGTTTCTGCCACCCCTGGCCCTTGGGAACTTCAACAAACTTCTGGAAAATTTGTTGATCAAGTAATTAGACCTACTGGTTTATGTGATCCCAAAGTTCAAATTAGGCCTGCAAAAAATCAAGTGGATGATCTTTTGGCTGAATGTAAAGAAGTTGCTAAAAAAAATTATAGATCGCTAGTAACAACTCTGACTAAAAAAATGGCCGAAGATTTAACGGAATACTTACATGAGAATGGAGTAAAAGTTAGATACATGCATTCTGATATAGATACCTTAGAACGAATTGAAATCATGAGAGATTTAAGAATGGGAGTTTTTGATGTTTTGGTAGGTATTAACCTATTAAGAGAAGGATTAGATATTCCTGAATGTGCTTTGGTTGCTATCCTAGATGCAGACAAAGAAGGTTTTCTAAGATCTGAAAGATCTTTAATTCAAACAATAGGAAGAGCAGCAAGAAATATCGAGGGAAAAGCAATCCTGTATGCAGACAAAAAAACTAAAAGTATTGCAAAAGCAATTGAAGAAACAGATAGAAGGAGAAAACTGCAGTTAACGTACAATAAAAAAAACAATATCAGCGCAACATCAATTAAAAAAGAAATAACAGATATTTTAGAAAGTATTTATGAAAGAGATTATACAAAAATTAACACTGATGCATCTATAGGCCATAATTTAAAAAAACACCTAAAATCTCTTAAGAATAAAATGAAAGAAGCTGCAGAAAATCTAGAGTTCGAGGAGGCAGCAAAAATTAGGGATGAAATAAGAAAATTAGAAGCAAACGAATTAGAGATAGGAATTAATCCAAAAATAAGACAATCTAAACTCCAGAATAAAATTTATCCTAAAGGAAGATCGACTCAAGGTAAACCTGGAACGCGACCCAGAAAAAAAAGATGAAAAATAAAAATTTATTAATTACTGGCGCAGCTACGAGAGTTGGAAAAGCAATAGCACTACATTTTGCTGAAAAGGGTTGGAATATTGCTCTTCATTACTTTCGGTCATCATCAAAAGCTAAAGAATTAAAAAAAATCATAGAGCAAAATTGGGTAAAAGTAGCTTTAATCAAGGCTGATCTAAAAAATCCAAAACAAGTGGAAAAAATTGTACCCTTAGCAAAAAAGAAACTTGGCGTTATTGATTGTCTTATAAACAATGCAGCCTTATTTGAAAAAGATGATATTTCAAATTTTACCACCAAAAGCTGGAACGATCATTTTAATATCAATCTTCTTGCACCAACAATTTTAACCAAACAATTTGCAAAGCAAGCTTCAAAAAAAAAAGTATCCAATATAATTAATATTATTGATCAAAGAATATTTAACCTTACCCCTTTTTTCATGTCATATACTATTAGCAAAAGTGGTCTACAGACCTTAACAAAAACTATGGCTATGCGATTAGGACCTAATATTAAAGTTAATGCAATTGCTCCTGGACCTACAATAAAAAGCAAAAGACAAACGGATAGACATTTTAGAAATCAGGTAAAATCAACACTTCTTAAAAAGTCTGTCCAATTAGAAGACATTTGTGATACCGTTAAATTTTTGATCAACAATAATTCTATCACAGGACAAATTGTAGCTGTTGATAGTGGTCAAAATTTATCGCGGAATAGTAAAAATGAAGAAGAATAATTTTAAAATTATAGAATTAAAACCTGACAATAAAAAAAGTTCAATTAGGAGAACTGTATTTATTAAAGATTTTATTATTCAAGAAATAATAGGAATTCATGAACATGAAAAAACAAAAAAACAAAAAATAAAATTTAATATAGTGGTTAGTGTTAATCAAAATACTGTTCCTGATGAAAAGGATATAAAAAGTATTGTTGATTATGAAAAAATTACAAATAAATTAGAAAACTTAGTCAAGTACAAAAAATACAATTTTTTAGAAAGTTTGGCTGAAGATTCCTTTAAAGAAATATTTGAAGACAAAAGAATAAATTCAGTAAAAATAAAAATAGAAAAACCTGATGCTATAAAAAATGCCGATTCGGTTGGTGTAGAAGTCTTGAAAAATAGAAGTGATTATGAGGAATCTTGATTTTGGAAAAGAGTTAATTAGGAAGAAAATTCCATTAGTTTCTAACAGTCCTGGAGTATACAGAATGCTCGATAAAAAAAATCAAGTACTTTATGTAGGTAAAGCTAAAAACCTACCAAATCGATTAAAAAGTTACGCAGTAGACAAAAACCTACCTATAAGGACCGAACGAATGTTGTCTTTAACACAAAATTTAGAAATAATAACCACCAACAGTGAGGCTGAGGCTTTGCTTTTGGAGGCAAATTTAATTAAAAAGTTTAAACCCAAATTTAATGTACTCCTACGGGACGATAAATCTTTCCCTTATATTTTTATAGAAAAGGATTGCGATTGGCCGCAGTTATCAAAACACAGAGGGAAAAAAAATAAAAATGGTTATTATTTTGGACCATTTGCTTCAGTTGGTTCAGCAAATTGGACCATAAAAATTTTACAAAAGGTATTTTTATTAAGAGTTTGTAATGACTCTGTTTTCAAAAATAGAGATAGACCATGTATATTGCACCAAATTAAAAGATGTTCGGCACCTTGTGTAAATTACCTAAGTAAAGCTGAATACTCCAAACTTGTGTCTGACGCGGTAGCTTTTCTTTCTGGAAAATCAAAAAGTATTCAAAAAAAATTATCACTCGAAATGGAAAAAAGTAGTAAAAAAATGGATTACGAAAAAGCAGCTATACACAGAGACAGAATAAAATCATTAACTCAAATTCAATCATCACATCATATAAGTTCTACAAATCTTGATAATGCTGATGTAATTTCTGTTTCACAAGAAGCAGGCAAAAGTTGTATCCAGGTTTTCTTTTATAGATCTAAACAAAATTGGGGTAATCAATCTTATTTTCCTTCACATGATCAATCTCACTCTGCCGAAGAAGTTCTAACTTCATTTATTACTCAATTTTATGAAAATAAAAACGTACCTGCTGAAATTTTATTAAATAAAAAAATTAATGATTTAAATTTAATTAAATCTGCTCTCGAAAAAAAGGAAGAAAAATTTATATCCATAAAAATTGCCAAAAAAGGTAATGCTTTAAAGTTATCAAAAATGGCTGAAAAAAATGCAAAAGAGGCTTTAACCAGAAAAATTTTTGAATCCGAAACTAATATTAAACTTCTTGATCAAGTTGCTGATAAATTCAAATTGGATATCACGCCAAGAATAATTGAAGTTTATGATAATAGCCATATTCAGGGGTCCAATTCTGTTGGCGCATTAATTACATTTAGTTCAGAAGGTTTTATTAAAAAACAATACAGGAAATTTAATATTAAAAATAAAGAACTTAAAAGCGGAGATGACTATGGGATGCTAAAAGAAGTATTTGAAAGAAGATTTTCTAAAATTATTAAAAATAAAAAACAAACAGATGTAATAATTCCTGATTTGGTAGTTATCGATGGCGGAAAAGGACAATATTCGGTTGGTAGAAAAATTTTAGATGAATATGGTTTCCATGATATTCCAATAATAGCTATTGCCAAAGGTAAAAACAGAAATAAGGGTGATGAAACTTTTATACACAAAAACAATAGTCTTAAATTAAATAAAAGAGAACCTTTGCTGTTTTTTCTTCAAAGATTAAGAGATGAGGCTCATAGATTCGCCGTAAGTAGCCATAGAATGAAGAGAAAGAAAAGTTTAACAAAATCTTTATTGGATCAAATAAATGGTATTGGCAGAACAAGAAAAAGAGCTTTATTAAATTATTTTGGATCTGCTAGAGCGGTTGAATCGGCTAGTTGTGACGACTTAAAAAAGGTAGAAGGTATAGAAACTTCTGTTGCAAAAAAAATACATGATTTTTTTCATGACTAATAAAAAATATGAAACTTAAAATACCAAATATTTTGACTATTGGCAGAATCATTTTGGTTCCAATATTTATATTTACTTTTTATTTACCCGGAGCATTGGGTGATTGGATACCATTTTTTATATTTTTATTGGCAAGCTTTACAGATTTTTTGGATGGCTTATTAGCTAGACTTTATAAAGAAGAATCAAAACTTGGTGAACTTTTGGACCCAATCGCTGATAAAATTATTGTGGCCACTGCATTAATCCTTTTAGTAATGAATGGCACAATAATAAATTATGAGGTCATCGCGGCCATAATCATTTTAATAAGAGAAATATTGATTTCTGGGTTGAGGGAATTTTTGGCAAAAGTTCGGGTAAGTATGCCTGTGAGTGGATTAGCAAAATATAAAACATTTATACAAATGTTTGCAATCGCAATTTTGTTAACAGGAAAAAGCGGAAATCAACTTATAACTTTTGGTGATTATAATGCACACTCGATTGGTATTGTTTTATTATGGATCGCAGCTTTCCTAACACTTTACACTGGGTATGATTATGTAAAAAAAGGAATAGACCACGCTATTGACTAAAATAATAAATGCTAAGCCGCTGACTTTTTCCTTACTAAATCTTGATAACTTTCCGACAAATCTTTAATTACATTACAAACTGTAAACTTATATTTATCAATTTGTGAAACGGGAGTTACTTCTGCTGCGGTGCCTGTTAGAAAACATCCTACGAAATTTGTCATTTCTTCTGGTTTAATTTTTCTTTCAACAATTTTTATACCTTTGGATTGTGCAATATTAATAACACATCTTCTCGTTATACCGTTTAAAAAAGAATCTGGAACTGGGGTATGTAACTCTCCAGATTTATTTTTAAAAAAAACATTTGCTCCAGTTGCTTCAGCTATATTGCCTTGATAATCAAGCATTAATGAATCGGTAAAACCTTTTTTTTCTGCTTCGTGTTTGGAGAGCGTACAAATCATATATAAACCTGAAGCTTTAGTATCCCAAGGTATTGTATCTGGAGCTGGTCTTCTCCATTTTGAAATATCCAATTTAATTCCCTTTAGTTTAAGATTGGGATCGAAATAAGAACCCCACTCCCATGCCGCAATAGCTACATGAATTTTTGTTTGTTGAGCCGAAATTGCCATCATTTCGCTTCCCCTCCAAGCTATCGGCCTAACATATCCATTTTTGACTTTCTGAATTGCAATAATTTCTTTACAAGCTTTGTTTAATAATTCTAGAGTGTATGGAATTTTAAAACCCATTCTCGAAGCTGAGTGAAACAATCTTTCCGTATGCTCTTCGAGTTTAAATATTTCCCCATCATAAACTCTTTCGCCCTCGAAAACACAGCTGGCATAGTGCAATCCATGGCTTAGAACATGTATTTTTACATCGGGCCAATTTACTGGTTTGCCATCAAACCAAATCTTACCCGATCTTTTATCGTAAGGTATGGTCTCCATAAAAAAATTTCTTAATCTTAATTGATTTATTCAGTTCAAAAAAGTATCTATCTTAGATAGATATGTCAATATAACTGACCCAAAACAAATTATGAGAGACCTATTATATTTAAAAGATGATCAGATTAAGGATTTTATAGAACAAATATTTTATGCTTATAGAGAAACCTATTCG
>CACLKP010000015.1 GCA_902607585.1 uncultured Pelagibacteraceae bacterium
GCAAAGACAAATATTTTTAAACGAGAGAGGAAAAAAACTTTTTGAAGAAGTATTTTTAGAACAAAAAAAAAGAATTTATAATGCGCTTAAAGATTCAGATTCAGACTCGGTCATTAAATTTAAAACTGTCTTAAAAAAAATTATTAATGAATAAAAATATATTCCATATATTGGTAGTTGATGACGATGATAGAATAAGAGAGTTAGTAAAGGAATATCTCGAAGAAAATAATTTTCTAGTTACTACGGCAGTAGATGCTTTGGATGCAAAAAAAAAGTTAGAGATTATAAAGTTTGATATATTAATTTTAGACATTATGATGCCTGGAGAAAGCGGTCTATCTTTAACTAAGGAAATAAAAAAGAAGAACCAAACGCCAATAATACTTCTAACCGCAAAGGGTGAAACAGGAGATAGAATTCATGGGTTGGAATTGGGAGCTGATGACTATCTAGGAAAACCTTTCGAACCTAGAGAGCTTTTATTAAGAATAAAAAATATCTTAAATAAAATTCAAAAACCTCTTTTGCCAGATGAAATTTATATTGGTAGTGCCTTAATTAATTTAAAAAAATTAGATATTAAAAAAAATAAAAAAACTATAAAAATTAACCCACAAGAAAAGAAAGTTTTGGAAAAAATGCTTGAATTCCCAGGGGAAGTCTTTTCTAGAGATGATATTGGAAAAATGATTAATATTTCAAAAGAAAGAACTATAGATGTTGTGATTACAAGACTTAGACAAAAAATTGAGTCTAGACCTAAAAATCCAAAATATTTGCAAACTATTAGAGGATCAGGTTATGTTTTATGGATTGAATAATTTTATAAAAAAAATTCTACCAAAAAGACTTTTTTATAGATCTTTAATAATAGTAGCTACGCCAATTATTTTACTACAGATAATAATTACAATAGTTTTTTTTGATAGCCTTTGGATAAAAGCTAACACAGGAATGACCAAATCCCTAGTTGGTGAAGTTGAAACTTTACTTGACGTTTATAAAAGTCAGCAGGATTCGGAACATAGAGAAACGATTATAGCTATATATAACAAAAATTTTGATTTCACTGTAACTCTAAATGATAACGAACTTCTGCCTGAAAAGAAAAAGGAAAGATGGTTTAGTCCTATTGATAGAAGCTTAAGACGTGAATTAAAACCTGTTTTTGGAAATTCTTATTGGTTTGACACAACATCTTTTAAAGAACTAGTAGAGCTAAGAATTAAATATAAAAATGGGATTATCCAAATATTTTTTCCTAAACATAAAATTGCACCATCTTCGGCAAGAATTTTTGCACTATGGATAACTCTACCTGGTTTTCTTTTAATCACAATTGCCATAGTCTTTTTAAAAAACCAAACTCGTCCTATTGTAAATTTAGCTAAGGCAGCCGAAAAATTTGGTAAAGGTGAATTTGTAAAAGAATTTAGACCTTCCGGAGCAAAAGAAATAAGACTAGCGGCTTACGAATTTGATAAAATGAGAAAAAGAATTTCAGTTCATTTAAATCAAAGATCAGAAATGCTATCAGGAATAAGTCATGATTTAAGAACGCCACTAACAAGATTAAAATTACAACTAGCATTATTAAAACAACAAGATTTGGCAAAAAAAATGGGCGACGATATTGAAGAGATGGAAAGAATGCTTAATGAATATTTAGAATTTTCTAGAAATCAAAAAAATGAAGAAACAGAAACAGTTAATATTAATAACTTGATTACATCCATAATTAAAAAATATGATGGTAAACAAATCAATGTTCATTTTGAAAAAAATTTAGAAATTAACGCACGCTTAAATGCTATTAAAAGATGTCTAATGAACCTAATAGATAATGGATTAGCTTATGGACAAAAAGTAGAAATTATTACAAAAAAAACAATTAACGATGCAATAATTTTTGTTGATGACAATGGTCCAGGAATTCCGGAACAAGAATATCAGAATGTAATGAAACCATTTTATAGAATTGACAAAAGCAGAGGTCAAAATAAATCTGGAGTAGGATTGGGACTATCAATTACTAATGATATAATTCGTTCACACGGTGGAAGTATTTCATTAGGAAAAAGTCCTTTAAGCGGATTAAGAGTTAAGATTTATTTGCCTTTGTAGTTTTTTTCATTGTTTTTTTAATTTTTAACTTAATTAAGTCTTTTTGTAATTTCTCAATTATTTTTTTTTGCACTTCAAATTCTTCTCTCGAAACAAGATTTAATTTATTTGCAATAATTTCTATTTTCAATTTTAGTGAATCTTCCACTTCTTTTTTTAAATCTTTTGAAGTGAATAAACCTTTTTCGATTAATTCTGTTATATTTCTTAACAACTTATTATATTTTTCCATGTATTTTTAAATATCTTTAAGATATTTTAATTTAATAGCTAAATAAATCTTTTTTTGAAAAATGATTGTTCATAATTTTGATCCAGTATTAATCGATTTAGGACTTTTCCAAATCAGATGGTATTCTCTGGCTTATATCCTAGGAATTATCTTAGGGTGGATGTATGCGATAAAAATAATTAATTTGACAACGAATAATAAATACAGTTTTGAACAAATTAAAACATCACACTTTAATGATTTAATAATTTATTTAGTAATAGGAATCGTTATTGGTGGTCGATTGGGATATGTGTTTTTTTATAATTTCGAATATTACAGTGAAAACTTTTTTGAAATTTTTAAACTTTGGCAAGGTGGTATGTCTTTTCATGGTGGATTGCTAGGAGTAATAGTATCAATAATTTTTTTTTCTAAAAAAGCTAAGACTAATTTTTTTAAATTTGCCGACATCGTATCATGCGTTGCTCCTATTGGTATTTTTTTAGGGAGAATAGCCAACTTTATCAACGGTGAACTTTATGGAAAAATTTCTACTCTTCCTTGGGCTGTAATTTTTCCAAATGGAGGAAGTGTGGCAAGACATCCATCTCAAATATATGAAGCTATTTTAGAAGGAATAATTTTATTTGTATTAATTAATTATTTTGCTTTAAAAAAAAAATTGTTATTTAAAACTGGTTACATTTCAGGTCTTTTTTTGGTTTCATATTCTATTCTAAGAATGTTTTCAGAAATTTTTCGAGAAGCAGATATACACCTCGGTTTGTTTTTTAATTATTTTTCTTTGGGAACTTTACTAAGTTTAGCAACTTTAATTGCTGGTTTAGTAATTATTATGTCTGCTAAAAAAAATGAATAAAATAATTAATATACTAAAAGAAAAAAAATCTATCCCTTTAGATCAATTTATTAATATTTCGCTTTACGATAAAAAATTTGGTTATTACATGAAAAAAAATCCTTTTGGAAAAGATGGAGATTTTATTACATCACCTTTAATTTCAAATCTTTTTGGAGAAATGGTTGCTATATGGTGTGTTGCTTTCTGGGAGCATATGGGAAAACCAAAAAAAATTTTATTAGTTGAACTTGGACCCGGAGACGGTTCTTTATGTAAAGATCTATTAAGAACATTTATACAATTTAAAGACTTTTATAATTCTTTAGAAATAAATCTATTGGAAATAAGCGATCTGCTAAAAACAATTCAAAAAGTAAAAATCAATAATAGGAAAGTTAAATGGATCAAAAAAATAAATGAAATAAATTGCGGACCTGTAATTTTTCTAGGAAATGAATTTTTTGACTCATTACCTATTAAACAAATATATAAAAAGAAAAAATTATTTTTTGAAAAGTATGTTGCTTTATCAAATGATAATAAAAAAATAAGATTTTTACATAAAAAGGCAAATAATAGTTTAATAAAACGCATACAGGACTTAAATTTAGTTTCTACTGGTCATGTTATTGAATATCCAATAAAAGCGTTAAAATTTCTTGAAGTCATAGCAGAAAAAATTAACGAATTTGATGGTGGATTGTTAACTTTTGATTACGGTTACACCGAAACAAAAAACCAAAATACTTTACAGTCAGTAAAAAAACATAAATATACAAATCTTTTTTCTATACCTCATCATTCAGATATTACTTCACACTTAAATTTTAAATTGTTTCATAAAATATTAAAAAAAAATAATCTCAACGTAGAAAAAATAACAAATCAAAATGAATTTTTAAGAAAAATTGGTATTTTAGAAAGGGCAAATATTTTATCTAAAAAAATGACGTTTAAGAAAAAAGCAAATATGTTTTATAGATTAAAAAGACTAATGGATTACAGAGAAATGGGAAGTCTTTTTAAAGTACTATTTGCCCAAAAAAAAGGTAGAAAATTTTCTTTGGGTTTTTAAATATGTTTTTTTCAGAAAAACTTAAAAAATTTGGAAACTTAAAACATTGTTTTTTTTCTAGAAAAAATGGTGTTTCGAAAGGATATTACGAAAGTCTTAATTGTGGTTTGGGATCTGGAGATAAAAAAGAAAACGTTTCTAAAAATCTCGAATTGGTCGCCAAAAAAATTACTTGCAGCAAAGAATCTTTAATAACTCTAAATCAAAAACACAGCAACCAAGTTATACATTTTGATAGTGACGGATCTGTAAAAAATAAATTAACCGGTGATGCTATAGTATCAGAAGTAAAAAATATTGGAATTGGGATACTTACTGCCGATTGTGCTCCTATCTTTTTTTATGATCATAAAAAAAAAATAATTGGATGTGCTCATGCAGGATGGAGAGGTGCATTAAACGGGGTAATTAAAAATACTGTTAAACAATTCAACGAACTAAATTCAAATTATAATGATTTGATAGCCGTTGTTGGTCCATGCATTGATAAGAAAAATTATGAGGTAAAAATAGATCTCTTTGAAAAATTTATTTCACAAGATAAAAATAACGAAAGTTTTTTTGGGAAAATAAGTAGTGAAAAATATGTTTTTGACTTAAGGGGCTTTATAAACAAAGAACTATCTAATTTAAATATTAAAAACATTGATAATGTTGAAATGGATACTTTTTCCGAAAGAGAACTTTTTTATAGCTATAGAAGATCTCGCCTTAACAGGGAACCAGATTACGGAAGGTGCATTTCTGTCATATTAATGACTTAATTAAATGTTTAATTAATTTGAAAATTTTTATTAAAGATATATAAACAAATTATCTTATGAAAGTTCTTGCTGGTACAAGTAATTTAAAACTGTGCAAAGACATAGCAAGACAACTCAAACTAAAATTAGTCAATTCAAACATCAAAAGATTTGCCGATGGCGAGGTATATGTAGAAATTAATGAAAATATTAGAGGCAATAGTATATTTGTAGTTCAATCAACATCTAATCCGGCTAATGATAATTTGATGGAACTCTTAATTTGTATTGATGCATTAAGAAGATCATCTGCTAAAAATATTACCGCGGTTATTCCTTACTTTGGATATGCAAGACAAGATAGAAAAGTAGTACCAAGAACCGCAATATCAGCAAAGTTAGTTTCAAATTTAATTACAAATGCAGGAGCTAACAGAATATTAAGTGTTGATTTACACGCAGGTCAAATTCAAGGTTTCTTCGATATACCCGTAGATAATTTATTTGCTACTCCTCTTTTCGCGAGACACATTAAGAAGAAAATAAAATTAAATAATTTAATTTGTGTTGCGCCTGATGTTGGTGGCGTTGAAAGAACAAGAGCACTAAGCAGGAGAATCAATTCGAGCATTGCTATAATAGATAAAAGACGACCAACGCCAGGAAAATCAGAAGTGATGAATATTGTTGGAAATGTAAAAAATAAAAACTGCGTAATTGTAGACGATATAATAGACTCGGGTGGGACTATCGTAAACGCAGCACAATCTTTAAAAGACAAAGGCGCAAAAGATATTTATGTTTATATCACTCATGCTGTATTAAGTGGCGAGGCTGTAAGTAAAATAGAAAAATCCCAGATTAAAAAATTAATAACTACAGATACAATTGATAATTCAAAAAAAATTATGAGAAGTAAAAAAATTGAAATTATTCCTATTGCTCCAATGATTTCAGAAGCGATGAAAAGAATTTCGAACTCTACGTCGGTTTCTAGTCTTTTTAAATAATTTAGCTTGTTTTTTTTCCTTACATAATATAAAAACACCATTTCAATTTATGAATGTTTTAAAAGCTACAAAAAGAACTAGCGCTTCCACTGGACAGGTAAACAAACTACGATCCGATGGTTTTATCCCAGCAGTATTATACGGTGGGGAAAAAAATAATTTAAATATAAGCCTAAAAAAATTACATCTACAAAATCTTATAAAAACTGAAACTTTTATGTCTAAAGTTTTCAACTTAGATATAGATGGTAGCGCAGAAAAAGCGTTGCCAAGAGATATTGCTTATGACCCAATTTCTGACGAACCAATACATATTGATTTTATGCGAATTACAAAAGGTTCAAAATTAAATATAGAGATACCTGTTAAATTTATAAACTCAGATAAATCTCCAGGATTAAAAAAAGGTGGGGTTTTAAACATTGTAAGAAGAAAAGTCGAATTAAAATGTCCTGCAGAAAATATACCTGACGAAATAGTCGTTGATTTAGATAATACAGAAATTAATAGTAGTCTTAAAATATCATCAGTTAAACTACCCGAAAATGTAGTCCCAACTATTTTGGATAGAGATTTTGTAATTGCAACTGTTGTGTCTCCAACAATTTTAGTGGAGCCAGAAAAAACTGAAGAAGTTGCAGCCGAAGATGGTACTGTAACGGAAGGTGTTGAAGGGACTGTCGAAGGAACTGTAGTAACAGAAGAAGGTAAAGAAAAAACGGCAAAACCTTCTGACGATAAGGCTAAAGTTTCAGCGGGAGACAAAGAAAAAAATGCAAAACCTTCTGACGATAAAGCAAAAGCCGCCCCAGGAAAGTTTGCAAATAAAGAGACTAAAAAAAAATAACATAGGATAAATTATAAATTATGCTACTTTTTGTTGGTTTGGGAAATCCTAATCCAAATAATTTAAATAATCGACACAACGTAGGTTTTTTTGTAATTGATGCAATTAATCAAAAATTTAAACTATCCAAGCAAAAACCAAAATTTAAAGGTTTGCTAACAACGGGAAAGATTGATGAACAAAAAGTATTTGCAATAAAACCTCTCACTTTTATGAATAGCTCTGGAATATGTATTAAAGAACTAATTGAATATTTTAAAATAGATGTAAAAGATATTTTTGTGTTTCATGATGATATGGATATTGATATTGGAAAAATTAAAGTAAAATTTGGAGGAAGTAGTGCTGGACATAATGGAATAGACTCTATTGACAAAAATATTGGGAAAAATTACTCTCGTATAAGAATAGGTATTGGTCGACCAAAAACAAATTCTACAAGCGCAGATCATGTTTTAGACAACTTCTCAATCGACGAAAAAACAAACGTGACAGAAGTAACTAAAAATATAACAGAATCTCTATCTATTTTAATAAGTAAAGATTTAGATCTCTTTTCAAGCAAAATTAATCAAAAATAGTAATGGGGTTTAGGTGTGGGATCGTTGGATTACCCAATGTTGGTAAATCAACATTATTTAATGCACTAACTACATCAAAAAAAGCTCAAGCAGAAAATTTCCCTTTTTGTACCATTGATCCAAATATTGGAATAGTTGCTGTTCCCGATGAAAGATTAAAAAAAATATCCGAAATATCAAAATCAGCTAAAATAATTAATGCCGCAATTACCTTTGTAGATATTGCCGGACTTGTTAAAGGTGCTTCTAAGGGAGAAGGATTGGGAAATAAGTTTCTTTCTCACGTTAGGGAAGTTGATACTATTATCCATTTAACGCGATGCTTTGACTCTGAAAAAATACAAAATGTAAATAAAGATGTTGATCCAATAAGAGATATTGAAATTATTGAAACTGAAATTTTATTATCCGATTTAGAATCGCTTCAAAAAAGATTACAAAAAAGTAATAAGAAAAAATTGGAAAAGAACGAATTACACTTTTTGGAAGAATGTTTAAAATTAATTAGTAATGGAAAAAAGCCTGACGAATTAAAGAAAAAGTACAGTAAAAATTTAATTAAAAAATCAGCTCTTTTATCACTTAAACCAAGAATAATTGTATGCAATGTCGATGAAAGAAGCTTGCCTGGTGGTAACAAATACTCAGATACATGCAAAAAAAAATTCTCTGGCGAAAATATAATTATTGTATGTGCTAATATTGAAGATCAAATTATGAGTCTTCAAACAACAGACCGAAAAGATTTTATGTTTGAATCTGGGATAAAAAGTACTGGTTTAGACAATCTAATTAAAACAGGTTATAGCACTCTCGGTCTTAGTACTTTCTTTACTTCTGGCCCTGAAGAGAGTAGAGCTTGGACCATTGAAAAAAATTCAAAAGCTGCCGATGCAGCAGGCATTATTCATACTGATTTTAAGAAAAAATTCATCAGAGCTGAAACTGTTACTCACAAAGATTTTATAAAATATAAGGGTTTTAATGAATGTAAGAACGCCGGAAAATTAAGACTCGAAGGAAAAGACTATTTGGTAAATGATGGTGATGTAATGTACTTTAGAGTGGGTAGTTAAATTATTTGAAAGTCTTGGGATCTTCTCCTTCGTATTCTGTAACAACTCTTTCAACTTTATCATAAGTTTCTTCTTCTGGTTCTTTCTTTGAACCAAATCGTGACCATACTTTTTGTTTACTCATATAGACTAATGTAAACAGTATGATTAAATAAATAATAGCTTTAAAACCCATACGATGTTGAGATTCTAAATGAGGTTCAGAAACCCAAACTAAGAATGTTGTCACATCTTTAGTCATTTGTGCTGTTGTTGCTTGCGTGCCGTCAGAATATTCAACAAGTCCATCAGAAATTGGTGCTGACATTTTAATTTTATTTCCAGGCATATATTTGTTGTAATAAACTCCATCATCAAGCTCAAAGCCTGCTGGCGCTTCTTCATATCCTAAAAGGAGAGAATAAATATAATCTGCCCCACCCGCTCTTGCCTTCGCTAAAACAGACATATCTGGAGGATATGCTCCATCGTTTGCTGCTGTTGACGCTTGAACATTCGGATAAGGCTTTACAAATTTATCTGATAATCTTCCCGGTCTCATAAACATTTCACCATCACTATTTGGTCCATCTTCTACTTCGAATTGGGCTGCTATCGCTTTTGCTTCTTCAACAGAAAATTCAGGACCTCCTTTTTCTGATAAATTTCTATAGCTTAGATGTTGTACAGAATGACAACCAGCACAAACTTCTTGATAGACTTGATAACCTCTTTGAAGTGAAGCACGATCAAAAGTTCCAAAAATTCCTTTAAAACTCCAATCTGTATTTAAATAATTTGTATTTGCTCCGTGCGAATGTTGATCATCAGCAAAGGACAAAGTGGTAATTATTGAAATTAAAATTGTTAAAATTATTCTATTTAAAAGACCCAACATTATCACCTTCATATTGTCCTGCTGCTTTTTTAAACTTATCAATTAAACCAGGTTTATCTAAAACTGGATCAGAAATGCTCATTGGTAATTGGTCTGTTTTTTCATAACGTCCAAGCACGGGTAGTAATATTAAAAAATGAATAAAATAATAGGCTGTTGCTATTCTTGATAAAACTAAATAAATCCCCTCAGGAGGTTTTGCTCCTAGGTACCCTAATAAAATAACTGCAACCACCAAAACCCAGAAAAACTTTCTATATAATGGTCTAAATGTTGAAGATCTAACTTTTGATGTATCAAGCCATGGTAACAAAACTAATACAAAAATTGCAGCAAACATAAAGATAACTCCTCCTAGTTTGCTAGGTATAGCTCTTAAAATTGCATAAAAAGGTAATAGGTACCACTCAGGAACAATGTGTGTTGGAGTTACTAATGGATTAGCTTCAATGTAATTATCTGGATGTCCTAAAGCATTTGGTGCAAAAAATACAAACCAAAAAAATATAATTATAAAAACTAATAAAGCAGTTATATCTTTCATGACCATATATGGATGAAATGGCATAGTTTCATTACTATTTTTCTTAACATCAATTCCTGTTGGGTTATTATTGCCTGGAACGTGTAGAGCCCAAATATGAAGTATAATTAAACCAAAAATTAAAAATGGAAGTAAATAATGTAAAGCATAAAACCTGGTCAAAGTTGGATTGTCGACAGCATATCCTCCCCAAAGCCATGTTGTAATACTTTCTCCAATTAAAGGTATTGCGCTGAATAGATTTGTTATTACAGTAGCTCCCCAAAAACTCATTTGCCCCCAAGGCAAAACATAACCCATAAAAGCTGTAGCCATCATTAGTAAATAAATAATTACTCCAATTATCCAAATAACTTCTCTCGGAGCTTTATACGAACCATAGTACAAACCTCTAAAAATATGAATGTAAACAGCTAAAAAAAACATTGAAGCTCCATTAGCATGCACGTATCTAAGTAACCAACCATAGTTAACATCTCTCATTATGTGTTCTATACTTTCAAAAGCATGATCCGTGTGAGCAACGTAATGCATACCAAGTATAACTCCTGTTACAATTTGAGTAATTAAACAAAATGTTAGTATGCCTCCAAATGTCCACCAATAATTTAAATTTTTTGGTGTTGGGTATTCTTTTAAATGATGAGATAAAGATAAAAGAGGTAGACGACTATCAAACCATTTAGCTAATTTTGTTTTTGGAATATATTGATTTTCGCTCATATTAAAATTAGCCTATTTTAATTGTATTATTATTTACAAATTCATATTTAGGTATTTCTAAATTTGTAGGCGCCGGTCCCTTTCTAATTCTTCCTGAAGTATCATAATGTGAACCATGGCACGGACAAAACCACGCGTTATAATCTCCTTTATCACCAAGTGGAACACATCCTAAATGTGTGCAAACCCCTACCATCACTAACCACTCTGGGTTCTTTGCTCTATCAGAATCTTTCTCAGGATCTTTTAAATCTTTTAAATCAACAGCCGCGGCTTCATCTATTTCTTTTTGAGTTCTTCTTCTAATAAATATTGGTTTTCCTCTCCATAAAACAGTTATTGTTTTTCCCGGTTCAACGCTACTAACATCAACTTCTGTGGTTGATAAAGCTTTTACTGAAGCATCGGGATTCATTTGATCTACTAGAGGCCAAATAGCTGCTCCCAAACCTACAGCACCAATTGTATAGGTTGCCGTAAAGAGAAAATCTCTTCTTTTAGGCTTTATTTCCTTACTCATATATTCGAAGTCTTTATGTATTATATATTACGAAATAGTTACAATTAATATAAATTTGCTAGGGTCAGAATGACACATAAATTAATACACAATTAAATATGTTTAATATTGCTCTATATCAACCTGATATACCTCAAAACACTGCTGCAATAATTCGTTTATGTTCTTGTTTTAATACAACCCTTGAAATAATAGAACCTTGTGGTTTCCATCTTGATGATAAAAGATTAAAAAAAGTTGCTATGGACTATTTAGATACAAGCAAAATAATAACTTATAAATCATATAAAAATTTTTTAATTAAGAAAAAAAATTCAAGAGTTATACTTATGAGCACAAAAGCTAAAAAAAATTATAATAATTTTAAATTTAAACCAAAAGACACACTTCTTTTTGGCAGAGAAAGTGAAGGTGTTCCAAAAATAGTGCATAAAAACTCGTATCAGAGATTAAAAATACCCTTAAAAAAAAATGCAAGATCTCTAAATATTGGCATGGCTGTAGCTATAACTTTATCTGAAGCTTTAAGACAAAATTCAAATTTATAGAAATATGAAAATAACAAAAAAACAAAAATTAACAAAAGAATGGTTTATCAGACTGCAAAATATAATTTGTAATAATGTTGAACAATTAGAAAAGGAATATGGTTCAAATATTAAGTTTAAGAAAAATAAATGGAAGCATGGTGAATTTAGGACTATAAAAGGAAAAGTAATTGAAAAGGGTGGAGTTGCTTTTTCAAATGTTGTGGGTCAATTTTCTAAAAAATTTTCAAAAAAAATTCCAGGAACAAGCGCTAGTTCACATTTTTGGTCATCAGGTATTTCAGTTGTGCTACATCCAAAAAATCCTAAAATTCCTGCTATGCATTTTAATACTAGGTTTATTTGTACAAAAAAAAGCTGGTTTGGGGGTGGTATAGATGTAACACCCAACTTTATTGATAATAAAGAAAAAAAATATTTTCATAACGAACTAAAAAAAATGTGTAATCTTCATAATAAAAAATATTATCCAAAATATAAAAAATGGTGTGATGAATATTTCTATTTGCCGCATAGAGGTGAACCTCGTGGTATAGGAGGTATCTTTTTTGATTACAAAATGGATGATTGGAAAAAAGATTTTTTATTTACTAAAGATGTAGGAAGTACTTTTGCGAATATGGTAAAAATAATAATAAAAAATAAAATGTTTAAAAAATGGACAAAAAAAGAAAAAGAAATTCAACTATTAAAACGTGGAAGATATGTTGAATTTAATTTATTGTATGATCGTGGAACAAAATTTGGACTAAATAGTGGTGGCAACCCAGAAGCAATCTTAATGTCAATGCCTCCATCAGCAAAATGGAAATAATATATGGATAAAGAACCAATTACATCCAAAGGTCTCGAAAAATTAAAAAAAGAATTAGAAGAATTAAAAAATATTAAGCGGCCAAAAATAGTTGCGGCTATTGCCGAAGCTAGGGGACATGGAGATTTAAAAGAAAATGCGGAGTATCACGCAGCAAAAGAAGAACAAGCAAAAATTGAAGGTAGAGTTATTGAAATAAATGACTTAGTTGCAAGGGCAAACGTAATTGACATAACTAAATTAGAAAAAAAAGATAATGTAATATTTGGTTCTACCGTTTATTTAATAAATTTGGAAAATAATGAAAAAAATATCTATAAAATAGTAGGTAAGGACGAAGCCGATATAGCAAAAAATTATATTTATTTTAGATCACCAATTGGCAAAGCCTTGATAGGAAAAAAGAAAAAGGATTTGGTAACAGTAACAACACCATCAGGTGAAAAAAACTTCGAAATAACAGAGGTAAAATATATTTAGCTTTTACTAACTTTGTTTAAAGATTTTTTAATTGTTTTTTTTTCTATAATAAAATTATTTGCGATCCATTTTTCTTCTAGTGATTTAAGTTTTTTACCTAATGCTTGCCCTGTTTCATAACCATGTTTTATTAAATAGTCTCCAGAAATGGGAAATTTTGGTATTTTACAAATATCCACATAATCAATTAATTTTTTAATATCTAAAATTTTTATTTTATTGTTTGTGCATATCGAAAAAAGTAGCAAATCTCTAACATAATCTTTGTTTGAAAAATAAATTAATTTTTTAATATTTTCTTCTGAATAAAACTTTTTACTTTTAAGATTTTTAAAATTTATTGAAATATTTTTAAATCTATTTTTAATATTATTAGAAGTTTTATATTTATGACAAAAATATTCATAGTTATTTGTTCCGTCTAAAATAAGTACTGCCAAAATTAAATGAATATCGTACATGTCTCTTGATTTTTTATTTAGATTATTAATTATTTTTAATCTTTCGTAATACTTAAATTGCGGAAATATATTTAGAATAATCTCCTTCGAAAGTTCGTGAGAAAATAAGCTATAAATATTTTTAAGAATTGTAATCTTTTTCAATTCATCAAATATTCTTTCATTTGAAATTTTATTTATTCCATTAATATGTTGCTTAATCGCTCGAATAATTTTCTGGTCGTAATCTGTTTTGCTGTATTGCGTAAAAAATCTAAAGTATCGTAAAATACGTAAATAATCTTCTTGTATTCTTTCTTCTGGAGAACCAATAAATTTTATTATGCCATTTTGCAAATCTAACATTCCATTTAGTGGATCAAAAATTCTTCCTTCTATATCTGCGTATATTGCATTTATTGTAAAATCTCTTCGTGAAGCGTCCTCTTCCCAATTTGAAGTAAACTGCACCTTTGCATGTCTACCATCTGTTGAAACATCTTTTCTAAGAGTTGTAATTTCAAATTTTTTATTATTTAAAATTGCTGTTACGGTTCCATGAGAAATTCCTGTATCAATAACTTTAATATCTTGTTTATTAAGCCTTTTTTTAACATCCTCTGGTTCGACAGATGTTGCTAAATCAATATCATCAATATTTTCACCACAAATCGCCTTTCTAACACATCCTCCTACAAACCTTACTTCGCTTTCTTTTCCAATTTCATTAAGGTGTGAAAAAATTATTCGAGCTTCTTTTATATTTTCTAGAAATTTAGTGCTTTTGTCTGATCCGAATTTTTTATAAAGGAAACGGTCAGCTTGTAAAATAATATTTTTTATTTTCTTAAACATTTTTTGGCTGGGGCGCTAGGATTCGAACCTAGGATGGTGGTACCAAAAACCACTGCCTTACCGCTTGGCTACGCCCCAATTTTAGTTTGAGATATATCACAAATGATTTATTTTATATAGTTTTTGATACAGCGCACCAGTACTTCGGATATTTTAGCTTAATCAATTTTTGAGCATAAAGTGCATTCTTCATATTAGAAAATATTCCAATACAAGCTGATCCTGAACCAGTGATCCTCGATAAATGACAACCTTTTTGAGACCTTATGACATCAATAATTTTTTTAACTTTCGGATAAATTTTAGTTACAGTTTTTTCAAGGTCATTATTTTCATTTTTTAAAAAATTAATTAATTTTGTGTTATTTATTATACTGAAAGAAGATTGTGGTTTTGATAAACTTATTTTTCTATTATTTTTGTATACTTTTTTAGTTGAGCAAATTAAGTTTGGATACACTATTAACAAATTTAGTCTAAATTTCTGATTGAGTCGTAATATTTCACTTTTTTTTCCAGTTAAAAAAGTATTTTTTCTTTCCAAATTAATTGGCACATCAAAACCAATTTGACTCGCTAATTTTTTTATTTTAATTTTATTTAGTTTTAATTTCATTTTTAAATTAAAATAATTTAATAAGTTTGCAGCATTAGAAGATCCGCCACCTAAACCAGAGCCATGAGGTATATTTTTTTTTATATTTATTTTGAATGCTTGATTTTTTATTAATTCATTTTTTTTAAGTAAATTTAGAACTTTAGTTGCTGTATTTGATTGCGTATTAATGCCTTTTTTAAACCTGCCAGAAAAACTTATTTTATCCTTTGAATTGCTAATTTTAGATATTGATATTACATCGTGTAAATCGCAAAAAGTTATTAAAGACATTATATTGTGATAGCCGTCATTTAATTTTTTTAATACCTTTAAGGTTAAATTAATTTTACAATAAGATTTTATCTTAAAATTTTTCACTTAATTAAATTATAGCTGTTTAGTAATACCAAAAATTAATTTTTTATTTATGTCATCTTTTAATTTTTGCTCAGTACCATTTAATCTTAGAACGTAGTTCCAGAAATACCTGGCTTGAATATTTTTATTTAACCTCCACAAAACATCACCATAATGATCATTAATAATGGGATCTAGTGGCAATAATTCTACAGCTTTTTGCAAAAAGAATTCAGCTTCATTATAATTTTTCATTGCATAGTAAGCCCAGCCGAGTGAATCAATTATATAACCATCGTTCTCCCTTAGCTTAGTAGCTTTTTTTAACATCTCTAATCCTTTATCTAAATTAATTCCTTTATCAATCCATGAGTAGGCCAAATAATTTAATACATGCGCTTGATCCGGCAATATTTCAAGAGAACTGATCAAATCTTTTTCTGCATTTTCCCAATCATCTAGTCTTTCAAAACTTACACCTCTGTTATCTAATATTTTTGAAACCAAGAAATGATCTTTTTGTATTTCTTTCAAAGCTAATGAATAATATTTTATTGATTCTTTATAATATTCATTCTCCTTGTAAAAATTTGCTAATTCATAATAATGTTCAAAGTTTGGGTTTACTAATAAATTAAACTCCTCTTCTAGACTTTTGACAGCATATTTTTTTCCTCTTGAATCAAGTAAAATTCTAGCAATGTTCTTTGAAGCGTGCCAAGAATATACTGTTCCTATTGATTTAAGAGAGTGATAAATATTTTTTGATAGTTTATTTTTTTTTTGGTAATACAAATTTTCTGCCAAAAGTGCTTTGTTTGGTAAAAATTTCTTATTTAAAAAAAGGGAAATTTTTAGATAAAAATTTGATAATTTATAATCTCTTTCA
>CACLKP010000016.1 GCA_902607585.1 uncultured Pelagibacteraceae bacterium
TTGTTCCCAAGATATATGGTCACTGGAACGGAGATGTTTGGAAGGCTATTGTTGAAACTAGGACCATGAAAAATGTAGATACTTATACCTGCAAGGCTGATCATGGTCTCGGAATAATTTTAAAGAGACCCAACAGAAATTTACTAAAAATCAATACTGATAATTTTAAAAAATTAAAATTTAAAGACTATTATAATAACCACAAAAATTTTATGAACATAATCGAAGTCGAAAGTATAGATCAAATACTATCATAATTTACGCATATTAATATGAGAGAAAAAATAAATGAATAACCTAAGAATGTTTTGTATATCGATGAATGCTAATCATCTTAATTTTATTAAAGAGATTAATTATCTTCCAGTTGGTCTAGGTAAAGATAGTTTTTCAAGTGAATGGTTCCGAGATAATACAGGAATAAATATTACAGAAAAAAATAATTATTATGGAGAATACACATTTCACTATTGGTTGTGGAAAAATTACATAGATTTAGATGAAATGAAAGGGGGTTGGATCGGTTTTTGTCAATATAGAAAATTTTGGAGTGTTGAAAAAAAAGATTTGTTACCAAATTCTCTGAAGCAGCTAAAAACTTTATTATTAACGGAAATTCCAGAATCTTATCAGGATGTTGATGTAATTCTTGGAGATGAGTTACCAACTACTAATTTTAAAATAATGAAATTTTTAAAAAAGGGATTAAAATTAATATTAAACAAACCGTCTTATTTATTTAAAAAAAATAAAAGAAACATTAAGTTTCATTTTGATCTAATGCACGGCTACAATAATTTAGATCAAGCTATTAATCTTCTCGATGATGAGAATAGAAAAGATTTTAAAGATTTTGTAAATACAAAAACATCTTTCAATCCTCAAAATATGTTTATTTGCAATTCTAAGGAAATATTAAAAAATTACTATTCTACTATTTTTCCATGGTTGGAAAGATGTGAAGAGAAATTTGGTTTTCAAAATTTAGCAGGTTATGGTAAAATAAGAATTTATACATTTTTAGCTGAAAGGTTTATGTCTTATTGGTTCCAAAAAAATTATAAGTGCAAAACAATGCCTATAGTTTTTTATGATATTAAAAAAGATTTTAATCACAAACCTTTATAAATTTTTTTAAAAGTTAAAAAAGTTTTTAATTTTTTATCCTTTTTTGAAACTAAAGGTTTTTTATTAGGCCACTTAATTTTAAAAGAATTGTCATTCCATAAAATTCCATCTTCAAATTCAGGATGGTAATAGTTAGATAGTTTATAGTAAATAATATTTAGATTAGAAAAACTGTAGTAGGCATGAGCAAAGCCCTCAGGAATATAAAGCGATTTACAATTATTATCAGATAACACTATTTTAAAACTTTTACCAAATGTTTTTGATTTTTTTCTAAGATCTATAACGCAATCCAAAATTTTACCTCTCAATACGCTTACAAATTTAGCTTGTAGAAATTTAGATTGGAAATGAAAACCTCTTAACACGTTTTTTTTTGATGTTGTTGCATAGTCAAAAATTAGTTTATCCCACTTGATGATTTTCTTTACAAAAGTTTCTCTTAAATTGCCCCTTCCATCGCCGTGTTTTATTTGTTGAATTATTTTTAAACCTTTGAATTTTGTATCTATAACTTTCATTAATTATATTCTACCCAATAATTTTTTTAACTTTAATAAGTTCATAAATGGCTTTAACGGAAAATTACTCTGATTATTTTTTTTAATGAAAACCTTTTTAACTTTATTGTTATATTTTTTGGCAAAATTGTAAACAGTTCTTGATTGGCCGCCTATATTTAAGATTCCCTTTCTATCCAATATTTTAATTAAGATTTTTGTAAGTTCGTCATGAAAAATAAAATTTAATTTAACGTTTGCAAAAGCCTTCTCATGAACAAACGGTTTCTCTGTCATGCACACCCTTAGTATTAACGAATTTTTGTACATTTGAACTGCACATTCTCCTCCAAGTTTAGACCAAGCATAATTATTCCAAGGCAGTACACCGTCATACTCTTTATAATTTCCTTTTGTACCTGGATAAACATAACTAGTAGAAAAATATATTAATTTAATTTTTAATTCAGAACATATATTTACAAGATTAGCAGTACCTATAATATTTAAATTTATGCTTCTGTTTATATTTTTTTCATGCTGGATCATGGGTCTTGATAGACCAGCAAGATGTAAAACAGATTGGGGTTTGGTAGTGTTTAAATATTTCCTTATAGACTTTAGATTCATTATATTTAGTTGAGTTTTTGTGGGATAAATAAATTTATATTTGCATCTTGTTTTTTTTAAACTTTGGGCAAATCTCCCGCTGCCTCCTGTGACAACTATTTTATTTTTTACGACCATTTATTAAGATTTTTTTATCAGAGTTGATAAGTATTGAGAATAACTACACTTACCATAAAATTTTATAGCATTTAATATATTTGTTTTATTAATCCATTTGTTGGAAAGAGCTATTTCTTCTAAACATGCAATTTTAAGACCCTGTCTATTTTCTAAAGCAGCTACAAAAGCTGAAGTATTGTAAAAATCTTCAATAGAACCAGTATCTAACCAAGCTCCACCTCTGCTGATAAATTTAGCTGATAACTTTTTTTTCTCTCTATATTTATTTAATAAATCAACAATTTCAATTTCTTTTCTTTTTGATGGTTTTAGATTTTTACTATAGTTAATTACCTTATTATCAAAAAAGTAAAATCCTGTTACAGCGAGATTAGAAATTTTCTTTTTTGGTTTCTCAATAATTTTTGTTATTTTATTTTTTTTATCTATATTGGCGACACCGTAAAGAGACGGATTTTTTACTGGATGCAATATTACAGTTGCACCTACTTTAAGTTTAACACATTTTTTCAATATTTTTGTTAAACTTTGGCCATAGAAGAAATTATCACCTAAAATTAAAGCAACATTTTCATTCCCAATAAACTTTTTTCCAACTAGAAAAGCATCTGGTAGTCCTTTGGGATTCTTTTGCTCAGCGTAGGAAATTTTTATTCCCAGATTATTTCCATTTGGTAAAATTTTTTTGAATTGATTTAATTGTCCTTTATTAACTATAATTAATACATCTCTTATGCCTGATAACATTAAAACAGATAAAGGATAAAAAATTAGTGGTTTATCGTGAATTGGTAACAACTGTTTATTTACAGCTTTAGTAAGTGGACTCATCCTGGAGCCAGTACCACCTGCTAAAATAATTCCTTTTTTTATCATATCTTTAAACCGAGTCTATTTATATAAAGTTTTTTTGAAACACTGTTAAAAAAATTTTTATTATTCAAATACCAATTGAAAGTTTGTGATAGACCTAATTCTAAAGATATTTTTGCTTTCCATCCCAATTTTTTCAGTATTTTTTTATTATTTAATGCATATCTAATATCATGACCCGGTCTATCCTTTACAAATTTTATTTTGGTCTTTTTGTTAATTTTTATATAGTTATTTTTTGCTATTTTTAGCAATTTTTTTGCAATTTCTATATTTCTAAGATTTATACCTGATCCAATGTTATAACTTTCCCCTATTTTTCCTTTTAAGTAAATCAATAAAAGGGCTTCACAGTGATCTTTAACGTGCATCCATTCTCTAGAATTTTTTCCCTTACCATAAATTGGTAGAGGTTTATTGTGAATAATATTAAAAATTAACTTTGGTATCAATTTTTCAGGGAATTGATTTGGTCCATAGTTATTGCAGCAATTTGATATCACGGCTGGAATTTTATAGGTTCTTATATAAGCTTTAATCAAATGATCTGCACTGGCTTTAGATGAAGAGTATGGAGAGCTAGGATTATATGAAGATTTTTCATCTGATCTTCCTTTAATTATGTCACCATAAACCTCGTCAGTAGATACATGAACAAGCTTAATTTTTTTCTTATAAGCCAAGATAGATTCTAACAAATTATAAGTTCCCAAAATATTACTATCTATAAAGTTTCTTGGTTTATCAATGGATCTGTCCACGTGAGTCTCTGCAGCCAAATTAAAAATACCGTCAGGTTTATATTTTCTGAGAATTTTTGTGATTTTGTTTTTATTATTTAGATCCAATTTGAAAAAAATATAATTTTTATTTTTATTAAAATTTTGGGTATTATATGGATTAGCAGAATAGCTTAATTTATCGATATTTATTACAAAATATTTTTTTTTTAGTAAAAATTTAACAAGATTGCTTCCTATGAATCCCGATCCACCGGTAACTATAACTTTTTTCATATTTTGCTTTTCACATTAGTAAAAACTGTTAGTATAGTTGACAATCTAAAAAGTCAGTATTCATTATACTATGTCAATATCTGGGCAAAATTTATCAATAGTGATAGTCACATTAAAAAGTGAGAAAGTTATATATGACTGTATCAATTCAATTAATCAAAATGTGCCTATAATTGTAGTAGAGCAATCAAATAACCAAAAATTTAAGGATGAGTTGGAGTCTAAATATAAGAATTTAAAATGTATTCTTTCTCAATCTAATTTAGGAATGGGAACGGGTAATAATATTGGTATAAAAGAAACTAAGACGGATTATGTTTTAATATTGAATCCTGACGTTATATTAGAAAAAAATACTTTAGAAGAACTTTTTTTAAATTTGAATAAATTATCTGATTTTACAATTTTAGCACCAATAGAAAAAAATTTTGCCAACTATGGAATGTTTGACAAAAAAAGTATTTCTAATCAGATTTTAAATCGGGAGAGGGAAGAAAAAAATTATCCTTTTAAAGTTGATTTTGTTGATGGATTTGCAATGTTATTAAATAAAAAGAAATTTAAAGAAGAAATTTATTTTGATGAAAATTTTTTTATGTATTTGGAAAATAATGATTTGTGTAAAAGAGTTGCTGATAGTGGAGGTTCAGTTTTTGTTGTACCTACATCTAAAATCAATCATTTAGCAGCAAAAGCTGTCGACAGTAGATTTGCTGAGGAAATTGAGTTTTCAAGAAACTGGCATTGGATTTGGTCAAAATTTTATTTTAACAAAAAGCATTATGGTTTATTCAAAGCAGTTAAGGAAGGAATTTTAAGATATTTTTTATCTATTTTGAAGTTTCTATTTTACTTCTTAATTAACGATAAAGTAAAAAAAAAAATATATTTTAATAGAGCTTCGGGTTTTTATAATGCACTTTTGGGAAAATCTTCCTGGTATAGACCAAGACTTGATGATTAATGACCTGGAAAATCTATCAGGCTGAAAGTTTTGTATCCTTTTTTTTCTAGCAATTTTTTTCCTCCTAAATCAAAAAGATTTATTACAAAAATAAATCCGCTAACCTTGCCTCCACATTTTTCCACTAGTTTAGCTGAAGCTTCAGAAGTTCCTCCTGTGGCAATTAAATCATCAACTATAATTATTTTCTCTTTTGGACTAATCGAATCTTTATGGATCTCTAAAGTTGCGTTACCATATTCTAATTTAAAATCTGCAGAGTATGTCTCGGCAGGTAACTTATTTTTTTTTCTCATTAAGATATATGGTTTTGACAAGTTATATGCAAGAGGAGAAGCAAATATAAAACCTCTAGATTCTACAGCTGCTATCTTATCATAATTTAACTTATTTAATATTTCTGACATTAGATCTATACATTCTTTAAATGCATCCTTGTTTTTAATTAAAGTAGTTATATCTCTAAATAAAATACCTTTTTTTGGATAATCAGGAATTGAACGTATGTATTTTTTTAAATCCATTTTTTGCTTCAAAGTTAATTAAAAAGATCATATTAATTATAATAGTTTATGACAAAAAACAAACTTGCAATTATAGGTGGAAGTGGCCTTTACGAAATTGAAGGCTTAGAAAGTCCAAAGTGGAAATCAATAACAACTCCGTGGGGAAAAACATCAGACGAAATATTAAATTTTAAATATAAAGGAAAAGAAGTTTGTTTTTTACCACGTCACGCTCGGGGACATAAAATTTCACCATCCAATATAAACTTCAGAGCTAATATAGATGCTTTAAAACAATTAGGTGTTACTGATATTATTTCAGTATCTGCGGTGGGGTCACTAAAAGAAGATTTATCACCAGGAAAATTTGTAATAATTGATCAATTTATAGATAGAACTTTTGCAAGGAATAAAACTTTTTTTGATGAAGATATCGTGGCACATGTCTCGATGGCTCACCCAACATCGAATGGTTTAATGAATGCTTGCGAGGAAGCAATAAAAAAAGAAAAAATAGATTATCAAAGAGGAGGCACCTATGTAGTTATGGAAGGTCCGCAGTTTTCAACTTTAGCAGAATCTAATTTATATAGATCATGGAAAGCTGATGTTATTGGAATGACAAATATGCCTGAAGCAAAGTTGGCAAGGGAAGCAGAAATTAGGTACGCATCTGTATCAATGGTTACCGATTATGATTGTTGGCATCCAGACCACGAAAATGTTGATGTTCAAACAGTTATTAAAGTTTTATTAGGTAATGCTGCTAAAGCAAAAAATATGGTTAAAAATATTATAGAAAATTTTGAAAATCATATAGATCCTAAAGATCCTACAAATAATTGCCTGGATGTAGCAATTATTACAGCTCCAGAAAAAAGAACTAAAAAAACAATTAAAAAATTAAAAACAATAGCAGGAAGGGTATTAAAAAAATGAGAAAAATATTAATAATTTTATCAGTATTTATTTTTACAATAATTTAAATAAATGAAAATAGAAGGAAAAGAATATCGAACAATTTGGTTTGATGAAAAAAATCAAACTGTAAAAATTATTGATCAAACAAAACTTCCTCATCAATTTATAATTAAAGATCTTAAAACAGTAAAAGATGCAATTAATGCCATAAAAGTTATGGAGGTAAGGGGGGCTCCATTAATAGGTGGGACTGCAGCTTACGGCATTGTTTTAGCTATTATGGAAAAAAATGATCTTAATTTTATTAAGAAAAGCGCGGAAGAACTAACCCAATCAAGACCAACGGCAATCAATCTAAAGTGGGCAGTTGATCGCATGATGAAGAAATTATCAGGGGTTAATAATAATGAATTATTAAAAGTAGCTTTAGACGAAGCAAAAGAAATTTGCGAAGAAGATGTTAAGTTTTGTGAAAATATTGGATTAAATGGATTAAAAATTATTGAAGAAATTTATAATAAAAAGAAAGATAAAGTAAATATTTTAACCCATTGTAATGCGGGTTGGCTTGCGACGATTAATTGGGGAACAGCTACATCTCCGATTTATCATGCACATAAAAAAGGAATTCCAGTTCATGTTTGGGTTGATGAAACAAGACCTAGAAATCAAGGTGCCAATCTAACCTCATATGAATTAAACGAGGAAAAAATTCCTAATACAATTATCGCTGATAATACAGGTGGAATACTAATGCAAAGGGGTGAAGTCGATATGTGTATTGTTGGGACCGATAGGACTTTATCAACAGGTGATGTTTGCAACAAAATTGGAACTTATTTGAAAGCATTAGCTGCTAAAGATAATAACGTTCCATTCTATGTTGCTTTACCTAGTTCAACAATTGATTGGAATATAGAAAACTTTAAAGATATTCCAATTGAAGAAAGAAATTCTGAAGAACTGTCTCATATGGAAGGATTGGATGAGAGTAATAAAGTAAAAAAAGTAAGAATTTATCCTAAAAAAAGCAAAACAATGAACTTAGCTTTTGATGTTACTCCTGCAAAATATGTAACAGGATTAATCACAGAGAAAGGTATTTGTGAAGCTTCAAAGAAAGGATTAAAAAAATTATTTAAATGAGCAATATTTCAGCTTATATAATTTTAATTATTGCGGTCGCTTTAGGTACTGCAGCAAATGGTTTTGCAAAGAGTGCACAAGGATTTACAGTATTGATACCAAGTATTATCACAGCAATCACAATTGTTTTATGTATGTTTACTTTATCACTAGTAATGAAGGTTATTCCCGTTGGTATTACTTATGCTTCATTTGCTGGTTTGTGCATTGTCGCAACCGTTCTAGTTGGAATTGTTAAGTTTAACCAAATACCAAATCTATATACAATTATAGGATTAGGTTTGATCATAGCAGGAGTTTTAATGGTTAATCTAATTGGAAAAACAAATACTTAAAATGAGCACTATTTCTTTATCATTAGATGAAATTTACGATTTAGCTAAAAAAACATTACTTTCCAATGGTTGTGATGAAGAAAATGCAAATATTTTATCAGATACAATTATGCGTGCTGAAAGAGATGGTTCTCTTTCACACGGTTTATTTAGATTGCCAGCTTACGTTGCAGCTTTAAAAAGTAAAAAAGTTAATGGTAAAGCAAGACCTGAGTTAAAAAAAATTTCACCAAGTGTTATTAAAGTTTTAGGCAATAGTGCTTTTGCGCCGATGGTATTAAAAGTTGGCTTGCCAGAAGTAATTAAACTAGCAAAAGAAACAGGAGTTGCAGTATTGGCCATTACAAATTCTCATCATATGGCAGCCATGTGGCCTGAGACCGAAGCCATTGCAGATGCAGGACTAGTTGGCTTTGCATGTACATCATATAAACCAATGGTAGCTCCAGCAGGAGCAAAGAAAGCCTTGTTCGGAACCAATCCAATTTCATTTGCGTGGCCACGTCCAGGAAAAACTCCAGTTGTTTATGATATGGCAACAGCGGCTATGGCCATGGGGGAGGTTATGGTTGCAGCTAGAGATGGGCATAAAGTTCCTTTAGGAACAGGCTTAAGTAAAGAAGGAAAAGAAACAACAGATCCAAAAGAAATTACAAAAGGAGGAGTTCTGCTTCCTTTTGGTGGATACAAAGGTTCTGCAATTGCAATGATGGTAGAATTATTAGCTGGTGCTCTCGTTGGAGAAAATTTTAGTTATGAAACCGCTGCAAAAGATAATAAAGACGGCGGTCCACCAAGAGGTGGAGAATTTATTTTAGCTATTTCACCTGAAAAAATAGCTGGTCCCGATTGGGGTAAACATTCAGATGAATTTTTTAAAAAGATGCAATCAATGGATGGCGTACGTTTACCAGGTGAAAGAAGACATAAAAATCGATTAGACTTAGGGCCGAGAAAAATAAATAAAGAATTAATAGAAAAAATTAAAAGTTTATCTTAAAGAAGCTGCTATATTACCGCCATCAACTGTAAGTACTGCTCCAGTGGTCTTTTTTGAAGTGGCTAAATGAAAAAAAGCTTTAGCAACGTCTTCTGCTTTAACTTCATTTAATAATAAATTTCCTTTCATATAATCATCAGTACTTACTGATCTTGCTTTAGCTCTTGTCCTGATCATTTTATCATTCATCAAACCACTTCTTATTCTATCTGCATTCACTCCATTAGATCTAATGCCAAAAGATCCATAATCTACAGCATATTGTTTACATAAACTAAGTAAAGCAGATTTAGGTAATCCGTAAGGTCCGAAATTTTTTCCAGGATTTACAGATTGTTTAGAAATATTGAAAAGTAAACAACCATTAATATTTTGTTTCTTCATTATTTTGATGGCCTCCGATGCACAATTTTGATGTGAGAAGAAATTAATTTCAAAACTTTTTCTTAAAACATCATCACTTACTTCGCCTATTGCACCACCCGGCGCCGTTCCTGCATTTGAAATTAAAATATCAATACCTCCAAATTTTTCACATATCTGCTTAAAGGCATTTTTAACACTATTTTTGTTTGTTACATCACAGTGGATACAAAGATCTTTAATTTTGGACTGTACAGCTTTTAGACGGTCTAAATTGTTGTCAAGCAGAACAACTTCAGCTCCATAATCTTTAAACATTTTGTAAGAAGCATAACCTATAGTTCCTGTACTTCCAGTAATAACAACAACATTACCTTCAAGAATTTTTTTTGCCTTTTTAATTTTTGCTTGTTCTAATGACCAATACTCAACATCAAAAAGATCTTTTTCTGGAATAAATTTATAAGTGGAAGTTTCTTCAACAGAGGAAATAACTTTAGCATTCGTTTCAGTTAGATCTCCAGCAATTTTTGCTGCCTTTAAGTCTTTTCCAACAGTAAAAACGCCAACATTTTGTACCAATACGACCCTTGGAGATGTGTCTAACATTACTTTTTTTTCTTTAGTTTTTTTCTTATTAACATTGAAATAATGGATGTATTTTTTTCTATAGTTTTCAAAAGCTTTTTTTGCAGCTGTTTTAAATTCTTCAATTGAAGAATTTTTCTTTGGTGTAATTACTAAAGGAAAAGGTTTAACTCTAATTACATGATCTGGAGTAGCAGTCCCTTTAGATGAATAAGACCTAACATTTTTTCCATTAATGAAATATTTTAAATGTTTGTTTAATCTATAATTGATCACAAATTTTTGATCTTTATTTTCAGATAAAAGACCTCTTATTATTGGAGCAATTTCGTGAACATTAAATTTTGTAGAAAATTTTTTAATTTGTTTGATTTTTTTACTTTTTAATTTTTTTACTGCTCTTTCAGCTTTTGAAACATATTTTATCATTAAGTTGTAAGCTTCTTTGGCATCATCAGCAAAAGTAAATATTCCATGATTCATTAATATTAAACAATTTATGTTTGGATTTTTTGAATAAACTTCATTTATTTTTTTTGCTAACATAAAACCTGGCATTACATAGGGAACTACACTAACTTTATTACCAAATACTTTTTTACAAAAATTTAATCCTCCCGGTCTATTAGTTACATTTAAAACTGCATCTGCGTGAGTATGGTCAACAAATTTAAAAGGTAAAAATGCATGCAAAAATGTTTCAACAGAAGGATTCGGAGATTTAATGTAAATTAAGTTTTTTTTTTGAAAACTAACCATATCTTCATCAGATAAGTATTTTTTCTTTTTCATAGATAATAATGGATCTAATTTAACAGCGGGAAGTCCAGCAGGCTCAATATCTGCCATATCCCATCCACTTCCTTTAACGCATAAAACGTTATATTTTTTGCCGTCGATATCTTTGATTGAAGTTTTGACCGAAGTATTTCCTCCACCATGTAAAACTAATTCTTTATTTCTTCCCAATAGGCGTGTTGTATAAACTCTTAGTGCTAAATCTTTAGAAAAGCCAAGTTTTTTGTACTTTTTTATATATTTTTTTGCAATTTTTTTTGACCAATTATTTTTCAAAACAAAACTCCATCAACTTATTAACAGTATTTTTTAGTTGTTATAAAAAAAAATAACAAGTATAAAAAAAATGTAAGATTCGTTGATATTATGAAAAAAGTTGGAGAACACGTAACTATAGATTTTTTAGGCGTAAAACAGGATTATTCACCTGATTTTTACAGTAAAGTTATCTATAAAATTGCTAAAAAAGCCAGGGTAGAGGTCCTAAATATAGCTGAGCATAAGTTCAAACCTCAAGGATTTACCTGTGTAGCTCTTTTAGCAGAAAGTCACATGAGTTTTCATACTTTTCCAGAAAAAGGAATAGTTAGTTTTGATTTCTTTACTTGCGCGAAAATATCTCCAACAGCGGCATTAGATATATTAAAAAAAGAAATTAAACATGAAAGAGCAGTAGTTAGAAATTTTGATAGAAGTAATAAAGGGTTGTATGAAGATATATATAGTACCCCTGGACACAAAAAATATTACATTGTTAATGATGTTTTAGAAAATTTTGTTTCTAAAGTTGGGCAGCACATAGAAATTGTAAAACTTGAAGAATTCGGAAATGCCTTGTTTATAGACAGCGAGTTACAAGTTGCTGAAAAAGATGAAAAAAAATACAGTGGTCAATTTGTTAATTCAGCTCTTAGTTTATCTAAGAATAATTCTAGTGCAGCAATAATTGGGGGTGGAGATGGAGGCGTTGCTAGAGAGTGTTTGTCAAAAGGATTTGATTTAATTGATTGGTACGAACTAGATCCTGAGGTAGTCAAAGTTTGTCAAAAACATCTTCCAAAAATCTGCGGTGAAGTAAAAGCAAATAATAATGTAAAGACATACTGGGGAGATGCTTTTGAAAGTATCAAAAAAATAAAAGATTCAAAATATGATAAGATTTTTGTTGATCTTAATGATGATCAGTTCTGTATAGATTTAGCTGCAAAAAATATGAAGGGGTTAAAAAGAATTCTTAAACCAGGAGGAGTTATTACTGCTCAAGTTGGCTGTTTATCTAAAAAGCCTAAACAGGTTAATAATTGGATGAAAGTCCTTTCAGACAATTTTGGTAACTCTAAATTGGATGAAGCAGTAATACCAAGCTTTGATTGTCGTTGGAATTTTGCTTCTTCTATAATGAATTCTTAAAGAATTCAACTATTTCACGTAATAATTTTTCTGGAATAATCTTTTTTTTAACCCTACTATTATAATTATTTATTTATAAAGAGGGGAATATGAAAAACATATTTAAACTTTTTCTATCTTCAATGGCTGCGCTTGCGATACTTGTTTCAAGTGCTCAAGCTGGCAGTGTAAAGATAGGAACAGAAGGAGCATACCCACCATGGAATGCAAAAGATGAATCTGGAAAATTAATTGGATTCGAAGTTGAGCTTGCCAATTGGCTTTGTATTTATATGGAGGCGGATTGTACCATTGTTGAACAAGATTGGGATGGAATGATTCCAGGGCTAATCATGAGGAAGTACGATGCGATTATGGCAGGAATGTCTATAACTGATGAGAGAATGAAAACAATTAATTTTTCTCAAGGTTATGCAGACGAAGTTGCTTCTTTAGCAGTTATGAAAGGTTCAGATCTTGAAGGAATGGACACTCCCGAAGGTATAAATTTATCTCTTGGTGGTTCAGACGTTAAAGCAGCTTTAAAAACTTTAACAGCTGCACTAGCAGGAAAAACTATTGGTGTTCAAACGGCAACTATTCACCAAAACTTTTTAGAGTCTGGAGATGTTGGAAGTGTAAAAGTTAGAACTTACAAAACTCAAGATGAAGTAAATTTAGATTTAGCTGCAGGAAGAATAGACGCAGCATTAGCTGCAGCAGTTGCTTTTACTGATTATGCCGAAAAATCTGGGAAAGATGTGGTTCTTGTTGGACCTACTTTTTCTGGAGGAGCATTTGGTAATGGCGTAGGTGTAGGTATTAGAAAAGATGATACTGCACTTCTTAGCGATTTTAACAAAGCTATAAACAAGGCAAGAAAAAATGGAAAAATAAGTGAACTTGCTATTAAGTGGTTTGGCTTTGACGCTTCAATGTAATAATTTAATTTTTAAGGCGATAGAAATTTAATTCTGTCGCCTTAAAACCTATGGGACTTTTAGCATACGGTGATACGGGTTGGGGAGACGAGCTTTTTTTTGCTACGCTCATGACAATAGCTGTTGCTACTGCGGCTATATTCATAGGATTTTTGTTAGCAGCAATTTTTGCATCATTTAAGTTATCAAAAATTAAAGTACTAAATTTAATTGGAAGTTTTTACACAACAGTTTTTAGAGGAGTGCCTGAACTTTTAGTAATTTATCTATTTTTTTTTGGTGGCAGCGGTGCCGTTATGTATGTAGCTAGAATATTTGGTTATGATGGATACATTGAAATTAATGCTTTTATAACCGGAGCTATATCCATAGGTATTATATCAGGAGCTTATTCTACAGAGGTATTTAGAGGGGCTGTTCAATCTATAGACCGCGGTCAATTCGAAGCATCGGAAGTTTTAGGTTTTAGAAAGAAAATTTATTATTACAAAATAATTATTCCTCAAATGTTGAGGTTAGCATTACCCAATATAAGCAACGTTTGGCAAATTACTTTAAAAGATACTTCATTAATATCTGTTACCGGTCTTGTTGAAATTATGAGAATGTCTTATATAGCTGCGGGCTCAACAAGAGATCCTTTATTTTTCTATTCTTTTGCAGCTGTACTATATTTATTTTTAACTTTTTTAAGTATGCAATTATTTAATAAATTAGAAAAACATTATAGCAGGGGGTATTAAATGGATTTAATGATAGAAAGTTTACCCAGACTACTTAATGCAACGATGCTAACAATTGAATTAACCTTACTGTCATTATTTTTTGGCATTTTTGTTGGTATTTTCTTTGCAGTATTAAGAACAAGTAAAAACAAAATTTTTTATTATATATCCTATTATTATTCTTATATTTTAAGAGGAACGCCATTATTAGTTCAAATTTTTATAATATATTTTGGACTTGGTCAGGTCGAATGGATAAGAGAATCTTTTCTTTGGATAGTATTAAAAGAACCTTACTCATGTGCAATTCTTGCATTTACTTTGAATACTGGAGCATATTCTTCAGAAATTTTTAGATCGGCTTTTGAAACTATTAACAAAGGAGTTTTGGAAGCTGCTGAGGGATTGGGTTTAAATAAAATAAATACTTTCTTCAAAATTAAACTACCAATAGCCATTAAACAATCATTGCCAGCTTATGGTAATGAGATGATATTAATGCTGAAAGGAACTTCATTAGCTAGTACTGTGACCTTACTTGATCTTACTGGAGTTGCTAAACACATTATATCTACCACTTTTAAACCGGTAGAAGTATTTATCGTTGCTGGTAGTATATATTTATTGATGACCTTTATAATACATAACTTTATAAGATTTTTGGAAAAGAAATATAATTATAATTAATAATTAGCGTATTGTTTTACTTCTCTAATATTAGAACCTAGTAGTTTATTTATTTCGGACTTAATTTTTGCCCGTTTATCGTTATTTAAATAAACATTTCTTGAAAGATCAACAAATACTTTTCCAAAATCTTTGTTTTTTTCACAAATTCTTTTATTATCTTCAATATCCCAAAGTTTTAAGTTAATTTCTTTGAGTTCCTTGATTAAGTTTTCTAAGTTTTTAGTTAATTTAATATTAGAATTTTGTGTTTCTTTTAAAGAATTATATTCTTTATTAATTTCTAAAAGGCTTTCTTTATCATTAATTTTGGCAATCTTTATTTCTAAAATGCATATTTTGTCTAACAATTCGCCTGCTGATATTTCTGTTAGTATTTTTTTAGATTTGTTTGACATTTTGTGTGTTAAATTGATTTACTAAATTTAAATAACTTATGTCAAATATTTTGATAATAAAACATGGTTCATTAGGTGATATTGCTCAAATAAGCGGAGTTCTTAGAGATATAAGAGAAACTCATTCCGATAAAAAAATCTTTATTTTAACTACTTTTCCTTATGTTCAGCTCTTAAGCCAATGTCCATATTTGGACAACGTATTGATAGATAAAAGATTGCCTAGATGGGATATTTTTTATCTTATCAAATTAAAAAAAATGATAAGTAGATTTGATTTTTCTCATGTATACGATTTACAAAATTCTTCGAGAACATCATTTTACAGAAAATATTTGTTAAATATTTCAAACTGGAGCAGTGCAGAAACAATATTAAAAAAAAATGAAAAAAAAAAGGATTTTTATAATGAATCTGTTTTGGAAAGATTTAAGATTCAATTGGATAGTTCTAACATCAAAACTAATTATACTTTAAAACCAAATTTTTCTTGGGCTAGAGTTAACGTAGACAAAATAGTTAATCAATATTTTAGTAAAAAATTTATTTTACTTTTTCCATTTTGCTCTCCGGAACTTTCTCATAAAAAATGGCCATATTTTAACG
>CACLKP010000017.1 GCA_902607585.1 uncultured Pelagibacteraceae bacterium
AGGCTTTATGCGTAAAAATAGATAATTTAAACATAAGTGAAGTTGCAAAAAAATCTATATCTGAGGCAAAAAAGTGGTTCTCTGAACTTAATAATATACTTGAGGAAAAAGAGAAAAAAATTGCTCAACATATTTTAAAAGAAATAAATGAAAGATTAGATTTTTTACTAAATGTGGGTCTGGATTATCTAACCTTATCACGAGAATCTGGAACGTTATCTGGCGGAGAATCTCAAAGAATAAGGTTGGCTTCACAAATTGGATCAGGCTTGACAGGAGTATTATATGTTCTAGATGAACCCTCAATTGGTTTACATCAAAAAGATAATATCAAATTAATTAATGCATTAAAAAAACTTAGAGATTTAGGTAACACTGTCATAGTGGTAGAGCATGACACAGAAACAATAGAAAATGCTGATCACATTATTGATCTTGGCCCCCAGGCAGGAACTAATGGAGGTTACATAGTGGCTCAAGGTGCACTAGAAACAATATTGGAAAACAAAAATAGCATTACTGGAAACTATTTAACTAAAAAAAAGAGTATTCCTATTCCCAACAAAAGAAGATTGGCAAAAAATGGAAGATTTTTAGAAATATTAGGTGCTACAGGTAATAATCTACAAAATATAAATTTAAAAATACCACTCGGGACATTTACGTGTGTTACAGGTGTGTCAGGTAGCGGAAAATCGACATTATTACTCCACACTTTGTATAATGCTTTAAATCTAATGCTTAACAATAATAAATCTAGAAAATTACCAAAACCATTTAAAAATTATAAGGGTGTGGAACAAATAGACAAAATTATTGATATAGACCAATCTCCAATTGGACGAACACCTAGATCAAATCCTGCTACTTACACTGGTGCTTTTGGCCCGATAAGAGATTGGTTTGCAAATTTACCTGAATCGAAAGCTAGAGGATATAAAGTTGGGAGATTCTCTTTTAATGTAAAAGGAGGAAGATGTGAATCTTGCGAAGGTGATGGTGTTATAACCTATGAGATGCATTTTTTACCAGACGTTTATATTGCTTGTGATATATGTAAAGGTAGCAGATACAATCGTGAGACATTGGAAATTAAATATAAAAATAAAAATATTGCTGATGTCTTAAACATGACAGTTGATGAAGGTTGTGATTTTTTTGTAAACATACCTGCAGTAAGAACTAAATTGCTCACATTGAAAAAAGTCGGACTTGGTTATATAAAAATAGGACAACAAGCCACTACATTATCGGGTGGTGAAGCTCAAAGAATAAAATTAGCTAAAGAGTTATCAAAAAGATCAACTGGTAGAACTATGTATATTTTAGATGAACCTACCACTGGTTTACATGCACACGACATTAAGAAATTACTGGAAATTCTACAAACTTTTGTAGTTCAAGGAAATACAGTAGTAGTTATAGAACACAATTTGGATGTAATAAAAACTGCAGATTGGATAATTGACATGGGTCCTGATGGAGGGATAAATGGTGGTCAAATCATCGCGGAAGGGAATCCAGAAAAGATCAGTGAAATTTCTTCTAGTTATACGGGCAATTTCTTAAAAAATATTATTAACACAAAATTTAAAAAAACAGCTTAGTTTTAATGTAAAAGATGATATAATTATTCATGGTGTCTATATTACAATCTCTGTCAAAAACAATTCATCTATCTATAGCTATTGCTATTTTGCTATTTGTTTACTTATTTTTTGCTGGAGACTTGACTATTGATCAACTTTTTTGGAGTTGGTTGTTTCGTTATTTACATGTCGTTTCAGGAGTTATGTGGATTGGTTTGTTATGGTATTTTAATTTTGTTCAAATACCAAGCATGCCAAAAATACCGGATGAACAAAAACCAGCAATTACTAAGGTAATAGCACCAGCAGTGCTTTTTTGGTTCCGATGGGCTGCTTTATCAACGATAATAACCGGACTTATAGTTGCTTATTTAAATGGTTACATACATGAAGCATTGGCTCTTGGTATTGGTAGCGGTGGAGGAAAAAGCACAGCTATCGGCATTGGAATGTGGTTAGGTTTAATCATGGCCTTCAATGTTTGGGTAATTATATGGCCAAATCAAAAAAAAGTTCTGGGAATTGTGGATGCTCCACCTGAAGAAAAAGCAAAATCAGCAAAAAAAGCGTTGATAGCTTCTAGAACAAATACTTTATTGTCACTACCAATGTTATTAAGCATGGTGATGGCTCAAAACTTATATTAGGTTAGTTGTTTTAAGTAGTCTCTTTTAAAACAGTTTTTTGATTAACGTTTGTATAATTTAATACTGGTGTAGCGACAAATATAGATGAGTAAGTACCAACAATAACACCAATAATCATAGCAAAAGAGAAACCTTTTAGTATTGCACCTCCAAAAATATAGATAGAGAATAATGCTAACAATGTAGTAACTGAAGTAATTAGGGTTCTAGATAATGTTTGGTTGGTTGAAATATCTGAAATTTCTGCAATTGATATCTTTGAATATTTTTTTAAATTTTCTCTTATACGATCAAATATTACAACTGTGTCATTCATTGAATAACCAACTATAGTTAAAACCGCAGCTACAATTGATAAATTAACTTCATAAGCTAAAAAAGAAAAAATTCCCACAGTAATTATAACATCATGAATTAAGGCTATAATAGCACCCAAACTAAATTGCCATTCAAACCTTATCCAAATGTAAATCAACATTGCAGCCAAAGATAAACTGATGGCCAATAAACCTGCTCTTAGTAGCTCATTACTAACTTTGGGACCAACATTCTCAACACGTCTAAAATTTACAACGGAACCTAAATCTGCGGATAATCGATCATTAATGGATTTTATAAAACTTGTATCATCCGTATTAGTTATTTCAATTTTTACTAAATAATCATTTTCTTTTCCAAATTTTTTGACAGTGACATCACCTAGTTTCATTTTTAATAAAGATTGTCTTATTTCGGCAATGTTAGCACTTACACTTTCTGTTCTGACTTCAATTAAAGTACCTCCTTTAAAGTCGACACCCAAATTCAGTCCCTTAATTAAAATTATTACAATAGACATAATAATTAATATAATTGAAACTATATTTAGTTTTTTGTAAAAATTAGAAAACTTAATATCTTTTGATAAATTAAAAATCATAATTTAATTGGTTTATCTTTATTTTTCATTACATAAAAAGAAGAAAGATGACGAGCAAAGAAATAAGCAGAAAACAATGTGGTCACAATACCTATCCCAAGAGTAACAGCAAAACCTTTAACTGGACCTGATCCCAAGAAAAAAAGTATAACAGCTGATATCAAAGTAGTAATATTTGCGTCCAATACAGCTGTTTGTGCTTTTTTGTAACCTGCATCAAAAGCATGTATATTAGATTTTTCAATTTTCATTTCTTCTTTTATTCTTTCAAAAATTAAAACATTAGCATCAACAGCCATACCTACTGTTAGAATAATTCCGGCAATACCTGGTAATGTTAATGTAGCTTCCAAAATTGTTAAAATACCAATTAAAAGTATAAGATTAATAATTAAAGCAAAATCAGCTATAATTCCTAATTGCCTATAATTATACAGCATATAAATTATAACTAATAAAAATCCTATCACTAAAGAGATAGATCCTGCTTTGATCGAGTCTTCTCCTAAATCGGGTCCGACTGTTCTCTCTTCAACAATTGTTAAGGGTGCTGGCAAAGCTCCTGACCTGAGAAGTAAGGCTAAATCAGTCGCTGATTGAAAAGTAAAATCTCCCGAGATTTGTCCATTCCCTCCTAATATAGGTTCTTGAATAACTGGCGCACTAATAATTTGATTGTCTAAAATTATTGCCATTCTCTTACCAACATTATCTGTGGTAGCTCTTCCAAATTTTTTTGAACCTACTCTATCAAAAGCAAAACTTACTACCGCCTTGTTAGTTTGGTTATCAAGAACTGGTTTCGCATTAATAAGATTGGTTCCACTTATTACAATTCTTTTATTAATATTTAATTTATTTTCACTATTTTCAAAAGATAACAGCTCAGAACCAAAATCGTCCTCGGTTTCAGAAACAAGTCTAAAAGTTAAATTTGCAGTTTTTCCTAGAAGTTTTTTAATTCTATTAGGGTCATCTAAACCAGGCAGTTCAATCAAAATTCTATCATTACCTCTTCTGATAATAGTAGGCTCTTTGGTACCGACTTCATCTATTCTTCTTCTAACTATTTCTAATGATTGTTCCAAGGTTGAACTTTTTATCTCAAGTAATCCAAATTTTGTGTATGAAATTGTTACTAAATTATTCGCGGGAAAGAGATCACCCAGGTCAGTGATAGAATGACCCATTTCATAAGATCTAAATCTATTATAATAGAGGTTAATAGAATTTTCTTTATTAAGAAAAAAATCTTCAAATTTTTGTATATCATTTTTTGATATTTTAAAATTTATTGTCTCATTTTCTAATTTTAAATTATTATATTTTATTTTTTCATCTTTTAGGATTTTTCTTAAAGAAATAAGTTTAGTTTGTAATTTTTGCTTAATTACTGGATGTGAATCAACTTCTAATAATAAATATGAACCACCTTGTAGATCGAGACCTAAATTAAGTTTTTTTGATAATAATAGATTTTCTTCGTGATCGATAAAATTTAAAAAAGCAAAAAAAGTTAAAAAAATTATTATGAGATAAATAATAACTATTTTTAGTTTTGAAAAATATAACACAAAATATAATTATTTTTTGGCATCAGGCTTGCTTAATAAACTTTGTACTGTTGATTGAATGACTTGAACAGTCACATTTTCAGAAATTAATATATCAACTTTATCATCGCCCAGAATTCTTTCAACTTTGCCTACTATACCGCCTGAAGTAATAACTTCATCTCCTCTTTTTAAAGCTCCCACCATCAGTTTGTGTTCTTTAACTTTTTTTTGCTGAGGTCTTATAAGAAAAAAATAAAAAATAACGAAAATTAGTATTAATGGAACAAACTGTGCAAAACCAGATCCTGACATAATATCTCCTAAATTTGTAATATGATTATACTAAATAAAAAAGATAAACAATAATAATTATCCAATATGTTTTTGATTGTGCATATAAGATCTAAGTGCCTCGGGAATAATAATAGTTCCGTCTTTTTGCTGATAATTTTCCATAATAGCAATTAATGTTCTTCCTATTGCTAAACCAGAGCCATTTAGAGTAGTCAAAAAATCCGATTCATTTTTGTTATTTTTAAATTTAGCTTTCATCCTTCTTGCTTGGAATTGACCACAAGAAGAACAACTAGAAATTTCTCTGTACTTATTTTCTGATGGTATCCAAACCTCTAAATCATACGTTTTTTCAGCGCTAAAACCCATATCTCCTGTTGATAATAAAATTACTCTGTATGGAAGCTTTAATCTTTTTAAAACTTCTTGCGCACAATTTGTCATTCTATCCAATTCTTCAAGAGATTTAGTTGGATCCACAATGCTAACAAGCTCAACTTTATAAAACTGATGCTGTCTAATCATCCCTTTGGTATCTTTCCCATAACTGCCGGCTTCCTTCCTAAAGCATGCGGTAGAAGCTACCAATCGCATAGGTAATTCTTCTTTTTTTAAAAAAGTTTCTCTAACTATGTTCGTTAAAATTACTTCTGCTGTAGGAATTAAAAATTTTCTAGAATTTTCATCGTCTGATTTAATTTCAAATTGATCACTCTCGAATTTAGGCAACTGTCCTGTACCAAACATAGTTTGATCTTTTACAATTAATGGAGGTGATATTTCTTTATATCCAAATTCTTTGGTATGCACATCAAGCATAAAATTAGAAATAGCTCTTTCAAGTAATGCTAGTTGATCTTTCAAAAATACAAATCTGGTACCAGAAGTTTTTGATGCCATCTCGAAATCCATTTGACCAAGTTTTTTTCCAATTTGATCATGAGAAAATGGTTTAAAATTAAATTTAGGAATTTCTCCAATTTTATTAATTTCTTTATTCATACTTTCACCATTGCCAACGGGAACGTCATCTAAAGCAAGATTTGGTATAGATTCAAGTAATAATTCAATTTTATTTTTAATCTCTTTCTGCTCATTATTTAATTGATCAATTTTTAAAGAAACCTCTTTTGATTTATTAAATTGACTCTTATCTTTTTTTTGTGAGATAATTCTTTTTTCTTGTTCAAATTTTTCTTTACTTTGAATTAGTTCTCTATTTTGTTTATCTAAATCTAATAAACCTTTTAAATCAATTTTAACATTTCTCTCAGAAAGTTTCTTTGAAAAAAAATCAGGATTTTTTCTAATTATTTTAATATCATGCATTATTTTTCTTCTTTTCTATTAATCTGACTGACAATATAGATAACTCATAAAGAATTAACAAAGGTATTCCTAAGCCAATTTGTGTGATTGGGTCTGGTGGTGTTAATACAGCTGCAACTGTAAAAATTATTATAATAACATATTTTCTTCTTTTTTTTAAATATTGGGAATTAATAAATCCTACTCTTGCTAAGAGGCTTAATAAAACTGGTAATTGAAAACTGATACCAAAAGCAAAAATAAGTCTCATAATTAGAGATAAATACTCATTAACCTTCGCTTCTAATTGTATTGGTAGATTATTAAGATGGGCTGAGGTTTCAAATGATAAAAAAAATTTAATAGCCAAAGGCATGATCAAATAATAAACAAGCATACCGCCCAATAAAAATAAAACTGGAGTTGCTATTAAGTAAGGTAATAAGGCTTTTTTTTCATTTTTATATAAGCCTGGAGCTACAAATTTCCAAATTTGGGTTAAAATGATAGGACTTGCTATAAACATTGCTGCAAAAAAAGCAACTTTTAAATATGTGATAAATGTTTCGTGCAAAGCGGTAAAAATCATTCTTCTGCTAACATCATCGTCTTTTACTGCTTCAGCGTAGGGAGCTACTAAAAAACCATAAATATTTTCAGCAAAGAAATAACAAAAAATAAAAAAAATAAATAAATAAATAATAGATTTAACTAGTCTAGATCTTAATTCAGTAAGATGTTCAACAAAGCTCGACTGTTTAGTTTTTTCATCATTCATCTTTTTTTTTATTATCTTTTATGTTTGAAAAGTCTTTCTCAATAGAAATTTCATCCTCAATGACATTTTGCGCATCTGTCATATCTCTTTGAATTTCACTAAAATAACTTTTGAAAGAACCAATCCATTTCCCAATTTTTTTAAGCACAATAGGAAAATCTTTTGGCCCTATAATTAATATTGATAAAACCACAATAATTAGTATTTCAAACCATCCAATTTGTGGCATTTTAAATTATTTTTTGTCTGAATTTGAGTCTTCGCTAGATTTATCTTGTGATGACGATTGTATGGAAGAATCTGTCTGATCTTGTGTAGGATCTTTCATGCCTTTTTTAAAACTTTTAATTCCTTTCGCTACGTCTCCCATTAAATCGGATATCTTACCTCTCCCGAAAAGGAGAACAACTAGAACAACAACAATTGCAATCTGCCAAAAACCTATACTCATACTAAAATTATATACAATTTTTCTAATTTATTAAAGGCTCTTTTATTCTTCCTCACTTTTGAGAGACTTACTCAACATATCATCTATATTTGAATAAATATTTTCTTTTTTTTCGTTCATTTGCTCCTTGTAATATTTGCCTGTACCAAAAATTGTCGTATCTACATTTGTGCTATCAATTAGTCCGGCCGACGTAAGTTCCTCTATATTAGGTAAGTCCGATAATTTTTGAAGGTTAAAATGGCTTAGAAAATCATCAGTGGTGACATACTGAATGGGCTTACCAGGAACATCTTTTCTGCCAGCGGGTCTCACCCAGTTAAGTTCTAATAATATTTCCAGTGTTCCTGTAGCAAAAGCTACTCCACGAATTTCTTCAATTTCTGATCTAGTAACTGGTTGATGATAAACAATAATTGCAAGTGTTTCTATTGCAGCTTTTGAAAGTTTTTTTTTGGTGAATGTTTGTAAATTCATAAATTTAGAAAGATTTGATGCAGTGCGAAATGACCATTTTTTTGCTATACATACTAGATTCACTCCTCTATTTTTATATTGTTTTTCTAAAGACTCCAAAATTTTAAGAATATTAACTTTTATATTTAATTTCTCTTGAATGCTTTCCATGTCTAAAGGTTCCTCCGCAGCAAATAAAATTGCTTCGACTTGTCTTTCTAATTTTGCAACATGGTTAGGAAATTTTAGTATTTTTAAATCATTTTTTTTATTCATTTTTTTTCTTTAATCAGTAATTTGTCAAAAGTCCTTTTTTGCATAATTCTAATTATTCCTTCTCTAGTAAGTTCAAGTGAAGCTGAAAAAAGACCAGCTAAACCGGATTTTTTAAGTTGATAAGTTTTTTTAAATTTTAGAGGAATTAACTCTGAAATATTTTTCCAATCATTTAATTTTTTAATACTTGACTTTATTATATCAATGCCATGTTCAGTGGTACAGACAGGAAGTTTTTGTATATTTATTGTTAAAAATTTTTTTCTCATTACATGATCAGAATAGGATTTTAATAATTCAAATAATGTCACTGAATACCTCGATTTAGTAGATGATCTGATACCACCTGACATACCACGCATATATATATCCAAGCCAAGCCTCTTCTTTTTTAATAACTGATCTGACAGTAATCTTATTAGTTCTAATTTTTTTAATTGAAGTTTTAATTTTTCCGCAACTTCACTAGCCTTGAAATTATCTTCTTCATCCTCAGGTAGCAAAAGCTTTGACTTGAGGTAAGCCAACCACGTAGCCATAAGTAAATATTCTGATGCCAAATCTAAATTAATTTTTTTTGCACTATTAATAAATTCTATAAACTGATCCGCTAGCTGAGAAATAGAAATATTTTCTAAATTAACTTTTTGAGATTTTGCAAGGTCCAACAAAACTTCCAGCGGTCCAGAATAATTGTCAATTTTTATTTTGAACGCTTCGTTTTTTGAAAATTGCATAAAATTTACTCTACCCTAAAAATTTATAAAAATGGGATGTTTTTTTTTGAGTTAATTTATCAATTCTGGGTATAACTTTTGCTAATTTATTCATTTCTCTTATATTACCATTACAATGTAGTATTAAATTGCAACCTGCATGTAGAGCTCTATTTGCATTTTCTTCCAAGCTATATTTCAATGATTTCATAGATATGTCATCAGAAATTAAAATTCCTTTAAAATTAATATGATTACGTATGACTTGGTTAACAATAATTTTTGAATGTGTTGCAGTATTATTAGAATCATACATTGAATAGATTGCGTGGGCAGTCATCGCAAAAAGAGATTTACATGACTTAAAAGGTTTAAAATCTTTTTCCACAAGTTCTTTCTTGCTGGTTCTAATTATTGGTGTTTTAAAATGACTATCGCATTTTGATAAACCATGACCAGGAATATGTTTAACGACAGTCGCAATTTTATTCTTTTCATAAAAATCTATACATAAACTACCCAATTTTGAAACAATTGCAGGATTTTTAGAAAAAGATCTCGTCCCAATAATATTATGACTTTTATTTCTCCTTACATCAAGCACAGGAACAGTATTTATATTAATGCCCACTTTTTTAAATATATTGCATACTGTATTAATATAAATTTTATAATGGATTGAAAATAATTTTTTATTTCTTTTATACAGATTGGCAAAATAATCTTGGGAAAAGTTGCTTAGATCAATAATTTTATTAAGTCTAGAAACCTTTCCACCCTCAACATCAATTAATACCGGACACTTTTTATGATTAAGGGTTTTTTTAATATCATCAATTAAACTTTTTAATTGAGAAAAACTTTTTATATTTCTTGAAAATAATATAATCCCCCACGGTTTTGTTTTTTTAAACAAAAGTTTTTCATCTTTTTTTAATTTATATCCTCTAATGCCAAATATTATTGCTTTTCTATTCATTTTTATCGGATATTAATTTTTCCCAAAACCACTTTTTTCTTTTTTTGGTAAATTCTTCTACACCATTGTTGTAAATGATAATGTTGCTTGTATCATTTCTTAATATAGGTAAACTTTTATTATCAATATTTACCTGCAAAGTATAAGAAGATCTTGATTTGTTGGTAAATATAACATTTTCATCTGAGAAATAATGTTTTGTTACTAAAAAGATAAAAATGGAGAAAATTATTAAAAAAAGCGTATTTTTAATTTTGGTAAACATCACATGGTCCTAGGCGTAGAAACCCCTAAAATTGACATGCCATTTTTAATTACTATCGACAAAGCTTGTAAAAGAACTAATCTCGGATTATTTAAAATACCGTTTTCTGGAACAAATCGAAATTCTTTATTATCTTTACCCAAATTCCAATATGAATGAAATAATGTAACAAGCTCATAAAGATAAAATGGTATCCTATGTGGTTCAAGTTTAGAGGATGACAATTCTACGCACTTTGGCCATTCTGAAATCTTTTTTAATATTTCAATTTCGTGTTGATTAAGAATAAATTTTTTATTGTCTATTTTAATTTTGTTTTCAAGATTTATTTTCAGTAATCTAAAAATTGAATTAATACGAGCATAGGCATATTGAACATAAAATACTGGATTATCTTTAGATTTTTCAGTAACCTTTTCAAAATCAAAATCTAGTTCAATATCATTACTTCTGCTTAACATCATAAACCTGGTCGAGTCTTTTCCAACCTCCTTTATTAAGTCTTCTACAGTAACATAATCCCCACTTCTTTTTGACATTTTAAAAGGTTCACCGTTTTTAAATAATTTAACTAATTGTGAAACTTTACATATTAAATTTACTTTATTATTAGAAATGGCTCTTGTTGCAGATACAATTCTTTTAATATAACCAGCATGGTCGGCTCCAAGAACATTTATTAATATATTAAATTTTCTAGAAATTTTATGAAAGTGATATGCCATATCGCCTGCAAAATAAGTCCACGTACCGTCAGCTTTTTGTAAAGGTCTATCAATATCGTCTCCAAATATAGTTGATTTAAATAATAGTTGATTTCGTGTTTTCCAATCTTTAATTAACTTACCTTTGGGAGCTTCTAATTTACCTTCATAAATATACTTTTTTTTTTGTAATTTTTTAACTATTTTTTGAACCATTTTTTTATCAACTAATTTAGATTCATAAACAAAATTATTATGTCTGACACCTAACAAATTTAAATTACCAGATATTAATTGCATAGAGTATTTTAAAGATTCAGAAGATAATTGCTTATATACTTTGTTAAAATTACTAAAATTTTTTATAGATTTTTTCTTTATTATTTTTTTTGCAATATCAATTATATAATCTCCTGGATATAAATTTTGGTCTTGTGGAAAAGTTTTATCTTCAATAATTTCTAATATTCTATAATAAACAGAAGAAACAAAATTTTTAATTTGCCCGCCATAGTCATTTACGTAATATTCCCTTGTTACTTTATTACCGTTGAAAATTAACAAGTTTGAGAGAGTGTCTCCTAATACTGCCCCACGGCAATGCCCTACATGTAAGGGTCCGGTTGGATTGGCTGAAACAAATTCTATATTATATTTTTTTTTAAGCATCTTATTAGATCCGTATTTAGAATTTAATTGAATTATTTTAGTTAGATATTTTCTCCAAAACGAAATATGAAAATAAATATTTAAAAAACCAGGCCCAGCTATTTCAATACTTTTAAATTCTATAAAATTCGACAATAAATGTTCTTTTAGAATCTCTGCTAATTGGGTAGGCGAATTGTTGTTTGCTCTAGCTAAAATCATAGCTGCATTACAGGATATACCAGCTCTTTGGTCTTTGGGTGGCAATTCAACAGTAAAATTTCTAATCTTTGAAGGAATTTTGATTATCTTTTTTTTTTCTAAATTCTTTAAACTAACAAATATTTTTTTTTGGTATTCTAAAAATAAATTCATCTTATTTGTTTATGCAAATTAATTGCATACCTATCTGTCATTCCCGCAACAAAATCTGCAATCACTCGTTCTTTTTGATCATTTTTAAATAAATACTCGCTAATATGCCTTTTAGGATTTTTTAACAAATATTTAAACAGGTCTTTTATTATTCGTTGCCCTCTATGAGTATTAACTATTACCTTTTTGTGATTATACATATTACGGTTTAAAAAACCTTTTATTTGATCATCAATCCTTTTCATTTTATCTGAAAAATCAACTATCAAGCGATCTTGCTTGAATATATCTTTTATTGATTGTGGATTACTTTTCTTTAAATTCCTATTTGCTGTATTGATGACATCAACAACCATCAAATTAATTAGATCCCTTATAATTTGACTAATAATTATCTCTCTTCTAAAATTTTTTAAATTCTTTACATGTTTACTTATCAATTTAGATATAAAAGGTATTGAACTAAATTTTTTAATTGTAAATAAACCTGCTCTTAAACCATCTTCTAAATCATGATTATTATAGGCAATATCGTCAGATATGGCAGCTACCTGTGCCTCCAGTGATGGAAAAGTGTGAAAAGTTATTTTATTATTAAATAAATCTTTTTTTAATATTTTTTTATATGAGGCCACATTCTTAACTGGTCCATTATGTTTAATCAAGCCGTCTAGTGTTTCAATTGTAAGATTTAGTCCATAAAATTTATAATATTTATTTTCTATTAAAGTAACTATTCTTAATGTTTGTATATTGTGATCAAATCCACCATATTTTTTCATGCATTGACTTAAAGCATCTTCTCCTGCATGGCCAAAAGGTGTGTGGCCAAGATCGTGGGCCAAACTTAAAGTTTCACTTAAATCTTCATTTAAACCTAAAGATCTAGCAATTGTTCTAGCAATTTGAGAAACCTCCATAGAATGTGTAAGTCTGGTTCTATAATGGTCCCCTTCTGTATTTACGAAAACTTGGGTTTTATGTTTGAGTCTTCTAAATGAAGATGAGTGAATTATTCTGTCCCTATCCCTTTGGTAAGGAGATCTAATAGAATTTTCTGTTTCTTTGTAAATTCTTCCTTTACTATTTACTGATTTAACAGCATAAGGTTTTAGGTGGTTTTCCTTATAATTTTTTTGCATAATTTAATTAAGAGGATTATATTACAATAAACCAGTTTAAAATGATTAAAGAAATAAATTTTAGTAAAAAAGCTGTGGAAAGAATTAATCAGCTAATAGCCAAAAAGCCTTCAGGCACTTTTTTTAGAATTGCTGTAAAAGGTGGTGGTTGTTCCGGATTCAAATATGATTTCACCTTTGACAACAAAATTGAAGATAATGATTTAAAACATGGAAATATAGTTATAGATAATTCTTCTTTAGAAATGTTAAAAGGGTCTGAAGTTGATTTTTCACAAGAATTAATAGGAGACTCTTTTAAAATATCAAATCCAAAAACAAAATCTTCTTGTGGTTGCGGTATATCTTTTTCATTTTAATGAAAATAAGTTCTTGGAATGTAAATTCGGTAAGAGCTAGGATTATAAACTTAATAGGTTACTTAAAATCTTCAAGACCTGATATTTTAATGATTCAGGAAATAAAGACTGAAGAAAAAAATTTCCCCTTTAATGACTTCAAAAATTTAGGATACAAATCTCATGTTTTTGGTCAAAAAAGTTATAATGGGGTGGCTTTCTTATCGAAAATAAACATCAATAAAGTTAACTTAGAATTTATCAAAGATGAAAATAATCAATCTAGAATTATTGTTGGTGATATAAAAAATAAATCACAACTTATTAAGTTGATAAATATTTATGTTCCAAATGGTAATCCAATTGGCACAAAAAAATATGAATATAAAAAAAATTGGTATAACTCTTTCACTAAAAAGATAAAAAATACTTTAATTAAAAATGAAAATATTATTATAGGTGGTGATTTTAATGTAATACCTGAAGAAATTGATGTTTATGATTATAAAAAATATGAAAATGATGCTCTATTTAAATTAGAAATAAGAAAAAAATATCGTGAATTAATTAACCTTGGATTTCATGATATTTATCGTTATTTTAAAAAAGATAAACAGGAATTTACCTTTTGGGATTATATGGCGGGAGCGTGGCAAAAGAACCACGGAATGCGTATTGACCACTTTTTAGTTTCAACTAATCTATTAACAAGTATTAAGAATATAAATATAGATAAAAAACCTAGATCAAAAATCAAGCCGTCTGATCATGTCCCGATTGAGTTAATACTTAATTAACCCTCCCGTATATATCTTTATATCTAATAATGTCTGACTCTTTTAAAATTGCACCAGTTTGTATTTCCATAATCTTAACAGGTTTTGTAAAAATATTTTCTATTCTATGTATTGCTCCTTGAGGTATAAATGCCGCTTCATTTACTTTTTTAAAGAATTTTTTTTTATTAATTGTAATTTCCGCCTTACCAGAAGTTACGGTCCAATGTTCTGAT
>CACLKP010000018.1 GCA_902607585.1 uncultured Pelagibacteraceae bacterium
ATCTAGCTTCATTATCATCAGCCTTTTTTACTACATTTCCCTTTTCATCTCTTAACGTAATTCTAGGTTTTAATTCAGTATTTTTAGATTGTGATCTCCAATCCATAACAGATTTCGAAGCTATACCAGTAGCATCATCTACAGTTTCGGCCAACGAAACACCATCAACCAGGTCCATATAACTTACATTTCCGCTTTTTTCTGCAATTACTGGTAAAGTGTATGGATCCCATTCACAGATTTTTTTACCTTTTTTAACCTCTTCATCGGTATCACAAAAAAGCTTTGCTCCATAAGGTACTTTGTATATAGCTAGCTGACGTTCATTTTCATCTTCTATATATACTTGAGTATTTCTTCCCATGATAATTTTGTTTTTTTCAGAATCTTCAATAATATTTCTGTTTATAATTTTGATTTTACCAGGAGAATGAGCAACTACTTGGGACTCTTCCTTAATTTGTGCTGTACCCCCTACGTGAAATGTTCTCATCGTTAATTGAGTTCCGGGCTCTCCAATTGATTGAGCCGCAATCATTCCAATAGCCTCTCCTTGAGCTACCATCTTGCCTCGCGATAAATCTCTTCCATAAGACATAGCACACACTCCTTTTTTTGAACCACAAGTTATTACTGAATAAACTTTTACAGATTTTACACCAGCTGCATCAATTTTTTCGCAAATCTCTTCATTTATAATTTCTTTTTTATTTAAAACTATTTCTCCTGTGATTGGATGTTTGATATCATCAAACGCCACTCTTCCAAGAATTCTCTCTGACAAACTTACAATTATATTACCACCCTCTATAATTTCAGTCATAGTCAAGCTATCTTTTATTTTACAGTCACATTGAGTTTTTGTAATGGATATATCCTGAGCAACATCACAAAGTCTTCTAGTCAAATACCCAGAGTTTGCAGTTTTAAGAGCTGTATCAGCCAAACCCTTTCTTGCTCCATGAGTAGAGTTAAAATATTCTAAAGCAGTTAGTCCTTCCTTAAAATTAGCTGTTATTGGAGTCTCAATAATCTCTCCCGATGGTTTTGCGATTAAACCTCTCATTCCAGCCAATTGCTTCATTTGAGCAGCAGAACCTCTTGCACCAGAATTTGCCATCATAAAAACTGAATTTGTTTCTATTCTATCGTTCGGCATTATTTTTGTTGCTGATGATATTTCATTCATCATTTCATTAGCAACTTGATCCGTACACTTAGACCAAACATCAACAACTTTATTATACTTTTCTCCCCTCGTTATTAAACCTTCTGAATATTGAACTTCATAACTCTCGACTTGCTTCTTAGCGTCATTAACGAATTTTTCTTTTGTTTTTGGAATAATTAAATCATCTTTTCCAAAAGAAATTGCCGCTTTAAAAGCGTGCTTAAAACCCAAATCTTTTAATTTATCACAAAAAATCACAGTTTCTTTTTGACCACAATAGCGATAAACGATATCAATTATCTCTGAGATTTGTTTTTTGGATAAGATTTTATCTATTAAGGAAAACTTAATTTTTTCATGTTTTGGTAGAATGTTAGATAAAATAAATCTTCCAGCGGTACTTCTGTGTCTTTCTAAAATTCTATTCCCTTTATCATCTACTGTTTCGTATCTGCAAATAATATCTGAGTGCAAACTAATGTCTCTTGACTCTAAAGCTTGTTCTATTTCAGTAACATTTGTAAAATATCCCTTTGGCTTATTATCTTTGGTATTTTTTTCAATAGATTGCGATAGATAGTAGATTCCCAAAACCATGTCCTGACTGGGCACAATAATAGGTTTCCCATTAGAAGGGCTTAATATATTATTTGTGGACATCATCAACACTCTAGCTTCTAACTGAGCTTCTATGCTTAAAGGAATATGAACTGCCATTTGATCACCATCAAAATCGGCATTAAAAGCAGAACATACAAGTGGATGTAACTCTATCGCACTTCCTTCTATTAATTTGGCTTCAAAAGCTTGTACACCTAATCTATGTAAAGTCGGGGCTCTATTTAATATAACCGGATGTTCTCGTATTATAGTTTCTAAAGCATCCCATACTTCTGGTTTTTCTTTTTCTACCATTTTTTTGGCTTGTTTAATTGTAGTTGCTAAACCAAGTTTATCTAATCTCGCATACAAAAAAGGTTTAAAAAGTTCTACTGCCATTTTTTTTGGTAACCCACACTGATGAAGTTTTAATTCGGGTCCAGCTACAATCACTGATCTTCCTGAATAATCAACTCTTTTACCTAACAAATTTTGTCTAAACCTTCCTTGTTTTCCTTTCAGCATTTCAGCCAATGATTTTAGCGGTCGTTTACCAGTACCAGTTATTACTCTACCCCTTCTTCCATTGTCGAATAGCGCGTCAACAGACTCTTGCAACATTCTTTTCTCATTTCTAACAATTATGTCTGGAGCTTTTAATTCAATTAACCTTTTTAATCTATTATTTCTGTTAATTACTCTTCGATATAAATCATTTAAATCAGATGTAGCAAAACGACCACCATCCAAAGGAACCAGCGGTCTAAGTTCTGGAGGAATAACAGGAATGGCCGTCAAAATCATCCACTCAGGCTTATTACCTGATGCAATAAATGATTCTATTAATTTCAATCTTTTAATAGTTCTTTCTTCGGCAACTTTTGATTTAACTTCTTTTAATATTGATCTTAATTTATCTCTTTCAGCCTTAAGATCTAACTTTAATAAAATTTCCCTTATCGCCTCAGCCCCTATACTAGCTTCAAAAGCATCTTCTCCAAATTCTTCTTGTGCTTTCATGTATTCTTCTTCTGTAAGAAGTTGATTTTTTTTCAGCTTAGTAAGACCAGGTTCGATTACTAAAAAGCTTTCAAAATACAAAACCTTTTCAACATCTTTAAGTTTCATATCAATTGCAGACGAAATTCTACTTGGTAATGATTTTAAAAACCAAATGTGTGCGACAGGTGTAGCAAGTTCAATGTGCCCCATTCTATCTCTTCTTACATTGGATCTAGTGACCTCAACTCCACATTTCTCACATATTATACCTCTAAATTTCATTCTTTTATATTTTCCACATAAACATTCATAATCTCTTACAGGTCCAAAAATTCTAGCACAAAAAAGCCCATCCTTTTCTGGTTTAAATGTTCGATAATTTATTGTTTCAGGTTTTTTAATTTCACCAAATGACCAGGATTTAATTTTTTCACTACTAGCTAAAGCAATTTTTATTTTATTAAATTTTTGTTCATTTACCTCAGTTTTAAACAATTTAGTTATATTTTTTTTCATAAATACCTAATTTAAATCAATATCTAATCCTAGAGATTTAATTTCATTTATTAAAACATTAAAAGATTCTGGAATGCCAGATTCAAATTTATCGGCACCTTTAACTATAGTTTCATAAACTTTTGTTCGACCCGCAACATCATCAGATTTTACTGTCAACATTTCTTGTAAGGTATATGCTGCGCCGTAAGCTTCTAATGCCCAAACTTCCATTTCTCCAAATCTTTGGCCGCCAAGTTGTGCTTTGCCACCAAGTGGTTGTTGTGTTACTAAACTATAAGGGCCTGTTGATCTAGCATGAATTTTATCCTCTACTAAATGATGAAGTTTTAACATATATATAATTCCGACAGTAACCTTTCTGTCAAATTCTTCTCCAGTCCGACCATCCCATAAATTTGTTTGCCCTGATGAAGGTAATTCAGCTAACTTTAATAATTCGGTAACATCATCAACTGACGCTCCATCAAAAACTGGCGTTGATATTGGTATCCCTGATGTCAAAGTTTTTGTTAATTCTTCGAATTCTTTTTCTTGTAAAGGTTTTATTTTATCCTGATAAATATTCTTTCCATATACTTTTTTAAGAATATCTTCAATTAAATTTTTCCTTTTTCTAATATCGTCATATTTCTTTACTATTTGATTAATTTTCTCACCCAGTTCTGCGCAAGCCCAACCTAAATGAGTTTCTAAAATTTGACCAACATTCATTCTACTAGGTACACCTAATGGGTTAAGAACTACATCAACTGGTTTTCCATTTTTCATATAAGGCATATCTTCAATGGGGACAATTTTGCTTATAACCCCTTTGTTTCCATGTCTACCTGCCATTTTATCTCCAGGCTTTAAACTTCTTTTAATAGCTACAAAAACCTTTACCTTTTTTAGAACATTTGGCAAAAGATCATCACCCTGTTGAATTTTTTCGACCTTGTCTTCAAATCTATATTTTATGTCCTTTTTTAAATTTGCGTATTGATCCTTAAGTATCTTAAGATCGTTATTAGTCTTTTCATCAATAAACTGTAATTTCCAAAAATCATTTAAACTAGTATCATCTAAATCTTTTGAGGAAAGATTATCTTGCGATTCAATTTTTTTAAAATTTTCTTTTAATTTTTTATTTTTTATCATCTCTTGAGCTCTAGTTTTAATATTTCTTTCAAGAATTTCTTCTTCTACGGATTTATCTTCTTGCACAGATTCAATCTCTGATCTTTCTATTGCTGTTGATCTCTCATCCTTTTCTATTCCATGTCTATTAAAAACTCTTACATCAACAACTATTCCATTACTTCCTGGTGGCATTTTTAATGAAGAATCTCTTACGTCTGTTGCCTTTTCACCGAAAATTGATCTAAGCAATTTTTCTTCTGGATTAGACATGCTGTCACCTTTAGGAGTTACTTTTCCAACTAATATATCTCCCGCTTTTACTTCAGCGCCAATATATACTATTCCTGATTCATCCAAATTTCTTAATGATTCTTCACTAATGTTGGGTATGTCTCTTGTAATTTCTTCAGTTCCTAATTTCGTGTCCCTGGTCATTAATTCATATTCTTCTATATGAACTGAAGTAAAAACATCATCTGTGACACATCTCTCAGAAATTAATATTGAATCTTCAAAATTGTAACCAAGCCAAGGCATAAATGCTACTGTAACATTTTTTCCTAAAGCAAGCTCACCCAACTTTGTGGAAGGACCATCAGCAATAATATCTCCTTTTTTTATTACGTCACCAACTTTTACTAAAGGTTTTTGGTTTATAGTGGTATTTTGATTTGATTTCTGAAACTTAAATAAATTATAAATATCAACACCTGATTTCGACAGATCTTTTTCAAATGCTTTTACTACTATTCTTTTACCATCTATTTTATCAATAAGCCCGTCTCTTTTAGCTACAATTGTAACTCCAGAATCAAGCGCAACATCTCTTTCTATTCCTGTACCAACTAAAGGTGATTCAGGTTTTATTAATGGAACAGCTTGTCTCATCATATTTGATCCCATTAAAGCTCTGTTTGCATCATCATTTTCTAAAAAAGGTATTAAAGAAGATGCTACTGATACTAATTGCTTTGGAGATACATCTACATATTCGACTGAATCAGGTTTTGCTAAGATAAAATTAAGTGACTTTCTACATGAAACTAATTCTTCAACAAAATGACCATCCTTATTTATCTTTGTGTTAGCTTGAGCTATTGTGTATTTTTCCTCTTCAATAGCAGATAAATATTCTATTTCATCAGTTACTACATTATTTATAACTTTTCTATATGGGCTTTCTATAAATCCGTATTTGTTTACTCTAGAAAATGTTGCCAAACTATTTATTAATCCAATATTGGGACCTTCTGGTGTTTCTATTGGACATATTCGCCCATAATGAGTTGGATGAACATCTCTTACTTCGAAACCCGCTCTTTCTCTGGTAAGACCTCCTGGACCTAAAGCAGAAACTCTCCTTTTATGTGTTATTTCTGACAAAGGATTTGTCTGATCCATAAATTGAGACAACTGTGATGTTGCAAAAAAATCTTTGAGCGCTGCAGTAATTGGTCTTGGATTTACTAAATCTTGAGGCATGGCAGATTCTACCTCTAAAAGTGTTGACATCTTTTCTTTTATAGCTCTTTCCATCCTTAATATTCCTATTCTAAATTGATTTTCAACAAGTTCACCAACAGATCTCACTCTTCTATTTCCTAGATGGTCTATGTCATCAACTTCTCCTTTGCCATCTTTTAGATTAAGCATATGCTTAATTATCGCAATAACATCATCGTTACGTAAAATTGTTATGTTATCAGGACACTTTAAATGTAGTTTGCTATTTAATTTAACTCTACCAACATCAGATAAATCATATCGTATTGATTTAAAAAATAAATTATTAAAAATTTCGTAAGCAACATCAAAAGATGGAGGTTCACCAGGTCTTAAAACTTTATAAATATCATTTATTGCTTCTTCTTTTGAATTGTTTTTATCTATATTTAGAGTGTCTATCAAATAAGACCCTTTTGTAACTGGATCAACGTTAGCAATTTCAAGTGTAAGAATATTATATTCTAAAATTTTATCTAAATTTTCTTGATTTATTTGAGATCCAGATTTTAAGAAAATTTCTTTATTTAAAGGATTTAACAAATCATTTTTTATATATTTTCCTAAAAAATAATCAGATAAAAATGAAATATTTTTTAATCCTTCATCAAATAATTTTTTAGCAATTATATAATTTATTTTAGAACCTTTTTTTAATATTCTTTTTTCATTTTTGGGGTTAATTAAATCACTTCTTAATTTAATTGGGCGTTTATAATCATCAGGATTGAATTTAGTATTCCATATCTTTTTTTCTTTATCGAAATTAAATATCTTAAAGTCATAAAATATATTTAATATATCTTTTCTTGAGTATCCCAAAGCATATAAAAAAGTTGTGATTGGAAGTTTTCTCTTTCTGTCAATTCTAAAATATAATAGATCTTTAGCATCATATTCAAAATCTAGCCAAGAACCTCTATTTGGTATTATTCGGCAGTTAAAAAGAAGCTTTCCACTAGCATGTGTTTTTCCTTTATCATGATCGAAAAAAACTCCTGGACTTCTATGCATTTGATTAACAACGACTCTTTCCACGCCATTAATCACAAAAGTTCCGCTTGGTGTCATTAAAGGAATGTCACCCATAAAAACTTCTTGCTCTTTAGCAGATAAAACTTGCTTTGTATTATTTTCTGCATCTATATCATAAACAACTAAACGCAGTGTGGGTTTTAATGATGATGAGTATGTTAAATCTCTTTGTCTACACTCATCAACATCAAATTTAGGTTTTTCGAGGCGAAAAGATATATACTCTAAAGTTGCTTTATCAGACAATTCTTCGATAGGAAAAATGCTTTTAAAGACCCTGTCTAGACCCTTTCGTAAATTTGATTTATCTGGACTTTGTGGCTCTAAAAATTGGCCATAAGATCTTTTTTGAATATCAATTAAATTTGGAATCGATAGACTTTCTTTTAATTTTCCAAAATTTTTTCTTATACTCTTCTTTTCAGTAAAAGATAAATCCATGCAAAGTCTTACATTATAAAAATGTAAGTTAAATTTTAATATTAAATAAAACTATTTTAATTCTACTTTAGCTCCGGCCGCCTCAAGTTTTTTCTTAGATTCCTCTGCGTCTTTTTTAGGAACTCCTTTTTTTACTTCTTTTGGTGCGGATTCAACTAAATCTTTTGCCTCTTTTAAACCCAATCCTGTAATTGCTCTAACTTCTTTAATAACATTAATTTTTTTATCTCCAGCTGATACAAGAAAAATTGTAAAATCAGTTTTTTCTTCAGCTGGAGCTGCTGCTCCTGCTGCCGGTGCAGCTGCAACCGGCGCTGCTGCTGATACACCCCATTTTTCTTCTAACTGCTTTGAAAGTTCTGCAGCTTCGACAACTGTTAATTTAGACAACTCATCTACAATTTTATTTAAATCTGCCATTGAAATTCTTTCTTTAATTTATGTTTTTTTACTCTTAACGTGCGCCAAAATAGCAATTTTTGAGCCCGGCGCAAGTAAAATACTCATTATTTTTTGAGCCGGAGTAGTTAAAATACTAACAATTTTACCTCTCGCCTCACTTAAAGTTGGTAGTGTGGCAATTTTCTCAACTTCTTCAATGGAAAGTGGCTCATCTTCCATGATTCCGCCAATAATTTTAAGACTTGGGTTTATTTTAGCAAATTTTGTCAATATTTTTGCTGAAGTTATAGCATCCTCAGAAAAAGCAACAGCAGTAGGTCCAGAAAATAAATCTTCTAATTTCTTAAATTTACTTTCTCCTAATGCAAGTTTGGTTATCCTATTTTTGGTAATTTTAAAAAGTATTCCATGTTTTCTCATTTCAGCTCTTAGTTCATCAATTTGCTTTACAGTTAAACCCTGGTAGTGGGTTACAAATACAGAACTTGTCTTATTAAAGAAAACTTTCATTTCTTCAATGTAATTCTTTTTTTTAGCTTTATTCATCATAATATTATGTCTTATATTTTAATTTAAAAGAAACACCCATTGTTGATGTTAAAAATAATGATAGGATAAAATCACCTTTAATTCCTTTGGGTTTTTCTTTTAATAAAGTTTCTATAAATGATTTGTAATTCTCTATAATTTTTGTATCTGGAAAACTTTTTTTTCCAATTGACGCAGCAATATTTCCATCTTTATCATTTTTAATCTCAATTTGTCCCATTTTTATAGCTTTTACAGCTTTTTTTACATCAGAAGTCACGGTACCAAGTTTTGGGTTAGGCATCATGCCTTTGGGGCCTAAAATTTTACCTAACTTACCCATTTTTGACATCATTGCGGGTGTAGATATAAGTTTATCAAAATTTATTTTCCCAGAAGCAATATCATTTACCAGATTATCTGATCCAACCAGTTCTGCCCCAGAGTCTTTGGCTTCATTGATTTTGCTTTCTTCGCACAAAACAGCAACTTTGACTTTTTTACCATTTCCATGAGGCAGATTAACTAATGTTCTTAAATTGACCTCTTCTTTTTTCTTCTTTAAGTTTAATTTCAAAGAAATATCTATAGACTCATCAAATTTTGCATTACAATTTCTTTTTATTTTTTTTATAGCTTCTTCTAAAGTTCCCATTTTTTTATCTTTAGACATTTCAACTAAATTTTTATATCTTTTTGATAGTTTTTTTTTCATTAATCTTTAACCTCAATACCCATAGATCGAGCCGAGCCCGAAATTATCTTAATAGCTTCATCAATATCATGAGCATTCAAATCTTTCATTTTTTCTTGAGCAATTTTTTCTGCTTGCTTTTTTGTAATTGATCCAACTACAACTCTACCAGGTTCTTTCGAACCACCTTTTAATTTGGCCGCCTCCTTAATAAAATACGAAGCGGGTGGAGATTTTATAATAAAATCAAATTTTTTGTCTTTATATACTGTAATAACAACAGGAATAGGTTTCCCCATAAAACTTTTTGTTTTTTCATTAAAAGCTTTACAAAATTCCATAATATTTATTCCACGTTGGCCTAAAGCAGGTCCAACTGGTGGAGCTGGATTCGCTTGGCCACCTTTTATTTGTAATTTAACATAACCTGTGATTTCTTTAGCCATATCTAAGATTTTTCTACCTGATTATATTCTAATTCTATTGGTGTAGGTCTACCAAAAATAGAAACTGACACTTTCAATCTTGATTTTTCTTCATCAACTTCTTCAACTAAGCCTGTGAAGGAAGCAAAAGGTCCTTCACATACCTTTACTTGTTCTCCAATATCAAAACTGATGCTAGGTTCTGGTACTAATGATCCTTCTTTAATATTGCCTAAAATTTTATCAATTTCTTTATCTGTAACACGAGCAGGTTCTCCTGTTGTGCCTAGAAATCCTGTTACTTTTTGAATATTTTTTATCATATGATAAAGCTGTTTATTCATCTCCATTTTTACCAAAACATAACTGGGAAAATATTTTTTTTTTCTTTGAACCCTTTTTCCTCTTTTTACCTCGGTAACTTCATGCATTGGTACCAAAACATCACTAATTTTATCATTTAATTCTTTGGTTTTTATAGTTTCTTTTAATGTTTCGGCTACTTTTTGCTCAAAACCCGAAAAAGTTTGAACTATGTACCAGTTTTTCATATTAAAAATTAATAGTTAAAATTATATCTAATAAAAATTTATATATTTGGTCTAATAAAAGAAAAAATATTGCCGCAAGGCTTGCTAAAACAAATACCATTAAAGATCCAATAGCAACTTCTTTTCTAGTTGGCCACGTTACCTTAAAAGCTTCTTGTTTTACGCCTTGTATAAATTTTAATGGATTAATCATTTCTATAATTCTTTTTTGGCAGGAGCGGAGGGAATCGAACCCCCAACCTCCGGTTTTGGAGACCGGCGCTCTACCAATTGAGCTACACTCCTAGTAGCTTACTTTAAAATCTTGGTCACCACTCCAGCCCCAACAGTTTTACCACCTTCCCTTATAGCAAAATTCAATTTCTCATTCATTGCAATTGGAGTTATTAACTTAACATTAAATTTTGCATCATCTCCTGGCATAACCATTTCTGTTCCCGATGGCAGCGTAACTTCGCCAGTTACATCGGTTGTTCTAAAATAAAACTGAGGCCTATATTTTGTAAAAAAAGGAGTATGTCTTCCACCTTCTTCTTTTTTTAGTACATAAGCTTGAGCTTCAAACTCAGTGTGTGGAGTAACTGATCCAGGTTTTGCTAACACTTGACCTCTTTCAATATCTTCTCTTTCAACACCTCTTAACAGTGCCCCAATGTTATCTCCAGCTTCACCTGTGTCTAAAATTTTTCTAAACATCTCTACACCTGTAATAACTGTTTTTTTAGTTTCTTTAATTCCTACTATTTCAAGTTCCTCACCTGTTTTAACAACACCTTGTTCAACTCTACCAGTTGCAACTGTTCCACGTCCTGATATAGAAAAAACATCCTCAACAGGCATTAAGAAAGGTTTATCTTTTGGTCTTTGTGGTTGAGGTATATGTTCATCAATTGCTTTCATTAATTCTAATATTGAATTTTTACCTGTAGTTTCGTCTTTTCCTTCTACAGCATTTAAAGCAGATCCTTTTATTATTGGAATTTTGTCTCCAGGAAATTTATATGAAGTTAAAAGTTCACGTATTTCTTCAACCACTAAATCTAAAAGTTCTTTATCTTTAACTTGGTCTACTTTGTTCAGATAAACTACGATTGCTGGAACTCCTACTTGTCTTGCTAAGAGAATATGTTCTCTGGTTTGTGGCATAGGGCCATCAGCCGCATTAACA
>CACLKP010000019.1:0-2500 GCA_902607585.1 uncultured Pelagibacteraceae bacterium
TTAAGCGCTAGATACATGGTTAATTTTAGAATAGTTCTGATTTAAACATTATATTTGGTGAATTTTATACAATAATTTATCAAAAATTAGTTACAGAAATACTCAATTTTACTATTATTTAAGATTAATATACGTCTTGCTTTATTCATTAATTAGCTTATAACGAGCGGTCCACCCCGAAAAAGCTTAGTTTTTCTTGGTTAATTGCGGGGTCGTTAATTGAAATGTTGAAGTTTTAACTGCTAGGTGTGGTTTTAGCGGAAGATGTTTCTAGCTTTTTTAAATTGTAAAAAAAGAAGAAGAGAAGTGTGGACGGTTAGGTTACCAAAATTTGTCGTACACACTTCAACGAAAATATAAATAATTTTTTTATTATTTATATGAAGCTAGTGTGCGCCGTTATTAAACTTGAGAGTTTGATCATGGCTCAGAACGTACGCTGGCGGCACGCCTAACACATGCAAGTCGAACGCAGTAGCAATACTGAGTGGCGAACGGGTGAGTATAATGTGGGTATCTGCCTTTTGGTTTGGAATAACATGAGGAAACTTGTGCTAATACCGGATAAGCCCTTACGGGGAAAGTTTTAACGCCGAAAGATGAGCCCGCACTTGATTAGCTAGTTGGTAGGGTAAAAGCCTACCAAGGCTACGATCAATAGCTGATCTGAGAGGATGATCAGCCACATTGGGACTGAGACACGGCCCAGACTCCTACGGGAGGCAGCAGTGGGGAATCTTGCACAATGGGGGAAACCCTGATGCAGCGATGCCGCGTGAGTGAAGAAGGCCTTTGGGTTGTAAAGCTCTTTCGTCGGGGAAGAAAATGACTGTACCCGAATAAGAAGGTCCGGCTAACTTCGTGCCAGCAGCCGCGGTAATACGAAGGGACCTAGCGTAGTTCGGAATTACTGGGCTTAAAGAGCTCGTAGGTGGTTAGAAAAGTTGGTGGTGAAATCCCAAGGCTTAACCTTGGAACTGCCATCAAAACTTTTTAACTAGAGTATGATAGAGGAAAGTGGAATTTCTAGTGTAGAGGTGAAATTCGTAGATATTAGAAAGAACACCGATTGCGAAGGCAACTTTCTGGATCATTACTGACACTGAGGAGCGAAAGCATGGGTAGCGAAGAGGATTAGATACCCTCGTAGTCCATGCTGTAAACGATGTGTGCTAGACGTTGGAAATTTATTTTTCAGTGTCGCAGCAAAAGCGTTAAGCACACCGCCTGGGGAGTACGACCGCAAGGTTAAAACTCAAATGAATTGACGGGGACCCGCACAAGTAGTGGAGCATGTGGTTTAATTCGAAGATACGCGCAGAACCTTACCAACACTTGACATGTTTGTCGCGACTTTAAGAGATTAGAGTCTTCGGTTCGGCCGGACAAAACACAGGTGCTGCATGGCTGTCGTCAGCTCGTGTCGTGAGATGTTGGGTTAAGTCCCGCAACGAGCGCAACCCCTACTTTTAGTTGCTACCATTAAGTTGGGCACTCTAAAAGAACTGCCAGTGATAAGCTGGAGGAAGGCGGGGATGACGTCAAGTCCTCATGGCCCTTACGTGTTGGGCTACACACGTGCTACAATGGTATTTACAGTGAGAAGCAAAGAGGCGACTCTAAGCCAATCCCAAAAAGATACCTCAGTTCGGATTGTACTCTGCAACTCGAGTACATGAAGCTGGAATTACTAGTAATCGCGGATCAGCGCGCCGCGGTGAATACGTTCCCGGGTCTTGTACACACCGCCCGTCACACCATGGAAGTTGGTTACACCTTAAGGCAAAGCATAAAACCTTTGACTACGGTACGATCAGCGACTGGGGTGAAGTCGTAACAAGGTAGCCGTAGGGGAACCTGCGGCTGGATCACCTCCTTTCTAAGGAAATCGAAAAATATAAAAACAATTATTTTCGATTTTAAAAAAATCGGTTAATGTGACCGTCCTCATTTCTCTTCTTTTATAATGTCTCTGAGTAAATGTAAGTAAGGGGCCGGTAGCTCAGGTGGTTAGAGCGCACCCCTGATAAGGGTGAGGTCGGAAGTTCGAGTCTTCCTCGGCCCACCAATATTACGGGGGATTAGCTCAGCTGGGAGAGCGCCTGATTTGCATTCAGGAGGTCAGCGGTTCGATCCCGCTATCCTCCACCAAAATTTGAGACATTTAGCTTTTTTAAATTGTGAATATTATTATTATTATTATCAATATCTATATCCGATTGTTTTCAGATATTTTTTTGAAAACAATCAAAACAAAAATTTAATTTATAACAGAAAATTTTTTTCTGTGCATAAATCAAGCGTTTAAGGGCGATTGGCGGATGCCTTGGCACTGTAAGACGATGAAGGACGTGGTATACTGCGATAAGTTTCGGGGAGCTGTATGCAAGCTTTGATCCGAAAATTTCCGAATGGGGAAACCCAACACTTCGTGTGTTACTTTATACTGAATTCATAGGTATAAAGAGTAAACCTGGAGAACTGAAACATCTAAGTAACC
>CACLKP010000019.1:5000-10607 GCA_902607585.1 uncultured Pelagibacteraceae bacterium
CAACGCGTGTAGCTGACCAGTACTAATAGCTCAATTGGCTTGATTTATGCACTGAAAAGAATTTTTACACTATATAGTATAGATTCAAAGACAATTTACCAAAATCTTTTACAAACAAAAAAATATGCCTTTACCGTTCAAAAAATGAACACTATAATGTTTAAAAACTGAACATTATGAAAAAAGATACAGATCATTTTGAAGTACTACGTACTCTAGTAAAAAAACCGCAGTCAACACAAAGAGAACTTGCTGCAGAATTAGGCTTCAGTCTAGGAAAATTAAATTACTGTTTAAAAGCACTTCACAAGAAAGGACTTATTAAATTAAGAAACTTTGCAAAGAATCCAAATAAATTGAATTATTTCTACGTTTTAACGCCCAAGGGCATTAATGAGAAAACAAATCTTACTGTAAATTTTATGAAAAAAAAAATGAGAGAATATGAAGAATTAAAAAAGGAACTATAGCAAGATTAACATGTGGGCAATTTTAAAATCTAATAAAAAAAAAACCGAATCATTAAAAAAATATTTTTCTAAAAAATTAGGTAACGATTTTTACAAAGCGCTTAGCTTTGTTTGAAATTGTTCGGGATGTAATCAATTATGCTTAACGGAAAATCAATTCTAATAACTGGCGGTACAGGCTCTTTTGGAAAGGCTTTTACGAAACGAATATTAAAAAGTTTTCCTAAAATAAAAAGATTAGTTGTTTTTAGTAGGGACGAATTAAAGCAATTTGAAATGGAAAAAGAAATCCCAAAAAAAAAATATAAATCACTAAGGTATTTCATTGGTGATGTTAGAGATCTGAGTAGGTTAATTAGAGCATTTGAAGGAATTGATATTGTTATACATGCCGCAGCACTAAAACAGGTACCGACAGCTGAATATAATCCGATGGAATATGTTAAGACAAACGTTATAGGAGCACAAAATGTAATTGAGGCCTCTATCGAAAAAAAAATAAAAAAAGTAATTGCTCTTTCTTCTGATAAAGCTGCCGCACCCATTAATTTATATGGAGCAACTAAATTATGTAGTGACAAATTATTTGTTGCTGCAAATAACTACGCCGGTCGAGAAGGGTTGTTCTCTATTATACGTTATGGAAATGTTATGGGTTCAAGAGGTTCAATCATTCCACACTTCATTAAACAAGCAGGTTCGGGGGAATTAAATATTACAGATAAATCTATGACGAGATTCAATATAACATTGGATCACTCTGTGGACTTGGTTCTCTTTGCAATTAAAAATTCATTTGGAAGTGAAATTTTAATTCCAAAAATTCCATCATATAGAATCACTGATCTTGCTAAATCAATAGCACCATCTTGTAAATTAAACGTAATTGGTATTAGACCTGGAGAAAAAATTCATGAAGAAATGGTAACTGAAAGTGATAGCGTTACTACCTTTGATATTGGTGATTATTACATTGTTTTACCAAACGAAAATAAAAGAATTCAGAATCATTATTCAAAAAAGTTTAATTTAAAAAAAGTAAAGAAAGGATTTAGATATAACTCAGGTTTGAATCCATCATTTTTAAAAATAGATCAAATTAGAAAACTAATAAAAAAACACGTAGATAATAATTTTAAGCCAATTTAAATACTTAATTTTATGAATAGTAAATTAGTAATAGGCACAGCCAACTTTAGTCAGAGCTATGGGTTCAATAAATACAAATCGAAACTTTCATTAAAAACGATAAAAAAAATTTTAAAATATGCAAATAAACATGGTGTTAAAAACTTAGATACAGCAATTTCATATGGTAGCACCGAAAAAATACTTGGTAAACTGAATTTAAAAACCTATCAAATACTTACAAAATTACCAAAATTGCCAAAAAATTGTAAAAACGTTGAACGCTGGGTTTTAAAAAATATAACAAATTCAATTAAACGTCTTAAAGTTAAAAAAATTTCTGGCATTTTTATTCATCACGCTGATGATTTGTTGGGCAGAAATAAAAAAAGTTTATACAATTCATTACGGAAGGCAAAAGAAAAAGGTCTAGTAGATAAAATTGGTGTATCAATATACAATTTCAAAACACTAGGAAGAATTTTAAAAGAATTCAAACTTGATATTGTTCAAGTTCCATTTAGTGTTTTTGATAGAAGGTTGGAACATTTTAAATACTTAAAAAAAATTAAAGAAAAAAAGGTCGAGATATATATTCGTTCAATTTTTTTACAGGGACTTTTACTCATAAATGAAAATAAAATTCCGAAAAAATTTTTAAAATGGTATTTGTTATTTAAAAACTGGCATACATGGACAAAAGATAAAAAGATATCAAGTTTGAAAGCCTGTATTAACTATGTGTTTAGTTTTAAAGAAATAGATAAAATTATTATAGGAGTAAATAATCTAAAACAAATAAAGCAAATTTTTGAAGCTGTTAATAATCACAATGGAGTTTATCCAAAAAATATATTTAGCAACAATGCTAGTTTAATTAATCCAATAAAATGGAAAAGATCCAAAAAAAAAGTCAAGAAGACGAAAATTATATGTATAGTACAAGCAAGAACTAAATCAACGCGTTTTCCAAATAAAGTTCTCCAAAAAATAAATGGGAAAACAATTATTGAAATATTATTCAAGAGACTCAGTCAATCGAAAAAAATAAATAAAATTATTTTTGCAATACCTGATAATCCAGAGGAGAATGACTTAAAAAAAAATATATTAAGTTTAGGATGTGATTTATATGAAGGAAGTGAAAATGATGTATTGGACAGATATTACCAATCAGCAAAAAAATTTAATTCAAATATAATTGTAAGAATCACAGGAGATTGTCCTTTGATTGACCCATCACTGGTCGATCAAGTGATCTTGAAATTAATTAATAATAAATTGGATTTTGTATCAAATTATGCTCCGCCAACTTATCCAGATGGTTTAGATGTTGCGGCCTGTACAATGAAAACTTTAAAAAGAGCATGGAAAGAAACGAAAAATGTGTACGACAGAGAACATGTAATGAATTACATTGTCAATAGCAAAAAATTTTTAAAATATAATTTGGAACTGAAAAAAAACTTATCTAAATACAGATGGACTATAGATGAACCAGAAGATTTTGTGGTGATAAAAAATATTTTAAATCATTTTAAAAATAAATATAATTTTTCATGGACTGATATAGTAAAATTAGAAAAAGCACATCCCGAATATTTTATTCCTAACAAACATATATTAAGAGATGAAGGTTCAAAGTTAAACATAGAGCAAAAATTATGGAAGAGAGCTAAAAAAATAATTCCAGGAGGAAATATGCTTTTATCAAAAAGGCCTGAAATTTTCTTACCTGAAAAATGGCCAACATATTTTAGCAAATCGAAAGGTTGCAAGATTTGGGATCTTGGGGGTAAAGAATATTTGGATATGTCAACAATGGGAATAGGAACAAATATTCTTGGTTATGGTCATCCGGAGATAGATGAAGCTGTAAAAAAAACTGTTGAAAAAGGAAACATGTCAACTTTGAACTGTCCTGAGGAGGTTTATCTATCAGAAAAATTAATATTAATGCACCCCTGGTCAAATATGGTTAAGCTTACTAGGTCTGGCGGTGAAGCTAATGCTGTAGCAATTAGGATAGCCAGAGCCGCTAGCGGTAAAGATAAAGTGGCTATATGTGGTTATCATGGTTGGCACGACTGGTATTTGGCAGCAAATTTAAGCAAAAAAGACGAATTAAAAAAACATCTTTTATCAGGACTAAATCCTCTAGGTGTGCCTAAAAAATTATTAGGTTCAACTTTAACATTTTCTTATAACAATATTTCAGAACTAGAAAACTTAATAAAAAAAAATAAGGATATTGGTACAATTAAAATGGAAGTTTCAAGAAATATTGAGCCAAAACCTGGTTTTCTTAAAAAAGTTAGAGAACTAGCTAATAAAAATAAAATCATTCTAATATTTGACGAGTGCACTTCAGGTTTTAGGCAGACTTTTGGCGGACTACATAAATTATATAAAGTTGATCCTGATATTGCGATTTTCGGTAAAGCGTTGGGAAATGGTTATGCCATAAATGCGGTAATTGGAAAAAAAGAAATAATGCAATTTGCACAATCAACTTTTATCAGCAGTACTTTTTGGACCGAAAGAATTGGGCCAGTTGCTGCTTTAAAAACTTTGGATATAATGGAAAAAGAAAAATCTTGGAAAACTATTACCGAAAAAGGGAATAAAGTCAAAAAAAAATGGTTACAGTTAGCAAAAAAAAATAATATTACAATACAATTGTGGGGAATTCCAGCTTTAGCCGGATTTAACATTCAAAGTAAAAATTTTTTACATTACAAAACTTTAATATCTCAAGAATTATTAAAAGATTCTATATTAGCCTCTAATACAATTTATTTTTCTACGGAACATTCGGATAAGCACATAAATCAATATTTTGCGTCTTTAGAAAAAGTTTTTAATTTAATAGCAGAATGTGAAAATGGAAGAGATATTAATAGTTTATTAGAAGGACCAGTGAGTCACAATACATATGAGCGATTAAATTAATATGAAAAAAAAAATTTTAGTTCTTGGTGCATACGGGTTTCTCGGATCTAGTTTGTGTCCAATTTTAAAAAAGTTTGGTTTTGAAATTATAAAGCATGGTAGAAATAAAGAATCGGAAACCAATTTTAATATGAGTGATCTTAGTGATGTTCAGAGAAGCCTTAAAATTTTAAATCCTGATGTTATTATCAATTTAATAGCTTTTACAAATGTCGATGAATGTGAAAAAAATAAAAATAAAGCCGAAATGGCAAATGTAAAAGTTGTTAAAATTTTAACTAAAGCAATAAAAAATGTTTCAATGAAAAATAATTTACATTTAATTCATATATCAACAGATCAAGTATATAATGGACGGGGATTACATACAGAAGAAGATGCAGAACCAATAAATTTTTATGGTAAATCAAAGTATATGGGTGAGAAAGAAGCTTCTAAAATTGGCTCTACTATTTTGAGGGTCAATTTTATTGGCAAAAGTAATAAAGCAGGCAAAAAGAGTTTATCTGACTGGATAGTCGAATCTTTACGGGAAAAAAAGAAAATCAATGTATTTAAGGATGTTATTTTTAGTCCATTGCATATTTCTAATTTGTGTAAAAATATTATGGTAGTGGTCGAAAAACAGTTAAGCGGAATATTTAATTTAGGATCTTGTAATGGAATGAGTAAAGCAGAATTTGCATTTCAATTAAGCAAATTATTAAATTTGGATGAAAATTTAATAAATCCAGTAAACTTGAAACAAGTGAAATTAACTGCCGACAGACCTCTTAACATGCAGATGAACGTAAAAAAGTATGAAAAAATGTTTAAAGTTTCATTAGATGATGTAAAAGAGCAGATTATACTTACAGCGAATGATTACAAATAATGAAGCTTTTTAGAATAAATAAAACAAATATTAGCGAAAGCTCAAAAGTTTATTTTGTAGCTGATATAGCAGCAAATCATGATGGTTCATTGTCTAGAGCAAAAAAGTTGATTCGTTTATGTGCAAAAGCTGGCGCTAATGCTGCAAAGTTTCAACATTTTAAAGCAGAGACTATAGTGAGCG
>CACLKP010000020.1 GCA_902607585.1 uncultured Pelagibacteraceae bacterium
TTCAGCCAAAACTTTTGTTATAGCAGCGGTCAAAGTCGTTTTTCCATGATCCACGTGACCAATTGTACCCACATTAGCGTGGGGTTTGTTTCTTTGGAATTTTTTCTTTTCAGCCATTTCTTTTTTCCTTTATATAATTACTCTTTTTCTATTTCAAACTTGGAGCGGGTGAAGGGAATCGAACCCTCACGACCAGCTTGGAAGGCTGGTGTTCTACCATTGAACTACACCCGCAGCATTCCAAACATATCACACTCTAACTTTGTCCAAAACTTTATTGAACTTGGTGGAGGGGGAAGGATTCGAACCTTCGAAGACCGAAGTCAACGGGTTTACAGCCCGCCCCATTTGACCGCTTTGGTACCCCTCCTAAATTCAGGAGGTTACCGATACAATAAAGCTTTATTCAACAAGGTTTTATAAGCATTCTCATAAACAAATGCAATAAATGATTTTACCTATATATATGCTATTAATTCACTTTAATTTGTAAAAAACATGAAGAAAACTAGCTTTTTAATTGCTGGAAAACATGCTGTCACTGAAGCTTTAAAGAATCCAAAACGAAAAGTATTAAGGGTCTTTTTAACAGAAGATTCCAAAAAAATTTTAAATAAAGAGAATCAAGATCATAATTTATTAAAAGATATAAAAATTTTCTATAAAAACAAAAAAGAATTAGACCGTTTATGTTCAAAAGAACAAATATCTCATCAAAACTTAATAGCTGAAATAGAACATCTAGATGAAGTAAACCTTAAGGAATTTATAGAAGCAAAGAAAAGTAAGAAAAGTATTATTTTAGTAGCTCTTGAAGAGGTTACAGATCCAAGAAATATCGGATCTATAATCAGAAGCGCTACATCTTTTAATATTGATGGTATAATTATCAAAGGTCGATCTTTTCAAAGTGAAAGTAAACTCTTATACAAAAGTGCTAGCGGTTCAATGGAATATATACATATATTTGAAGTCTCAAATATAAATACTACATTAAAATTCTTAAAGGCAAAAAATTTTTGGGTAAGTGCTTTTGATAAAAATGGGAAAAAAAATTTTACAGATCATGATTGGAATGGTCATAATGTATTATTATTTGGTTCCGAAGGTTCTGGTTTAAAATATCAAACTACAAGAAATTCAGATTTTTTGTTAAAAATTAATATAAATAAAAAAATTGAAAGTCTTAATATTTCTAACTCTGCTGCTATTGTGTTTCATTATATAAATTATTTAAAAAATAAAATATAAAACATTTAAATCTCTAATTTCTAATAATCGTTAATATAATTCTATAAAAATAAATAATACCAAGGTAAAAAAAAGTAAAAATGTTTGGGTAAGATTTACTTACACTTAATTTTTCATCCATCTTTTGAATATAAGGAATTTCTATAAGTCTATGTTTTTTTTTATATATAATATAAATAAACTCTATAAACCATTCAGCATACCCAGTTTTTATAATTCCTGAATAATCAAGCAATTTTCTTTTCATCAAAAAAATACAACTTGTAAAATCATTAAATGGTATCCTAAGAAAAAACCTACCAACTGAATTAATAGCCTTGCTAGAAAATGACCTTATAAAAATCCTTTGATCTCCTCCACCTAGTATATATCTGGATAATACCGCTATATCATATCCGGCGTTCAATTTGGCAGCGAGATTCTTAAAATATAAAATTTGATCTCTGCTATTAACATCAATTGTGCCAACAAAATCTCCAGTTGACTCATCAAAACCTCTTTTATGAGCTGACGCTAAACCTCTCTCATTTTTTCTCACAATTAACTTAAAGTTAAAAATAGATTTGAGCGTAATAAGTTTTTTTAAGGTCCCGTCACTGGAATTATCATCCACAACAATAATTTCAACATTTTCTAAAGTTTGAAATATTAATCTTATAGTTTGCTCAATATAATTAACTTCGTTATACGTACATAAAACAATTGAAATTTTTTTATTCATTTAATTTCATTAATCTTTAAAGAATTGACAGAAAAACCTTTATTATTAATATAATAATTTTAGTGGAGTCTTGATTCCATTTTTTATCTAAATATGAGCATCTTTCCGTCCAAAATTATAAAATGGATGTTTCTTCAACTTACTATCAACTTTTTTTAATCTACTAATTGGAAGTTTGAAATCAATTGGCCCTGAAAACTTTCTGTCTTTTATTTTATCTGGTAGCCCTTTAAAATCTTTAAAGTTCATTCTTTTAACTCTTTGTCTCCTCAATTTAAGAGGTAAATCTTCGTACCAAGTCCTATTATTCCATCTTCTAATTAAAAATTTTATTAAAGGATAAAGTAAAATTTGTAGACCTAAAAATTTAAATTTATAATTTACACTGACTGAACATTTATCTTTTCCTATATCTTTATATATAGCTGTAGACAATGAGGGGATTCCAAATTGAAAACCATATGTACAAACTGTGTTCTTATCTTTTAAAGTCTGCATGTCTATCGTATTAATATTTAAAAAAGGAATTAAAGGTATTTTTAACCTATGATAAGTTAATATCACTCTATCATCTTCATAAAATATTTCTGTTTCATTATAAAATCCCTTGTGAACATAATTTATATGATCTTGATCCCAATGATTCCATAAACAAACGTTTGCAGAACAATTTACTTTTCTTTTAAATGTAACATCGAGAATTTTCATTTTTTGATATATATATAATTATCTTTTAACTCAAAATCATAATTATTCAAACAAGCTTTAAAGCTTTTTTGATTTATGCACTTTCCATCAATAGAAAATCTAAGTCCATGCCAATGACAATATAAATGTTTCTCATTTTGATTATAGGTAATAGGACCTCCAAAATGTGGGCATATCGAAGACTTGACATAAATTTTTTTATCATTTTTAAACACAATAACTTCATCTTTAATTTTTTTAACCCACGTTACAAAATAATTTTTATTTTTTAATTGGGACAAATTGCAAATTTTTATTTTAATCATTTAGGATGCATTATTTAATTTAAAAATTATATAAAATTACATATAATATAATAGTTATATCTTTATTATCTATGAATGAAAATAACAATAAAAATGATCTAAAACTTCTTTCAAAACTTTGCAAGAAGTTACAAAAAGAATTTGAAGATTTTAAAACAAACTAATGTTCCAATATTTTAAATGAGTAAAAACAAAAATAATATTTTACTTATTTTATTAATTGCTTTTTCCACGTATTGCGCCTTAATAATTGGTGAAGCATGGGATCATGCAGATAATATGTCTAGAGGTAAAATTACTTTAGATTACTTATTTTCGTTTGGAAAGTTAGATCGTGATATTACATATAGAGAATATTACTCCACAATTTATTGGTCGTTATCATATCTAGTTGCAAAACAATTTCCATCACAATATCAAATTGAAATAAGTCATTTATTGAATTTAATATTTTCATTAAGCACGATAATTGGAATAGGAAAACTCTGTCAGGAGTTATTTAATAAAAAAATTGGTAAAATAGTATTCCTGCTTTTATTTTTTTATCCTGTTTTCTTTGGTCACATGGCAATTAATACCAAAGACACAATTCTTGCATTTAGTCATGTATGGATGACATATTTAATATTCAAATATGTAAAAAAGCAAAACTTTAAACATAAGAGCAATCAATATATTGTTTATTTAGCAGTTCTTGGTGCTTTAGCGACAGGTATTCAGTTATTTTTTTTAGGATCTTTAATACCAATTATATTATTCATTATCGCTGATATTTTTTTTATAAAAAAAATTGCTTATAAAAATTTTAGTATTAAAAGGTTTTTATACGATTTAATTATATGTTTTATAATTTTTTATATATTATTAATCCTTTTTTGGATAGACACACATTCAAATATATTAATTTTACCATTCAATATATTTTTAGAAACACTCTCTGAAAATTACAAGACTGGCTGGCCTTTTAATTTAATAAATGGTAATTATTATTTTGCAAACAACATTCCTAAATATTACCTTTTAATAAACTTCTTTTTTAAGTCTCCAGAATTCATTTTAGTTTGTTATTTAATATTTTTCATTTTAATTTTTGTATCACAAGAATTTTTTAAAAGAAAAATACAATACTTTAATTATAAAGTTTCCTTGATACTTTTGATTTTAATTTTTCCCAACATCATACTTTTTTTAATTCCTCACCCTATATATGATGGCATGAGATTATTTTTATGGACTTTACCTTATATCTGTATAATTCCTGGAATATCTATTTACTATTTAATAGAAAATATTAAGAATCTTACTTCTAAAATTTCATTATTCTTAATCTCTATTTTGATTGTTTACTTTTTATTTAATTTTTTCTCCATTACTCCCTACCATTACACATATTTAAATTTTTTTAACGGTAAAGTAGAAAATAGATATAAAAAATTTGAGAATGACTATTGGGGATCATCTGTAAAAGAGCTTATAAAATATACAAATTTCGATAAAAATAAAAATTTAGTGTTTGGAGTTTGCGGAATAAATGAAAAAATCTTGCAATCTCATCTAGCCAAAAAAGGTTATAATAATTTTAGAATTGTCAATATAGATCATGCTGAATATATAATTATGACTAATAGAGTTGTTACTAAAAACAAAGAAATTATCGAAACAGAACTCACCACTTGTTTTGATAAATTCAGAGGAGTTAATCTTTTTAATGTAAAACGAAACGGCCTACTCTTATCAGTAATAAGAAAAAAACCTAAAAAATAATTCTTTGTCTTTTAATTGTTTTATTAATTTTTTTAATATCTTCTTTTTACAAAATAACTTAAGCATCCAAAAAATATGCTCATCAACATTATAAAAGTATCTAAATAGCAAATCATCATAACGCCCAACGCTTTTGAGACGCCTTTGGTAATTGTAACAAATTTTATAAATCCTGAATGTAATAATAAAAAAATAATATTTAGAACTAAAAAAGTAGCCAAAAATACTTTATTTGGAAAAATAATAATTGCGGCTGTTGCTAATATAATTAAACCAAGAATTGGTATCCCCATTAACACTTTCCAATAGTTTGTTTGTTCAACTTTTTTGACATAAGTCTTATTTCTAAGGTAACTTTTCATAGTATCAATATATATAGCAAAATTTCTCTTTATTAATTTTCTAAAATTGTAATTTACTCGATGTTTACCATTTAACTGTCTTGATATTAAGATTTTATAACCTTTGTCGATTAATACATAACCAAACTCTTCATCTTCGCAAGTTGCGCCTTTAATGTTTGTGTTAAAACCTTTAAAATCAATAAATATTTTTCTTCTTATTGAAAAACAGTTTGTGATTAATGAAGATGTATATTTTAAATCTGCATGCCAACTATAGTAGCAATAAAAACTTTGCTGATATTGGGTAGTAATATTCTTATACTTTGGTTCATGTGAATACACACCCTGTATTACATTCACATCACTATCAGAAAATTTATCAACAAGAGAATTTAATGCTTCTTTATCAATTACAACATCTGAGTCAATAAAAAGTAATATATCTCCTTTTGCCTCTTGGGCCCCTCTATTTCTTGCAAATGCAGGACCTTTATTTTGAGGCAATTCTATAACTTTACATTGATATTGTTTTGCTATCCCAACAGAATTGTCTGAACTATTATCTGAGACAACAATAACTTCAAAATTTTTAAAGTTAGTATCAAAAATAGCATCTAAACATTCTTTTAATGTTGATGATGAATTATAAACTGGAATGATAATTGAAATATTCATTCAATGCTCAATTTAACAAGCAAGTATATACAATATTTTAAATCTATATACCTTATTTTATTGAAGAGGCTATTTTTGTTAACCTCGGATAATATTTTGAATTAAAAACAATATTAGCTGCGTTGAAACATTCGTGAGTGCAAAAGCATTTTGTTTTTCTTATGAAATTAACTTCTTCTTTAGCTTTTTGAGACAACCATAGATCTTTAAAGTTTAATTTAAAATCACGAATATTACCAATTTTGTGTGAATCGTCTAATATTTCGCATGGGTATACTTGACCTTCTGGATACATCAATCCGCTTAAATTTGCAGAGTAGCATGGTGTTTGATATTCTTTTTTTTCATAAGTTTCTTGCACCAACTCATTTAGGATAACTCTCATAGCAGTGGCTATTTTATTTCCCTTGAATCTATTAAGGCCAGGCATTTTATGTGAAAAAAATAGAGTATTTCTATAAGCAACCGCTTCTTGATAAAGTTTCATATCCAGATTTACATTTACTTTTTCTTTAGGTTCTCCTCTTACTAAAGTAATGCTAATATTATCTGGTTTAGCTAAATCATAAATTCCTTTTATTATCTCTTTTATTTTATGTTGGTTTTGCGAAGTAACTACTGTGATAGTGCCTATATTTATACGCCCAAATTCTTTTTGTAATTTCTTGAGATGTTCGATTGTATCTAAAGCTTTTTTAAAAGATCCCTTGTGAGTACCCATTCTAATTTTATCATGATCCTCTTCTAGGCCATCAAGTGAAATCAATTGATTGAGTACAAGTTCTGGACACCACTTCATAAAGTTTCTTATTTGTCTATCCATCTTTTTCAAATACCAGCCGTTAGATGGTATAGTTAATATAGGCACTTTAGTATTTTCGTAAAATATTCTGACAATTTGATCTAGGTCATGCCTGAGATATGGTTCACCCCCAGTCAATATTAAGTGTAGCAGAGGATCCATTGTTTTTGTAAAAGTGTCTATTTCATCTAAACTCAACTCATTAAATCTTTTATTTAAACTATCGTGATAAAAACAATGTGCACAACTCAAATTACATCTGCTGGTGACAAATAATATAAATACAGAAGGTAACTTATTTTTTTTAAAAAAAGTCTTGTGTAAGTGATGTTGAAATTGCTTTGGTTTAATTTTAGATACTTTTGCAAATTTGCCCGTCTCTATCATTTTATTCTCACGCGTATCTCTCGTAGTTTGAAATCCTCGGCTAGTATTGCTATTATTCATATTTTTGTTATTAAAATTATCTTCACTCATAATATTACAAACTAAATTAAAATTGACAGTTTGACAATATCAAACAAATAAATTAGCAAAAGGCATAAAAATGAAAAAAACCATAACAGACAATCCTTTGGTCACTCTTTGTACGTATGGGAGAATAAGGCTTACAAGCAAAGCAATAACAGCGGAAGCAACAAGGGTTTATTTGCTTGCAGAATTAAGATAAATAACTAAATTAATTTATAAGCCCTCATAGCTCAATTGGTAGAGCAACTGATTTGTAATCAGTAGGTTCGCGGTTCGAGTCCGTGTGAGGGCACCAGGAATACCAGTATTATAATAATTGATTCAGCCTTTGGTATTCATTTTTATTAAATAACTTATTAAAACCATCGCAGTATTTTGAAATTCTTAATTTTTGGAATGGAACAATATTTTGTAATAAATCTGTACTAATAATATTATTAGATTTAATTTCTAAGATTATACTTTCTTTATCTCTCATAAAACGATTGCTGTTAAAGCATTTATACTGAATATCTTGATCCAGAGTAATTCTCTGATTAAATAAAGAAAAATATTCTCTAAAATATGAAATTCTAATCTTGGGGTAACACATGCCGTAAATATTATCAAAAAGTCCTTTTTGCTGTAAATTTATATAATTTTTTTTATTAATTTTATTTACAATTTTATATCTACCTTCTACGCTCGAAATTTTTGTTTCAAAAAAATATTCCAAATCATTTTTATTTTCAGGATATGTTCTAATTCTTATTTTTTTTCTGGGTAGGCAACCATCTTCAGAATCTAAATACATATTATTTTCATAATTATCAAAATATAGACTGGATATCTTTCTTTTGGGGTAAAGTTCAACGCCAGCAGAATTAAAGATAAAGGTTTTTAACTTTAAGTAATCTGATATATGAAAAAGAGTTTTCTCTTCAAATCTAAAACTCATAAAAAATTTACTTTAAGTAATGATTTATCGTCTACTGATAAATTTTTATGGGAGTCTATACAATAAAGTTTATTAGCTAGAATAAATCCACCTGAAAATTCTTGTTTTTTGTTATATGCTTCAACACAGTTCTTAGTAGTATTGATGTAACCTTTGTTAATCATTGCTTCGGCAAAATCCTTGGAAGCTAAACCGATATTTGAATTAGAAACTGAAAGATTTTCTATTTTAACTTTACTAGTCTCACCTATTGACACACCTTTATCTCCACAAAACTCTATTATTACTTGATTTAAAAAATAATTACCAAATGAAAAATCAATACAATCGTTTTTTGCAGTTTTAACATCAATTAAGTCAAATTTTAATGATGAAAAGTCAGCATCTAAACCATCGTGAAGTGAATTCCTAATTAACAGAGAGCTTATCGAACCAGAGCTTCTAACAAAATTAACAGCATCCTCGCAATCTGAATTAAATAGCTCAATTGAAGTATTGATAATTTTTATATCAAAAAAAGATAGACACCCAGTGTATCCGTTTTCATCAACCTTTTCATGTAAATTGTCATTTTCACTATAACTGTAATTATTTTTATAAACTATTTTCCAACTATCAATCGTGCCACCAGTAAATACGATTCTCCCATATTGATCATTTTTATTGATAGTGACAGTTTTTGATAAGGAATTAATTTTAAAATCAACATTGCCATACGTAATTAAGTTTGAATTTTTAGAAAAAATCTCTTTTTTAATTTGATTTTTTGAAAATTTTTCTTGAAATGTAAAATGGCTAAACCAGCCTTCATTAGCAGGCTTTTTTCTTTTTTTTCCAACAAAAATCAAGTTATTATTGCTTGTATCTTTCAATTCCTGAGCTAAGGATTTTATCTTTTCTTTTGTATTTAATAAAATATTTTTACAATCGTTACCATAAATATCACAACTTAAATATTCATCAAATTTATCACTGTAATAAATAAATCGTCTTTTTAAGTTTTTGTTTGGCAGAAAAGTTGTGGGCATAAATGATCTAGATTTAGTATCAGAACTAACGTTAAAGATTCTTTCTTCGTCAAAATTATTTAAAAGTAAAAGTCTACCCTTAATAATTTCGATTAATTCTTCTATTTTTTCTTTTTTTAAATTTATCCCGTTTCTTTTTAATTTTGTGTACAAATTATTTATTTTCAATTTATAAAAAGTTTTATATGCATCACTAGATCCTAGTACAGCCGAAGGTGTAATTTTTCCAAATCTAATTTGAGGATAACTTCCGTCAATATCTTCTTTATTAACTAATGGTAAATCCAAGATTTTATTATTTATTGTAAGTAAATTAATTAAACCATCATAATATATTGGATAAAACTTTTTAACTGCTGGATCATAATAAAAGCGTCTGTCATCACGACCTAAATTATGTTCGCCCTCCATTGCAAACATTATAGAATCAAATTCTGGCAATTTATCAAAATAATATTCCATCCCAATCTTTTTTGCTGCAGTATAATAATCGACAATTTCCATAGGAACGGCATTGGGCTTTGTAACCCGGTGATACTGGTTTATTTCATTTAAAATTGATAAAGCTGTTTCAGAAATAATTTGATTTGAATCACTTTTCCTCGCCCAACTTTTATTAACCAAACGATGTTTTGAAAGATTAATTGTTTTATAGGGATCATAAGAAATAAATCGTTCATCACCCTCGAAAATTGCGCTTTCTCTCTGAAGTGAATTTTCTAAAAACTCTTTAACAATTTTCTCCTGGAAAATAAATTTGGTATTAAGATTGTTATATCCAATATTTACTTTAGACGTTCTTGGAGCTAAAAAACCAAGCTCTCTTAACAAAGTTGCTGTGAATATTTCATTGTCATAATTTCTTGTCGCGGGTCGAAAAAGTATAAAATCAACAACACCAAATATATGTCCATCGGTAAGGTTCACATTGATACTTGGTAATCCAGAACCTCTTCTGTGGTCTTTTAAATCTCCATGAATTCTAATTCTTGCTAATACTTTACATTTTAACTTTTTATCTACATTTAATATGAATGAAGCTTTAACCCGTTCTCTATTAAAGTAAAAATAAACCCTACCTTCTTCTTCAAGTATCTTTTTTCTCTTTA
>CACLKP010000021.1 GCA_902607585.1 uncultured Pelagibacteraceae bacterium
CAATAATTGTTTTTTTTTCTCATTTTTTGCTAAATTAGCCTCAAAAATAACAGCTGAAATATTATTTTCTAATAAAAATTTTTCATATTCAGTTCTTGAGAATTTATTTTCTCTTTTAAAACCTTTTTGATGTTTAATTAATTGACCCAAAGATTCATCGGATAATTTAATTCCAAAATAATCTAATTCTTTTTCAATAAGTTTCTCTCCAATAAAAATACTAAGTAATTCTTCAATTTGACCAGTATCAATTTCTTGATTAGCCGAACCAAATTTTTGTATAAAGTCAGCAAGGTCTTGTGTTGAGTATTTTTCTTTATCTATTACCACAACAACATTTCTGCTTCCGCTGGTGAAAGAACTTCCCATACCCCAAAAGACAAAAGGAATAATGATAATTCCTAAAAGTATTTTGGCGTAGATCGAAGTTGAAAATTTTCTTAGTGCACTAAACATTTTGATTAAGACTATTTTATTGTTATATATTTAGATACTCTATAAATTAAATTTTAAATCATGACAAATAAATTAAAATATTTTATAGGAAATTGGAAAATGTTTGGTGATTTTGGGTCATTTAAAATCGTCAGTAAAATTAATCAATATAGTTATAAACACCAAAAATCAAATAAGAAAAAAATTATTTTATGTGTACCTAATACGCTAATACATTATTTCAAAAAAAAACTTAAATCAGAATTTATTTCATTGGGAGCCCAAAATTGTCATCATCATGATGGTTACGGCGCTTTTACAGGATCTGTTAATGCTTCTATGTTAAAAAAAATGGGTGCTAAGTTTATAATTTTAGGTCATTCTGAAAATAGAACTGAAGGTGAAACAAATCAGTTAATTAAAAAGAAAATTATATCGGCACTTAATCAAAAATTAAATATAATTTTTTGTATTGGAGAGACATATACAGAAAAAAAAGAGGGTAAAACTTTTTCTATTCTTAAAAAACAATTAAAAAACTCATTAGAAAGAAAATTCAAAATGAATAAAATCATTTTTGCTTATGAACCTGTTTGGTCGATTGGTACTAACAAAATACCAAGTATAGACGAATTAAGAAATACGATCAAATTTATTAAAAGTGAATGTAAAAAAATTTTTAAAACAAAAAAAATTCCTAGAGTTTTGTATGGAGGCTCTGTTAACCGTAAAAATATACAATTATTTTCTACAATTTATGAGATAGACGGGTTTTTAATAGGTGGTGCCTCACAATCTTCAAAAAAATTTATTGATATAATAAAAAATTACTATAAATAACAGCTATGGAAAATTTTGTTTTAATACTAAATATAATATTAGCTATACTCCTAATTATCGTTGTGCTTTTACAAAAATCTGAAGGCGGAGCGTTGGGTTTGGGTGTCTCGCAGGATAGTTATATATCTTCTAGATCGGCTGGTAGTTTTTTAACCAAAACTACAGCTATAATAGCTGCCTTATTTATTATTACTAGTATTTCATTAACGATTATGTCTAAAGAAGAATTTTCGAGCACATCAATTTTAGAAAAAATTGAAGAAGATAAAGAAGATTCTTCCGAACCTGAAATTCCTAAATCAGACTAACAATTACTCTTTGATTTATAGTTAAAAATTTATTATAATATCCTTCCATGGCGCGATATGTATTTGTCACTGGCGGCGTGGTTTCATCATTAGGAAAGGGATTGTCTTCTGCATCGTTAGCAGCGTTGTTACAATTAAGAGGTTTTAAAGTTAGAATTAGGAAACTAGATCCTTATTTAAACGTAGATCCCGGAACTATGAATCCTTTTCAACATGGAGAAGTTTTTGTAACTGATGATGGAGCTGAAACAGATTTAGATATAGGTCATTATGAAAGATTTACAGGAATTTCGGCTACACAATCTGATAATATTACAACAGGTGGAATTTATAGCGACATAATAAGAAAAGAAAGAAAAGGAGATTATCTAGGTGGTACTGTTCAGGTTGTCCCGCATGTTACTGACCGAATTAAAAAATTTATATCTCATAATGTTAAAGATGAAGATTTTATAATTTGTGAAATTGGTGGAACTGTAGGTGATATTGAAAGTCTTCCTTTTCTAGAAGCAATTAGACAATTTTCTAATGATACAGGAAAGAAAAATAGTTTGTTTATTCATTTGACTTTAGTTCCCTACCTCAAAGCATCAGAGGAACTTAAAACAAAACCAACACAGCATTCAGTTAAAGAGTTAAGAAGTTTGGGAATTCAACCAGACATAATAATTTGTAGGTCAGAAAGAGAAATTCCAAAAGCAGAAAGAAAAAAAATATCCTTATTTTGCAACGTCCCCATAAATAATGTCATCGAAACTGTTGACGTAAGAACTATATATGAAGCACCAATTAGTTTTCATAAAGAAAAACTTGATCATCAAGTTTTATCATATTTTAATATCAAGAATAAAAAATCACCAGATCTTACTAAATGGAAAAAAATTACCTCAAAAGTTTTAAACCCGAAAAAAGATGTAAATATAGGTATTATAGGAAAATACGTTAATCTTAAAGATGCTTATAAATCTTTAGACGAAGCATTAATTCATGGTGGTATATCAAATGATCTTAAAGTTAATCTAAAAAGGATAGATTCAGAAAATTTAAAACCTGAAAATATTAAATCATTATTAAAAGATGTCTCAGGGGTTCTTATTCCAGGAGGATTCGGCAAAAGAGGCAGTGAAGGCAAAATTGCTGCCATAAAATATGCAAGATTGAATAATATACCTTTCTTTGGAATTTGTTTCGGTATGCAAATGGCTATCATTGAAGCTGCAAGGAATTTATTGAATATTAAAAATGCGTCTACCAGTGAGTTTGGAAACAATTGCACGCCAGTTGTTGGGCTGCTTGAAGAATGGCAAAAAGGAAAAAAAAGAATTAAAGGAAGTGAGAAAAATTTAGGTGGAACAATGAGACTAGGTTTGTATGATGCCGTATTAAAAAATAATTCTTTGATATCTAAAATATATACTGAAAAAAAAATCAGAGAAAGACATAGACATAGATATGAAGTAAATATTGAATACAAAGATAATTTTGAAAAAAAAGGATTGATTTTCTCTGCTTTATCGCCCGATGGATTACTCCCCGAGATTATAGAACTTAAAGACCACCCTTGGTTTATCGGTGTTCAGTTTCATCCTGAATTTAAATCTAGACCTTTCACACCTCATCCATTATTTTCATCTTTTGTTAAGGCCGCTGAAACTAATAAAAAGGCAAATTAATGGAAAACAAATTAGTCAAATGCGGAAAATTAAATATTTCGAATGCTAAACCATTTACTTTAATAGCAGGACCCTGCCAGCTAGAAAATGAAAAGCATGCATTAGATGTTGCTAGTGAATTGAAAAAAATTACTGAAAAACTAGGTGTAGGACTAATTTACAAAACATCTTTTGATAAAGCCAATAGAACCAGCCTTAAAGGAGAAAGAGGAGCTGGTCTTGAAAAATCACTTCCAGTTTTTGATAAAATTAGGAAAGATTTAGGGATACCAGTTTTAACAGATGTTCATACAGCAGAACAATGCACAATTGTCTCAAAGCACGCTGATGTTTTACAGATACCAGCCTTTCTATGTAGGCAAACAGATCTATTGGTTGCCGCAGCTAAAACAGGAAAGGTTGTAAATATTAAGAAGGGACAATTTTTAGCCCCCTGGGATATGGTTAATGTAACAAAAAAAATTGAAGACTCAGGAAATAAAAATATTTTAGTTACTGAGCGAGGAGCTAGTTTTGGTTACAATACTTTGGTATCAGATATGCGTTCGTTACCTATTATGGCAAAAAACGGTTATCCAGTAGTTTTTGATGCAACGCATTCTGTTCAGCAACCTGGAGGAATGGGAGATAAAAGTGGAGGACAAAGAGAATTTGTTAAGTATCTTGCTCGTGCAGCTATTGCAGTAGGTGTTGCGGCAGTTTTTATGGAAACACATCCTGATCCTGACAATGCACCATCTGATGGACCAAATATGGTTCCGTTATCACAAATGTCTAGTTTGTTAAAGCAACTAGTTGAAATTGATAAATTGATAAAGAATGGCAAAAATTAAAAAGATCAAAGGCCGACAGGTTTTTGATAGCAGAGGAAATCCTACAGTAGAAGCTGAAGTTTATTCAGACAAAGGTAATCACGCTCTGGCAATAATTCCTTCTGGCGCTTCAACAGGTACCTATGAAGCTTTTGAACTAAGAGATAAAGAAAATAAAAATTATCTTGGTAAAAGCGTTTTTAAAGCAGTCGAGAATATAAATGGTCCAATAGCAAAGACTTTAAACAATATTGATATTAATGATCAAACAAAGATAGATAAAACTTTAATAGATCTAGATGGCACTGAACAAAAAAAGAAACTTGGCGCTAATGCAATTTTAGCTGTTTCCATAGCTTCGAGTAAACTAGCAGCGATCGAAAAAAACACATCCTTATTTAAATATTTAGGAAATTCTAAAAGTAATCAACTACCAATTCCGCTTTTAAATATTATAAATGGTGGGGTTCACGCTAAGAACAATTTAGATATCCAAGAATTCATGATACGTCCTGAAAAAGTAAAATCATTTTCCGAAGCTATGAGAAGAAGCTTTTTGGTAATTCAAAATTTAAAAGAAATGGTTGATACAACTAATGTTGGTGACGAAGGTGGATTTGCTCCCAACTTAAAAAACACTGAAGAAGCAATTAAATTAATAATGCAGGCAATTGAAAAATCTGGTTTTAATCCAGGTGAAGATCTTTCAATTTGTTTAGATGTAGCAGCAAATGAATTAAATGAAGAAAAAACAATAGATTATTATTCTGAATTAATTAACAAATATCCAATTAAGTCTATTGAAGACCCTTTTACAGAAGACAATTGGGAAACTTGGAAAAAATTGACAAAGAATACAAATATTCAAATTGTAGGTGATGATTTATTTGCCACCAATCTAAAGAGATTAGAAAAGGGCATAAAAGAGAAATCAGCCAATGCGATATTAGTTAAACTAAATCAAATTGGCACTGTGAGTGAAACTTTAAAAGTTATTAATCTGGCTCACAAAAGTGGTTTTAAAACAATCATTTCACATAGATCGGGCGATTCAGAAGATACTTTTATTGCTGATTTGGCCGTAGCGACAAATTCATCACAAATTAAGACTGGATCACTGGCTAGATCTGAAAGAGTAGCCAAATATAACCGTTTATTAAGGATAGAAGATGAACTTGGAAATTCAGCAAAAATAGCTAAAGTTTAAATATATGAGATTTATAGAAATAATTAATCAAAGAAAATTTACTTTAATTAGTATTTTTTTATTTCTTTATGTCATGTTAAATCTTTTGGATGGTGAAAGAGGGCTTATTTCTTATTATGAAAAACAGCAAATAATAGAAAAACTTTCTCAAGAAAAAAAAACACTTGTTTTACAATTAGATTCTGTTGAAAAAAAGAACAATCTATTAACTGGTACCATAGATGTAGATTATTTAGAGACGTTATATAGAACAAAATTTATGGTTGGTAAAGTAAACGAAAAAATTTATACTGAGTAATGAATCCAAGACATCCAGAAAAAATTAATAACCCAATAAACCCAATAAAAAAAAAACCAAGCTGGATAAGAACTAGAATTTTAGATTCTCAAAATTATTTTAAAACGAAAGCAATCATTAATACGAAAAAGCTTCATACTGTTTGTCAGGAGGCTGGCTGTCCAAATATTTTTGAGTGTTGGAGTAAAAAACATGCAACGTTTATGGTAATGGGAGATATATGTACGAGAGCTTGTGCATTTTGTAATGTTAAAACGGGAAAGCCTACTTATTTAGATCCACTAGAACCTTTAAAGATAGCGCAGGCAACAAAAGAATTAGATTTAAAACATGTAGTGATTACTTCAGTAGATAGAGATGATCTCAAGGATGGTGGAGCTGAACATTTTTCAAGAATAATTATTGAAACAAGAAAAATGAACAACAAAACAACAATAGAAGTTTTAACTCCAGACTTTTATAGAAAAGGAGATGCTTATAAGAAAGTGGTTAAAGCAAATCCAGATGTGTTTAATCATAATATTGAAACGGTTCCAAGTTTGTATTCAAAAGTCAGACCAGGCTCTAGGTATTTTGCTTCTGTTGATTTATTAAAATCTGTCAAAGAAATTAATGACAAAATATTTACCAAATCAGGAATAATGCTTGGACTGGGTGAAACAAGAGATGAAGTTTTGCAGGTAATGGATGACTTACTAGCAGCTGGTGTAGATTTTTTGACGATTGGTCAATATCTTCAACCAACAGTAAAGCACTACCCTCTAGATCGATATGTGCATCCTGATGAATTTAATGAGCTTAGATCAATTGGTTTATCAAAGGGATTTTTAATTGTAGCTTCTTCACCTCTTACACGATCTTCATATCATGCTGATGAAGATTTTTCTAAAATGAAAAAATTAAGAGAAAAGAAGACCGAATGCCAATTGCTTCAATAAAGAAAAAAATATCCTGTTCTAAAAAAAATCTTATTGAAATGGTTCTTGATATTGAAAAATATCCTGAATTTGTCCCCTGGTGTTTGGAGGGTAAAATTCATGAAAAAACTGATAGGGGAGATACAATTGAAATTAAAGCAGATCTTACCATTGGAAGAAGTTTCTTCAAAGATACATATAAAAGCTTAGTTATTTATAATAAATCGAAAGAATCGATACATGTAACTAATATAGATGGACCTCTAAAACATTTAGAAAATAAATGGTTTTTTAGACAAGATGGAGATTCAAGTGAAGTGGAATTTCATGTTGATTTTGAACTCAAAAATAAAATTTTAAATGTTTTAATGATTAAATCTTTTGATCTAGGTATAAAAAAAATAGCTGATGCTTTTGAAAAAAGAGCGATTGGTTTATTTAAGAGTGCTTAAGATTAATCCTAGGCATTTATTAACAGTAGCTTTTTGAATATAAGAACGTCCTTTATTTTTAAATAAGTATTTTTTAATACTAATTTTATTAGCTTTTTTTATACCTACATAAACTAAACCCACAGGTTTTTTTCTTGTACCACCGCTGGGTCCGGTTATTCCTGTTACAGAAACAGACATGTTAGTTTTACCTATTTTACTAACGTTTATAGTCATAGCTTTACAAACTTGTTCGCTCACAGCTCCATATTTTTTTATGATCTTTTTTGAAACTTTAAGAACTTTAATTTTAGATTCATTAGAATAAGGAATCAAACCAAGATTAAACACTTTAGAAGATCCGCTTACAGAAGTAATAGCACTTGAGAGTAACCCTCCAGTACAAGATTCAGCAAAAGAAATTTTTAATTTCTTTTTGCTTAACTTTTTTATTATATTTCTGCTAAGCAACTTCATTTATCTATCCACCTAGAAAGAAAAATATTACACTCAAGATTACAATCGAGTAAATACTTGCAAGTATATCATCAAGCATAATTCCTAAAGATCCCTTAATATTAATATCTACGTAACTAATGGGGTAAGGTTTCCATACATCAAATAATCTAAACGACAAAAATGCAGCACTACAATAGTAGATTGTGGGAAGAGGATATAAAGTTTCATAAATTGGTATAGCCAACAGTGGTAACATTTGGCCTATAACCTCATCTATCACTATTTCTTGAGGGTCATCAGTTTTAAACTCATCAAAAGAATTATTTATCGCTACAAAAGAATAGAAAAAAATTATCAGTGTAATTAAAAATATCGCAAAAATATTAAAGATATTAATTAACAATAAAAATAAAAGACATGTTATTAAAGAAGCGATTGTTCCAGGAGCGTATTTTATTTTTCCAATCATAAAAAATGTTAGAAAAAATAAATTAAATTTTTTAATCATATTTAATAACTGAAGCTATGACTTCAGATGCTATAGCTTTTCCTTTTCCTATTAAACCTAGTTTTTCTGTTGTCTTGCCTTTAATATTTATTTGATTAGGATTTATTTCACATAACTTACTTATTATTTGTATCATTTTTTTTGAATATTTTTTTATTTTAGGTTTTTGAGCTATAATATTGATATCAATGTTATTAATTAAGAAGTTTTTAGATTTAATTAATTCAATAACTTTTTTAAGCAATAATGTTGATCTAATATTTTTATATTTTTTATCTTTGTCTGAAAATAATTTTCCAATATCTCCTAATTTGCATGCACCTAACAAACTATCAATAAGTGCGTGAAGAACTGGATCGGCATCCGAATGACCTTGTAGTCCGAGAGCAAAAGGTATTTTTATTCCTCCTAAGAAAAGTTTACGTCCTTTTGTTAATCTGTGAGTATCGAAACCAATTCCAGAATAGGTTTTTCCTTTTTTTAAAGATCTAAATATATTTAGATCTTCTTTGTCAGTTATTTTTAAGTTTTCTTTGCTACCGGCTATAGTTACTACTTTTTCTTCGTCTTCAGTAAATAAAGCTGAATCATCATCAAAAGATGCGTTTATATTCTTCTTATGTTTTTCATATATTTTTCTGAAAGTAAAACCTTGAGGAGTTTGAGAAAATCTTAAACTGTTACGTAGAATATTTTTAAAAATTACATTTTTTTCAACGCGTTTTGTTGCATCATTAATTTTAATTACAGGAACTACAGCATGATTATTTATTAAATTTTGGATTATTTTATTTATTAATTCTTTTGAAGGATTGGGTCTTACTGAATCATGTATAAGTACTTTCTTACAATTCATTTTTTTAATTTTATTTAAAGCTATAAATGTTGATTCCTGTCTTGTTTTACCTCCAATAATCTTTAGTGTTCTTTTTAAATTTAATTTATTTAGATATTTTTTATGCTTTTTATTATAAACGATTACAGTTCTCTTTATCTTATGCAAATCTTTGAAAGCATTAAAAGAATGCTCTAGTAATGTTTTATCGTTAACAATATGGAATGGCTTAGGAATCCTAGATTTAAGTCTTGTGCTATTACCTGCAGCCAATAGTATAAGAAATAAACTCATTTTTTTTAAATTTGTATTATATTTATTTAAAATGTTAATTAATATTTAGCAAATGATTCATATCATTAAAAATTATAAATGGGTAATAGCTTCATCTTTGATTTGTATAGTATTTGGACTATTAACATTTTTTACTTTCATTAATCAAAGCTTTATTCGTCTAAACGATTTTAATCTTCAAGTAT
>CACLKP010000022.1 GCA_902607585.1 uncultured Pelagibacteraceae bacterium
AAGCTTGCTGTTAAAACTACCCAAAACAATGAAAATGGCAGGAAAATTTTCCAACCTAATCTCATTAATTGATCAAAACGATATCTTGGTACTATGGCTTTAACCAGAGAAAATAAAATAAAAAGTCCTAAAATTTTAAATATCAACCAGAAAGCTCCAGGCAATAAATTAAATGGATAAATATCAACCGGACTTAACCACCCTCCCAAAAAAAGAATTGCTCCCAAAGCACACAAAAGTAAAATATTTGCATACTCACCCAACCAAAACATTGCGTACATCATTCCTGAATATTCAGTTTGATAACCTGCCACTAATTCGGACTCAGCTTCTGGTAAATCAAATGGCGGACGGTTTGTTTCAGCTAAAGCTGAAATAAAGAAAACAACAAACATTGGAAAAAGTGGAAAAATAAACCACACATTTTCCTGTGCCAATATTATTTCGTTTAAATTAAGCGAACCTACGCAAAGCAATACATTGATGATTATTATTCCAATTGACACTTCATAAGACACCATTTGAGCTGCTGATCTAATAGCACCTAAAAAAGGATATTTTGAATTAGATGCCCATCCACCCATTATAATTCCGTAAACACTTAATGATGAGACAGCAAATAAATATAATATCCCTACATTAATATTTGATAAAACCATCTCATTGCTAAATGGGATAACTGCCCATGCTATTAAAGCTAAAGTAAGAGTAATTATTGGAGCCAGAACAAATATAACTTTGTTTGCGCTCGCTGGGATAATTATTTCTTTGAAAATAAATTTCAAAGCATCGGCTAAAGTTTGTAAAATTCCAAAAGGTCCCACAACATTCGGTCCTTTCCTTTTTTGAACAAAAGCCCAAACCCTTCTATCGAGCCATACTATTAAAGCTACTGATACCAAAACTGGTAGAAGTAAAAAAGTTATTTTATAAATTTCATTAAAAAATATGTTTATATAAATCATTAACTGGCCTTTTCAATTCCTGTAAATAAATATCTTTTTGATATTTGTCTACATTCACTCATCACTTTTGATGATCTGGCTATTGAATTTGTATAGTAGTAATCAATTGGTTTGACTAAAATATTTTCACCGATAAAATCAACTTCATTAGTTTTTTTAACGTTATTATTAATTTTTGTTTGAATAAGTTTGTTAATAGATTCCCTTAAATTTTTAGCATTGTTATATCCAAGTGGTTTTTTCATCATATTGGCAAGATCTTTAAAAATCACCCAATCTTCACGTGCATCTCCCGGAGGATAAGAAGCTTTGTATGCACTTTGCAATTTTCCTTCTAAATTTATAAACAAACCATTTTTTTCAGTATATGCAGCACCTGGTAAAATAATATCAGCTATTTCAGCGCCTTTGTCTCCATGGCTTCCTTGATAAATTACAAATTTATTTTTTTTGTCAAAATTAATATTGTCAACCCCTAGCAAATATACAAGTTTAAAGTCATCATTATCCAATTTATCAAAAAACGAAAAATTTTCTGTTTCATTTATTGAATGCACCCCAAGATCAATTGCCCCTACTCTGGACGCTTGCTGAGTAAGAATATTCAAAGCATTCCAATCTTTTTTTACAAAATTATTATCAGATAAAAATTTTTTTAATGTTTCAAAAACATACTTACCAGATTTTCCATAGAGAGCTGAATCTCCTATAATAATAATTGGCTTTTTTGCATTTTTAATTTTATGTGAAATTTCATGCGAGCCAGTCACAATTTCTCTAATAATCGAAGTGTTAGAGCCTATGTTTTGATAAGGATAAGTTAAATCACCGGCGTCGCCTATTGAGTAAATTTTTAATTTATTTTTTATATAAGCTTTTCTAATTCTTGCATTAAGTATGGTAGCTTCTAATCTTGGATTTGTTCCTACTAAAAGAATAAAATCACAATCTTCTATTCCGTTAATTGATGAATTAAAAATATAATTCATTCTTTCTTGAGGATTAATATAGATTCTATCTTGTCTACATTCTAAATTTGTTGAGCCTATACATTTTTCAAAAAAAGATTTAAAACTATAAATCATTTCCAGATCTGCTAAATCACCAACTAATCCGGCTACTTCGTTTGGTTTAAATGATTGTAATTTACTAATTAATAGTTTTAATGCTTGTTCCCAAGATGATTTTTGTAAGATTCCATTCTCTCTAATGTATGGTGAGTCCAGCCTCTGTTTTAAAAGACCATCGCACGCATATCTCGTTTTATCTGATATCCATTCTTCGTTAATATCTTCATTGACTCTAGGTAAAACTCTCTTTACTTCCCATCCATAAGTATCAACTCTAATATTTGATCCAACAGCATCCATAACATCTATTGTTTCTGTTTTTTTTAGATCCCAGGGGCGTGCCTCAAAAGCATAAGGTTTAGAAGTCAGAGCGCCCACAGGACATAAGTCTATAACATTGGCTGATAATTCAGATTCCATAGATTTTTCCAAGTACGTAGTAATTTCCATGTCTTCCCCTCTGCCAATAGCACCTAACTCAGGTATGCCCGCGACTTCAGTGGCAAATCTTATACATCTTGTACAGTGAATACATCTTGTCATTTCTGTCTTAATCAAAGGACCCATATACTTTTCATTAACTTGTCTTTTATTTTCTGTGTATCTAGAGTGATCAAATCCATAAAAAAGAGATTGATCTTGTAAATCACATTCACCTCCTTGATCACATACGGGACAATCTAAAGGGTGGTTTGCTAATAAAAATTCCATCACTCCTTTTCTAGCTTTATCTACAAAAGGGGTGTTAGTTTTAATTTTCATTCCATCAGTAGCGGGCATAGCACAAGATGCTATCGGTTTGGGAGATTTTTCCAACTCAACTAAACACATTCTACAATTACCTGCTATGGAAAGTCTTTCGTGATAACAAAATCTTGGTATTTCCGCACCAGCCAACTCGCAAGCTTGGAGAACTGTCATGCCTTCTTCGAATTCTACTTCTTTGTTATTAACTAAAACTTTAGGCACTATCTTTCTCCAATAGGTGTTGATCAATAAGATAAGGAATATTAGATTTTTTCTTAATTACTGGTTCTTCGTGACTTCTTTTCTCTATTTCTTTTCTAAAATGACGAAGCAATCCTTGTACGGGCCAGGCAGCTCCTTCACCAAAAGCACAAATTGTGTGTCCTTCTATTTGTTTGGTAACATCATATAAAAGATCTATCTCTTTATAAGTTGCGTCTCCTTCTGCCATTCTTTCCAACATCCTCCACATCCAACCACAACCTTCTCTACAAGGTGTACATTGACCACAACTTTCATGTTTATAAAATTTAGCTATTCTAGCTATACACTTAATAATGTCTTGATCCTTATTAATCACAACTACTCCTGCGGTTCCCAGTCCACTCTTTGCTTTAATTAGTGAATCAAAATCCATTTCAATTGTTTCACACACACTTTTAGGTAATAATGGCATTGAAGATCCTCCTGGTATAACTGCCTGAAGATTATTCCATCCACCAACAACACCGCCTGCATGTTTTTCTATTAAATCTTTAAGAGGTATACTCATCTCTTCTTCGACATTACATGGATTATTAACATCGCCCGAGATGCAAAAAATTTTTGTTCCGGTGTTTTTAGGTTTACCCAAAGATGCAAACCATTTTGCTCCTCTCCTAAGAATTGTTGGAACTACCGCAATAGTTTCAACGTTATTAACTATGGTAGGACAACCATAAAGACCTACAAGTGCAGGAAACGGAGGTTTAAGTCTGGGTAAACCCTTTTTTCCTTCTAAACTTTCCAATAATGCAGTTTCTTCTCCGCAAATATAAGCTCCCGCACCATAATGAAGATAAATATCTAAATTCCATCCTGAATCACACGCATTTTTTCCTAAAAAGTTTTTTTGATAAGATTGATTTATAGCCTCTTGTAATATTTGACCTTCTCTAAAGTATTCACCTCTGATGTAAATGTAGCAAGTATGAGCACTAATTGCATAACTTGTAATTAAACATCCTTCAATTAATTTTTGAGGTTCAAATCTTAATATATCTCTATCTTTGCAAGTTCCTGGTTCGGATTCGTCTGCATTAATAACTAAATAATGTGGTCTCGATCCAACTCGCTTGGGGGCAAAAGATAATTTTAATCCTGTTGGAAAACCTGCTCCACCTCTACCACGAAGTTCGGAATCTTTGATTTCTTTTATAATCCAATCTTTTCCTTTAGAAATATGATCTTTGGTCTGTGACCAGTCTCCTCTAGTAACGGCTGATTCAATATCCCAACCAAGATCATTATATAAGTTTTTAAATATTCTATCTTCGTCCTTAAGCATTTTTTACCTCTAGTAAGGTAGTTTTTCCTTTTTCAGGAGCTGTATTTTTTCTATTTTTTGCAGATCCTGGTTTTGGTAATTTATCATCTAGCAATGTTTGGATTATCTCTTCAGTCCTATTTTCATCTAAATCTTCAAAATAATCCTGGTTAATTTGCATCATTGGAGCATTTACACAAGCCCCTAAACATTCAACTTCTGTCCAAGAACAAAGTTTATTTTCGGAAAGTTCATATGGATTTTTTGAAATATGTTTTTTACAAATATCTACAATTTTCTTAGAACCTCTCATCATACAAGGTGTTGTTGTACATATCTGAACAAAATACTTCCCTACAGGTGTTAAGTTGAACATTGAGTAAAATGTGGAAACTTCATAAACTTGTATATAGGGCACTCCCAAAAACTTAGCCACGTACTTAATAGCTGCAAGTGGTATCCAATTGTCATTTTGTTTTTGAACTAAAAACAATAAAGCTAGAATAGCACTAGCTTTTCTATCCTTTGGATATTTTCTAATTTCTTTTTCAGCTTCCGTTAGGTTTTCTTTCGAAAATTCAAAAGATTCTGGTTGTATGTTTGATATTTTTTTAATACTCATCGATCTACCTCTCCAAAAACTAAATCCAAGGAACCAAGAACGGCAGGCACATCTGCTAACATATGACCTTTCATTAAATAATCCATAGCTTGTAAATGGGAAAATCCTGGAGCTCTTATTTTACATTTATATGGTTTGTTACTACCATCAGAAATTAAATAAACTCCAAACTCACCTTTGGGCGCCTCCACTGCAGCATAAATTTCACCTTTGGGTACTCTAAAACCCTCAGAAAATAATTTAAAATGATGAATTAGCGCCTCCATAGATTCTTTTAAATCTTTTTTTGATGGTGGAGTAATTTTTCCGTCAATATTTTTAACGGGTCCCAAAGGCATTTTATTAATACAATTTTTAATTATTTCCACACTTTGTCTCATTTCTTCTATCCTACAAAGATATCGGTCGTAACAATCACCATTTTTTCCAATTGGAATTTTAAAATTAAAATCTTGATAACAATCGTAGGGTTGAGATTTTCTTAAATCCCATGCTATACCTGAGCCTCTCATCATTACTCCTGAAAAACTATGTTCTAGGGCTTCATCTTTTGTAACGATACCAATATCTACATTTCTTTGCTTAAAAATTCTGTTATCCGTTAAAAGTGTTTCTAAGTCATCTATAACTTTGGGAAAAGTGTGACAAAACTGTATAATGTCGTCACTCAACCCGCTTGGTAAATCTTGATGAACTCCTCCAGCTCTAAAATAATTTGCGTGTAGTCTTGAACCAGATACTCTTTCGTAAAAAGTCATTAAAGTTTCTCTCTCTTCAAATCCCCATAGTGATGGTGTTAATGCTCCAACATCAAGTGCTTGTGTGGTAATATTTAAAAGGTGACTTAGAATTCGACCAATTTCACAAAATAAAACTCTAATGTATTGTCCTCTGATAGGAACTTCTATGTTCAAAATTTTTTCTATTGCTAAAGCGAAAGCATGTTCTTGATTCATTGGCGCTACATAATCAAGACGATCAAAATAAGGAACTGCTTGCATATATGTCTTATGCTCAATAAGTTTCTCAGTTCCTCTATGCAAAAGTCCGATATGAGGATCAATCTTTTCTACAACTTCACCATCCAATTCAAGTATCAATCTTAAAACACCATGTGCAGCAGGATGTTGTGGTCCAAAATTTAAGTTCATAGTCTTAGTTTTTTTAGTCATTACTTATCCTTAGTTTTATTTTTTTCTTCCTCTTGTTTAATGTATTTAGTTCCTTCCCAAGGACTCTCAAAATCAAAATCACGATATTCTTGGTCTAACTTAACGGGTTCAGAAATTACTTTTTTCTTTTCTTCACTATATCTAACTTCTGTGTGGCCAGTTAAAGGAAAATCTTTTCGAAGAGGATATCCAGTAAAACCATAATCTGTAAGTATTCTTCTTAAATCAGGATGATCTTTAAAAGAAATGCCATACATATCAAAAACTTCTCTTTCCATCCAGTTGGCTGAAGGAAAAATTTTTGTAATAGAAGGAACTATAATTTTTTCTCCTATATTTATATTAATTATAATTCTTAAATTATTTTCATGGCTAAGTAATAGATAAACAATTTTAAATCTTTTTTCTCTTTGTGGATAATCTACTGCAGTAATATCGATCAACTGTTTAAACTTGCACTTTTCATTAGTTTTTAAAAATAGAATTGTAGAAATTATATCTTCAACATCAACATCAATAAAAAGCTGGTTCAAATTAATTTGTGACTTCTTGATAGTTGTTGTTAAACCTGAATTGACTGTTTTCTCTAAATCGTTAACAGTTATTGACATTTTTATCTTTCTAAACTGCCTTCTCTCCTAATTTTTTTTTGCAATTGTAGAATTCCGTAAAGCAAAGCTTCGGCAGATGGAGGACAACCAGGGACATAAATATCAACTGGGACAATACGATCACATCCTCTTACGACTGAATAAGAATAATGATAGTAACCACCTCCATTTGCACAACTGCCCATGGAAATTACATATCTAGGTTCAGGCATTTGATCATAAACTTTTCTAAGTGGAGCTGCCATTTTATTTGTCAATGTTCCTGCCACTATCATTACATCGGATTGCCTTGGAGATGCCCTTGGTGCTGCGCCAAATCTTTCTAAATCATATCTTGGCATTGCTGTTTGCATCATTTCTACGGCACAACAAGCTAAACCAAAAGTCATCCAGTGTAGAGATCCTGTTCTTGCCCAATTAATTAAATTCTCTGAAGAGGTGGTAACAAAACCTTTTTCACTAAAATCCTTTGCAATTTTTTTAAATTCATTTGGTATCTTATCTTCTTTTTGATTTAAATTAATCATACTAATCCCAATCTAATGCCCCTTTTTTCCATTCGTATACAAACCCAATAGTTAGTACGAAAAGAAAAATCATCATTGACCAAAAACCTAGGGCACCTAAGTTTCCTAAAGATATGGCCCAAGGAAAAAGAAAGGCTATTTCTAAATCAAAAATAATAAATAAAATTGCAACCAGATAAAATCTAACATCAAATTCCATTCTTGAATCACCGAATGCTTCAAAACCACATTCATAAGCTGAAAGTTTTTCTGGATCTGGATTTTTTGGTGAAAATAAAAAATTTAAAACAATAAAACCGATACTCAAACCTAGAGCTATAAAAAGAAAAATTATAATAGATAAATAGTCTTTTAAAAAATCGGTTAACATTTTCTATAATTGTTTATATAACACTTTTTTCCACACATACAGGTACGAGATTGTCTCAAAAAATATGTTACTCACAACCATTAATTTGTGAAAAGTGGCGGGAGTGAAGGGACTCGAACCCTCGACCTCTTGCGTGACAGGCAAGCGTTCTAACCAACTGAACTACACCCCCACAATGGTGGGCGGTAAAGGACTCGAACCTATGACCCTCTCGGTGTAAACGAGATGCTCTACCAACTGAGCTAACCGCCCTAATAAAATTAATTAAGGTTTTACAATAAGAAGAGATGAAAGTAAAAATTAATCTTTAGAGAAAAAGTGTATAATAAGTTATCTAAAACAAACACTATTATGATGCAAAAAATTGAAACAAAAATCAGCTCAAATCGTAGCTTTGGTTTAGTTTTTTTTACTGTCTTTTTAATAATAAGTATTTGGCCTCTTATGTACGAAAATCCAATAAGAGTATGGTCACTCCTAATCTCTATTATTTTTCTAATACTAGGGTTAACTAACTCAAAAATTCTAACTCCATTGAATCAATTGTGGTTTAAATTCGGAATGCTTTTGGGAAGTATAATTAGTCCGATTGTAATGTTAGTAATTTTTTTTATTGTAATCACCCCTATTGGACTTTTTATGAAGATTATGAACAAAGATTTGTTAAACAAAAAATATGATAAAAAAAAAATAACATATTGGATAAAATACAACAAACCTACTGATACAATGAAAAATCAATTTTAATTATGTGGTTTTTAAAAGAATTTTGGGATTTTTTGAAAGAAAGAAAAAAATATTGGTTGTTTCCAATATTATTTGTTCTGTTAATTTTTGGAGGACTAATAATTTTAAGTCAAGGTTCTGCAATAGCTCCATTTATTTATACAATTTTTTAAAATGACTGCAATTTTAGGTATATCAGCATTTTATCATGATAGTGCCGCAGCATTAGTGATAGATGGAAAAATAATAGCCGCTGCACAAGAAGAAAGATTCACCAGAAAAAAACACGATTCTTCTTATCCATATTATGCAATTGAATATGTTTTAAAAGAATCAAAATTAAAACTAAGCGAAATTAATTATATAACTTTTTATGAAAAACCATTTTTAAAATTTGAAAGATTATTAGAAACTTATGTTGCTTTTGCCCCTAAGGGATTTAAATCATTTTCAATATCAATGCCCTTATGGCTTAAAGAAAAATTATTCCAAAAAAAAGTTCTTTTTAATAAATTAAAAAATCATGATAAAAATTTTGAAGATATAAATAAAATTTATTTTTCTGAACATCATTTAAGCCATGCGGCGAGCGCTTTTTATCCATCTCCATTTAAAGAGGCTGCCATTTTAACTTTGGATGGTGTTGGAGAGTGGGCCACTACTACTGTTGC
>CACLKP010000023.1 GCA_902607585.1 uncultured Pelagibacteraceae bacterium
GTTCTTTTAGATTAAATATGGAGTATTTTGACTATCCAACTGGATTAAAGATGACAAATGATAAATTCTCAAAATTATTTGGTCAACCAGTTAGAAATCCTAAAAAAGACTTACTAACACAATTTCATATGGATATAGCTTCTTCAATTCAGTCTGTTATTGAAGAAATTGTTTTAAAACTAGCTAAATCTATTGCAAAAGATTTTGGTAACAAGAATTTGTGTATGGCAGGTGGTGTTGCTTTGAATTGCGTGGCAAATGGAAAAATATTAAAAAATAAAATATTTGAAAAAATTTGGATTCAACCAGCAGCTGGAGATGCTGGAGGTGCTTTAGGAGCGGCATTAGCTCTATGGCACAAAGAATTAAAAAAAGAACGTATATCTTACCATAAAGATAAAATGCAAGGTTCTTACCTTGGGCCGAGTTTTAATGATAGTGAGATTGAAAAAAGTTTAAATATTTTAGGAGCTAAATATACAAAATTATCTGAAGAAGAATTATTATTTGCTACAGCTAAAGAATTATCTCAAGAAAAAACTATAGGCTGGTTCCAAGGAAGAATGGAATTTGGGCCAAGAGCTTTAGGATCAAGATCCATAATTGCTGATCCAAGATCTGACAAAATGCAGAAACTTTTAAATCTTAAGATTAAATTTCGCGAAAGTTTTAGACCATTTGCCCCTTCTGTATTAAGAGAAGATTTGTCAGATTGGTTTGAGATTAATTGTGATAGTCCTTATATGCTTTTAGTAGCTGATATAAACAAATCTAAGAGAAGAGAAATGACAACTGAAGATAAGAAACTTTTTGGTATTGAAAAATTAAATGTCAAAAGATCAGCAATACCTGCAATAACACATGTAGATTATTCAGCTAGAGTTCAAACTGTTCATAAAGACACCAATCCTAAATATTATAAATTATTACAAAACTTTAAAAAAATTACTAATTGCCCAGTAATAGTTAATACTTCTTTTAACGTAAGAGGTGAACCAATAGTTTGTACTGTACAAGATGCTTTTAAATGTTTTATGGGAACAGATTTAGATCTGTTAGTATGTGGAAATTTCATGTTATACAAAGATAAACAAGACGCTCAACTAAAAAAAGATTACAAAAACAAATTTACCCTAGATTAAAAAAATTTAAAAATAAATTTAAGTCTCTAAATCCTTAATACTTATAAATTTATCAGCTAAATCACTATTTTTCTTCTCAATCTCATCAAAAAAATTCCACGCTAAAACCAAAGCGTAATCAGGTTTTTCTTTTATTTTTGATCTAGAAACAATGGGAATATTCATTCCAGGTAAAAGCTTACCGTGTTTTAGTTTATTATCTTCTACGATACATTCTATTTCATTAGAAATTCCAAAAAAATTTAGTGCTGTTGTTGCTTTTGCTGGAGATCCATAGCCGATTATTTTGGCATTATTACTTTTAAGTTTTAAAATATTTTTCCTTACATTATCTCTAATTTTATATACCTTTTTAGCAAACGCTTGGTAAGTTTGATATTTTTTAATTCCGAATTTTTCTTCTGTTTTAACTAATTCTTTAACACTATTTTCAATTTTTGTTTTTTTGACTTTTTTAATGTAAACTCTAATGGATCCTCCGTGCGTATTGATCCTTTCTACTCTATAAATTTTAGCATCATATTGATTAAAAAAATTAATTAGGGAAGTCAAAGACCAGTAGTTATAATGTTCATGGTAGATATTATCAAAAGTTAAATCTTTTAATGTGTTTAATAAATATTGTACCTCTATAATTATAGTTCCATTTTTACTTAAAAGTTTAAACATGCATTCTGCCATTTCTTTTAATTTATCAGAATGGGCAAAAACGTTAGAAGCCAAAATTAAATCTGCATTTTTTTTGATTTTTTTTAAATTGTCTTTTACTAAAAATCCATGAAACGTTTTAATTTTATTTTTGTTTGCTAATTTTGCTAAATTTTTTGCCGGTTCTACCCCTAGTATTTTTTTAAATCCTAGATTTTTAAAAGGTTTTAGTGCAACTCCGTCATTACTACCTATATCAATTATATAAGATTTTTTTTTACTTAATTTAAAATCTTTAATATATTTATTCGCAGAACTTATAAAATGTTCCCTAAAAGATTTGGATGTAGAAGAGGTATACAAATAATTTGAAAACATCTTTTTAGGATTAACAGCGACGGATAATTGACAGTTATGACATCTGTCACAGTAATTTACTTCTAATGGATATAGTTCACATTTTTCATCTTTTTTATTTAGCAAATTATTTGCAAGTGGCTGATATCCTAAAGAAACTACTCTCTTAAGCTTTGTGTTTCCGCATGATCTACAATCAAACTTATAAGAATTTAATAATAAATCTTTTTCGTTGTCATCTACCAATACGTGTCTAATGGTATGTGTGACTCCATAATTTTCATGCTCCCTTTCTCCCCTTACTAAATTTAAAAAAACAGTATCTTTAGGAAAAACCATTGCGTGCGCTGTATTGGGTTTAGTTACAATCAATTGACCTTCATCAACAACATGAGTAATTTTTGGTGAATTTTTATTTAGTAAATCTTGATATATACTTATGAATTGACCTTTGGTTACTAAACATTTTTGTTCTTGTATAGGATGATAATGATTAGCACGAACTGTTCCCTTTTTTGAATCTATCAATCCTATTAAATTTATTGGTTCGGGCAATTCATGATTGCTAATTTTGCCACGTTTATCAATAAATTCCTTCTCTCCTTTTCTAACATGCTCCAAATTTTTTGTTATGATTAATCTAGACCATTTAAAAATCATTTCTTTTATACTTTCATCCAGATTATATAAAAATTTAAAACCTGTTTTTAAAATCTTATTATTTGATAAAGAAAATCCCAAATTAGGAATTTCATCATTAGTATCTTTTAAAACAATTTTAGGATTGTATTTTTTACAAATTTCTGCAACGTTTTTTACAGTTATAGTATCTTTGGTAAAATTAAATATTTCAGAAGAAATATCTTCTCTTTCTTCCATATATTTAAAACATCTTGCTACATCAACAAGGGGAACCAAACTTTTGACTTGTTTGCCACCTGCAAAAAGTTTTATGGTTCCGTCTTGGGAAGCAATTTTTGAAAAGAGATTTGGCATTATGTCAATACGAGCAGTGTCAGTTGAATAGCCATAAACAGAGCCTAGTCTTAAAATTATATAATTTTTTCCAGAATTTTTTAACTGCTTTTCATTAGTAGCTTTGGAGCTTGCATAAGAAAGTACAGGTTTCGTTTGTTCATCTTCAAGTATATCTTTTTTAATTTTTTCTATTCCTTCGTAAACAACATGTGTTGAGGGAAAAATTATTTTACATTTATCGTTAATAGCATCAAGTATGTTTTGGGTTCCCTCTTCTGCAACTAATTTGATTTTAGCATTTGCTTTATCGTTACTCTCACTTTTAACTCTAGGTACATCAGTTATCCCAGCAAGATGGTGAACGATGTCTGTGTCTTTGCAGTATTTATTTACTAAGTCTTTATCTAATATATCTCCATGAACAAAATTGATATCCCAATTTCTTAACTGATTAACTCTTTCAGATACAAATCTGTTATCAATAACTAAAATTTCATTATTCCAGCTAATTCCTGAATATATTTTACATAACTCTGTACCGATATAACCAAGTCCACCTGTTATTACGATTTTTTTCGTCATTGCCGTTATTGTGCCTTATTAAATTTAGATCTTTACTTATATTATATAAATCAATATTTCAATTATATATGAAAATCTATGATTGCTTCCAGTTTTTTGACGAAGAGATGCTTTTAGATCTTAGATTAAACGTCATGGACAAATACGTAGACAAGTTTGTTATTACTGAAGCAACCTATATGCATAATGGCAAATCAAAAAAACTAAATTTTGATATTAATAAATATCCCAAATTCAAAGATAAAATAATTTACATTGTTGTTAATAATCCACCTCCCGACCTCTTTGAAATCTATAAAAGTGATAATAATAAGAATGATACAAAAGGACAAAAACTAGTTCTAAATGGTTATAAAAGGGATAATTACCAAAGACAAATGGCTCATCAAGCATTAGAAAATATTGAACCGAATGACTGGATTATAATTAATGACATAGATGAAATACCTAATTTAAAAAATGTCAATTTTAAAGAAATAAAAAATAAATTCATTATTTTTAAACAGAAAATATTTTACTATAAATTTAATTTACTCTATCCAAATGTTTTTTGGTATGGATCAAAAGCTTGTAAAAAAAGAGATTTTTTATCACCTCAATGGTTACGAAATGTAAAACATAAAAAGTACCCTTTGTGGAGATTAGATATTTTGTTTTCGAAAAGAAGATATAATAATATTTTTTATATCAATAATGGTGGTTGGCACTTCACAAATATTAAATCACCTGCAGATATAGAAAAAAAACTTTTAAATTATACTCATCATTATGAATTCGAACAAAGTGGACTAACTATTGCTGATTTGCGCAAAAAGATATTGGAGAAAAAAATTATATATGATCATAGTGTTGATCAAAGAGAATCTAAATGGCAATCTGAAAAAACCTTAACCAAAATTGAATTGTCAAAAATGCCTGATTACATTAATGAAAATTACACAAAATATGTTAATTGGCTAGAGAATTAAACTCAGTGTGTGCTACCAGTAGTTGGTTTGTCACCACTCTTTGTTTTGGGCAAATTTTCAACTTCAATCCATTCTACCGGCTTCAATTCTTTCATAAGTGCAATTTTTAAGACTTCATCAACAGTTTTGACTGTTTTTATTTCAATATCATCCAAGATATTTTTGGGTATCTCTACTAAATCTTTTTTGTTGTCTTCTGGTATTATAACAGTTGCAATTCTTGCTCTGTGAGCTGCTAAAAGTTTTTCTTTAAGTCCACCAATAGGTAAAACATGTCCTCTTAATGTAACTTCTCCAGTCATGGCAATATTTTTATCTATAGGAATACTTGTTATTGATGAGACTATTGAAGTTACCATGGCTATTCCTGCAGAAGGCCCATCTTTTGGTGTAGCACCTTCAGGAACATGTATATGAAAATCCTTCTTTTCAAAAATTGGAGGTATTATACCAAATTCTAAAGATTTAGATCTTACATATGATTTGGCTGCCTTTACAGACTCCTGCATAACATCTCCTAACTTGCCTGTTATTTGCATTTTACCTTTTCCAGGCATCATAGCTGATTCTATTTTTAATATTTCTCCTCCAAATTCCGTCCAAGCTAAACCTGTTGCCACCCCAATCTTGTTATTTTCCTCCATCTCATCATATTTAAATTTCTTAACACCTAAGTAATCGGATAAATTTACAGAATTAATTTCATGTTTTTTATTTTCATCCATTAAAATATTTTTTACAGTTTTTCTAGCTAATTTAGAAATTTCTCTTTCAAGATTACGAACTCCAGCTTCTTTCGTATAGCTTTGTATTATCTCCTTAAGAATATTTTTTTCTAAATTCCATTCTCCATCCTTGAGTCCATTATCTTTAACTTGTTTTGGTATCAAATAGTTATTTGCAATATTGATCTTTTCATCTTCTGTGTATCCAGGAATACGAATTACTTCGAGTCTGTCAAGCAGAGGAGGTAAAATACTAAGTGTGTTTGCTGTAGTTACAAACATCACATCAGAAAGATCATAATCTACTTCCAAATAGTGATCATTGAATGTTACGTTCTGCTCAGGATCTAATGCCTCCAACAACGCTGAGGAAGGATCTCCTCGATAATCTGAACCCACTTTGTCAATCTCGTCCAATAAAAAAAGTGGATTCTTCGTTCCAGCTTTTTTCATCAGTTGTATAATTTTTCCAGGTAACGAACCTATATAGGTTCTTCGGTGGCCTCTTATTTCCGCCTCATCTCTTATTCCTCCTAAAGACATACGAACAAATTTCCTTCCTGTCGCCCTAGCTATAGATTTTCCAAGTGAAGTTTTTCCAACGCCGGGTGGACCAACTAGACATAAAATAGCACCTTTTATTTTGCCAACTCTTTTTTGAACAGCTAGATACTCAAGAATTCTTTCCTTTACTTTGTCTAAACCATAATGATCTTCATCTAAAATTTTCTTAGCTGAAACAATATTTATACTATCTATTTTTTTTCCATACCAAGGTAGCTCAACCATCCAATCAAGGTAATTCCTTACTACGGTAGCCTCAGCTGACATTGAGCTCATTGTTTTTAGTTTTTTTAATTCTGAAATGCATTTTTTTGTAGCTTCTTTTGTCATTTTGGCTTTAATAATGGCCTTTTGTAAATTTGCAATTTCATCTTTTCCATCCTCTATTTCACCAAGTTCTTTTTGAATAGCTTTCATCTGTTCGTTTAAATAGTACTCCCTCTGTGTTTTTTCCATCTGATTTTTTACTCTTCCTCTTATTCTTTTTTCTACACCAATAACATTAATTTCGTTACTGATATGTTCCATTAATTTTTCCAACCTCTTTTTTAATTCAATTGTCTCTAATAATTTTTGTTTTTCGAAAATAGATATATTTAACTGACTCGAAATATGATCTGCTATTTTAGATGGGTTTTTTTGTTCTTTTAAATTTATTAATAATTCAGAAGAAATTTTTTTATTTATATTCGTTAATTTTTCTAATTTTCTTATTAGAGCAGTAGAAAAGAGTAATAAGTCTTCCTTTGAATCTATTTTATCTCTAACAACTTCTGTTGAACATTTTAAAAATTCTTTATCATTATCACATTCTATTATTTTAACTCTATCAATTCCTTCAACCAAAACTTTTACAGTGCCATCAGGTAATTTTAACAGTTGAAGTATTTTGCTTTCACATCCATAAGAATAAAGGTTCTCCTCATTCGGATCGTCTATTTCAGCATTTTTTTGTGTAACTAAGATTATTTTTTTATTTGTTTTCATTACCTCGTTTAATGATTTTATCGACTTATCTCTTCCAACAAATAAAGGTACTATCATGCCAGGAAAAACGACTATATCCCTAAGCGGTAAACACGGAGAAAAATCAGTTTTGCTCATTAGTGTAGTATATGGTTATAATTAAAAATATTTCAACAGATTTCTTAAGCTGCTGAAGTTTTTTTGGTTTTGGAGTGCGTTATTATTGGCTCATTGTTATTTTTTACAATAGATTCATTTACAATAACCTCTTGTATGTCATCCATTGCAGGAAGTTTAAACATAGTCTTTAGCAACAAAGCTTCTAAAATCGATCTTAATCCTCTAGCGCCGGTTTTTTTATTTATTGCCTTTTTTGCAATTTCCACAATGGCTTCATCTTTAAAAACTAATTTTACATTTTCAAATTCAAAAAGTCTTTTATATTGCTTAAGTAATGAATTTTTTGGTTCTTTTAGAATTTTCACTAATGAACTTTCATCAAGTTCTTCAAGTGTTGCTAGTATTGGCATTCTTCCAACAAATTCAGGGATTAATCCATATTTAATTAAATCTTCGGGTTCTAAATTTTTAATCAATTCTCCAGAAGGTTGATCTTGAAAATGTTTTACTTTAGCTCCAAAACCTATAGAAGTTTCTGAACCTCTTTTTGCAATAACTTTATCTAATCCAGCAAAAGCTCCTCCACAAATAAATAAAATATTTGTAGTATCTACCTGTAAAAATTCTTGTTGCGGATGTTTCCTTCCACCTTGTGGAGGAACACTAGCTATGGTTCCCTCCATTATTTTGAGTAATGCCTGTTGAACCCCTTCTCCTGATACGTCTCTTGTTATTGAAGGATTTTCAGATTTCCTACTTATTTTATCTACTTCATCTATATAAACTATGCCACGTTGAGCTTTTTCAACATTATAATCTGCGGCTTGCAATAATTTAAGAATTATATTTTCAACATCTTCACCAACATAACCAGCCTCGGTTAATGTTGTAGCATCAGCCATTGTAAAAGGCACATCTATAATTCTTGCTAGAGTTTGAGCTAATAATGTTTTTCCACAGCCAGTAGGACCAACCAAAAGAATATTAGATTTGGATAATTCAACATCTTTATTATTCTTAGACTCATAATTTAATCTTTTGTAATGATTATGGACAGCCACTGACAAAACTTCTTTAGCATAAGTTTGACCAATAACATAATCATCCAAAACTTTACAAATTTCCTGTGGTGTTGGAACCCCTTCTTGATTATTTACAAAAGAATCTTTGTTTTCTTCCTTGATTATATCCATGCAGAGTTCTACACACTCATCACAAATAAAAACTGTGGGTCCTGCAATTAATTTTCTTACTTCATGTTGACTTTTTCCACAAAATGAACAGTACAAAATATTTTTATTACTTTTTTCAGACATAAAATTACCTAACGAATCATTTATTCTTAAAATAAACTAAAGATCTAAGTTATCAAGTGCAAGTTGTGCACAGCAACCAAATATAGTAGTCTAAGATCTTTTTTCCACAACTTCATCAATTAAACCAAAATCTTTTGCTTCCTTTGGAGTCATAAAATTATCTCTTTCTAATGCGGCTTTAATCTCATTCTCATTTTTTTTTGTATGTTTTGAATAAATTTTATTTAATCTTTCTTTAAGAGCTAAAATTTCTTTAGCATGAATTTCTATATCCGTTGCCTGACCTTCATAACCTGCAGAGGGTTGGTGAATCATAATTCTTGAATTTGGAAGAGAAAATCTTTTAC
>CACLKP010000024.1 GCA_902607585.1 uncultured Pelagibacteraceae bacterium
AATGAAAAAAAAATGGCTGATGCAGAATGGACAGCCACTATAGTTGATAGGAATAAATGATTCATAATTCAAGTATTATAGATAAGAAAGCAAAAATTGGGAAAGAAGTAAAAGTTGGTCCTTTCAGTTATATAGGTCCAAAAGTTGAGATCAGCGATGGTGTTGAATTAGTTTCCAACGTTCATATTGAAGGAAATACAAAAATAGGAAAAGGAACAAAAATTTTTCCTTTTGCCAGTATAGGAACCCCTCCTCAAGACTTGAAATATAAAGGTGAAGCTAACAGTCTTGAAATTGGTGAAAATAATGTCATCAGAGAATATGTGACTATAAACCCAGGAACAAAAGGTGGAGGTGAGAAAACTGTCATAGGAAACAACTGCTTATTAATGATTTCATCTCATATAGCGCACGATTGTCATATTGGAAACAATGTAGTTATTGCAAACAATGTTCCTTTAGGAGGACATGTTACAATTGAAGACTCAGTTGTTATTGGCGGTAATTCTGCCGTCCAACAATTTACAAGGATTGGTAGGCTTGCCATGATAGGTGGTATGACTGGGGTTTTAAAAGATGTGATTCCCTTTGGTTTATCTTTTGGAAACAGAAATTATCTAAGGGGCATTAACATAATAGGTCTCAAAAGAAAAAAGTATGATAATAAAAAAATAATGGAGCTTGATAAAGCGTATAAAAAAATATTTTCGTCAAGAAATCTTCACGAAAATTTAAGTAAGGTCAATGGTGAATATAATGCAAACAATTTAGTAACAGAGGTCATAAATTTTATAGCAAAGGATAAAAAAAGACCTATTTGTACGCCGCAATCTGAACAATGATTGGTTTAATATTTGGGGAAACAAATTTTCCAATTCAAATCCTAAAAAGAATAAAAACAAGACATTTAAAATATTTAATCATCGATTTAACCAAGAGAAGAAAATTTAAAAAGGACAAGAATTCCCATACAGTTTCTATAGGTCAATTTGGAAAAATAATCAAAATACTTAAAGAAAACAAGTGTCAACAAGTTTTGTTTGCTGGGAAAGTTAAAAAACCTAATTTTTCCAAATTAAAGTTAGATTTTAAAGGAATTTATTATATTTCAAGGATTGTTAAAAGTTCAAAGCTGGGAGATGCTGCAATACTAAAGGAAATTATAAAAATTTTAAAACATGAGAAAATTAGCACCATAAGCTCACTAACTTTTAATCCTGAATTAACTTTGAAAAAGGGAAGTTATACAAAAACAAAACCTAACAGAGAAGATGAAGTTGATATTATAAAAGCCACGACTACATTAAACCGATTAGGAAAATATAATTTTAGTCAAGGGGTAGTGGCTAGAAATGGGAAAGTGGTTGCCATTGAAGGCAATGGTGGTACAGAAATAATGTTAAAGAAATGTAAAAGTAAAAAATTTAAAAGCAAGGGTGTTTTAGTAAAATTTCCTAAGAAAAAGCAAGATCTGAGAATAGATTTACCCACTGTGGGCTTAAAAACTTTTACTCAATGTAAATCTGCTGGGCTTAAAGGAATAGTCTTAAAAAGTATGCAAAATGTCTTTTTAGAAAAAAGGAATTGCATCAGTTTTGCTAACAAAAATAAAATGTTTATTATCGTAAGATGAAAAAAATATTTGTATTAACTGGAGAACCTTCAGGAGATAAATTAGCTTCAAAAGTTATTACTCAACTCAAAAGCTCAAGATCTGATATTGAATATTTATCTGTTGGTGGTGAGCATTTACAAGCTTTGGGAATAAGATCGCTTTATGAATTAAATGAGATTACCTATCTTGGTTTTACTAAAGTTTTATTAAATATCTTCAAAATAAAAGAGAAAATTAATGAAACCGTAGATGGGATAATTAAATTTAATCCTGATATTTTATTTTCCGTGGATAGTCCTGATTTTACCTTGAGAGTTGCCAAAAAAGTTAAAAAACTTAAACCCAAGATCAAAACTATTCATTTTGTAGCACCAAAAGTATATGTTTGGAGAGAACACAGAGTTAAAGAGTTAAAATCCTTTTTGGATCATATTTTATTATTATTTCCTTTTGAAAAAAAATATTTTGATAAAGAAAATATAAATTCCACATTTACAGGGCATCCTTTACTAGAAGAACAAGAAAAAAATAAAATTGATATAAGTCACATTACTAAAAAAAATAAATTATTTTTTTCTATTTATCCAGGAAGTAGAATATCTGAAATTACCGTTTTGACACCTATCTTGTTTGAATTTGTCAGGTTAATGAATAAAAAATATACAGATATGTTTTTTATATTTCATTCTACCTTTGATCATCATCAGTTAATGACAAAACTTTTGACTAAAGAAAATCTTAAGAATTGCGAGGTTGTAAGTGATGAAACAATCAAATCCCAAGTTCTTAAACAATCTATATTTGCGGTAGCTAAATCTGGAACTATATCTTTAGAAATTTGTAATGCTAAAATTCCATCTATTATTATTTATAAGATGAATAGTATTAATTTTTTTATTGTGAAGTTACTAGTGAAAGTAGAATTCGCTAACATTATTAATATTGCTGCTAATGAAGAAATTATACCTGAACTATTGCAATCTAGGTGCAACTCTAAAAATATATTTAATACAGTAGATGAACTTTTAATAAATCAGCAGACTTTGGCAAAGCAAATAGCAAAAACACAAGAAATTTTAGGAAAGTTTAAAACAGATAAATCTTCTGAGATTGCAAGTTCAGTCTTACTTAATAATCTTTAGCCTTTTAACGACCTCATTTTTATCAAGCGACAAAAGAATATCGTAGATAGCAGGACCAAACTTAGATCCTGTTAGAGCAATTCTCAATGGTTGGCCAATTCCTTTAAAGTTTGTTTTATGTTTATCTATTAATTTTTTTATTATTTTTTCCAAATTATTCTTATTTTTCTTTGAAACTTTTTCATATTCATTCAAAAAATCCTTTAAAATAATCTTAGAAGGTTCGTCCAAAAGTTTTATATCTTCAGATGAAATTTGAATATTATCATTAAGTATATATTGAGCATTTTCGTATATATCCTCTAGCTTTTTTGCTTTATTTTTTAAAAAATAGATAGAATTAATTAAGTTTTTTTCATATTTATTATCGATTTTTTTCTTATATTTTTCAGAATAAACTTTAAGCATTTCATATAATTTTTTCTCATCTATATTTTTAATATAATGCTCATTTATTGATAAAATTCGATCCATATCTAATTTGGAAGGTGATTTACCAATACCAGATAAATTAAAGAGTTGAATGCTTTCTTCTAGCGTAAATATTTCCTTATCTTTATAGGACCAACCTAAACGAAGTAAATAATTTCTTAATGCGTCGGGCAATATACCGATTTTAATATAATCAACAAGTGTTGATGCATTATCTCTTTTTGAAAGCTTTTTGCCAGATGTGCTATGTATTAATGGTATGTGAGCAAATTCTGGAAGTTTCCATTTCATTGCCTCATATATTTGTTTTTGTTTAAAGGTATTAATTTTGTGATCATCTCCTCTTATTACGTGACTGATATTCATTAGATGATCATCGACAACTGCTGATAATTGATAAGTAGGAGATCCATCATTACGTAGGACAATAAAATCTTCGATCGTAGAATTCGAAATATTTATTTCTCCTTGAACTAAATCATTAACAATACTATTACCACTAATTTTACTTTTAAATCTTACTACGGGCTTAATATTTTTAGGAATCTCTAAATCTTTTGGATCTCTCCATTTTCTATTATAGGTAAAAGGTATTCCCGCTTTCTTCGCTTTTGCTTTTTGTTCATTTATTTCTTCTTCTGAACAATAGCATTTATAGGCAAAACTTTTTTTTAAGAGTTCCTCGGCTATTTCTTTATGTTTATTGATATTTTTAGATTGAATATATTCTTTTTCATCGTGTTGAATACCAATCCATCTTAAAGATTGTATAATTTGATCTTTATATTCATCTTGAGATCTTTCTTTATCAGTATCTTCAATTCTTAAATAAAATTTACCTTTTTTATTTTTAGAAAATAACCAATTAAATAATGCAGTTCTAACTCCACCAATGTGTAGAGGTCCAGTAGGAGATGGAGCAAATCTTGTTGCTACTAAACTCATAAATTATTATTAGACTATTTTATTGGAAGTTTCTATATAAAGATACAAGAACACCTTGAACTTTTACTCTGTCAGGACCAAAAATTTTAGTTTCATATCTTTTGTTAGCGCTCTCAAGCGCTACAACTTTACCTTTTTTTCTTATTCTTTTAAGCATAGCTTCATGATCATCAATTAAAGCAACAACTATTTGTCCATTGTTAGCTATGTTAGTTTTTTTTACTATTACTGTATCACCATCATTTATTCCAGCCTCGATCATTGAATCTCCTGAAACTTTTAAACCAAAGTGCTCCCCATTCATACTTAGTTCTTCTGGTATGGCAACTTTACTAACCTCATTTTGTATTGCTTCGATAGGTGTTCCTGCAGCAATTTTACCAAGTACAGGAATTTGATTTATACTTTTCTTTGTATTTTCAGAATCTAATCCGCCCTTAATTACACTTGGAGAAAAAGAGTTATAAATGTCATTCGCGCTAGCTGTTTCAGGTAATTTCAAAACTTCTAATGCTCTGGCTTTGTGTGCTAATCTTCTAATAAAACCCCTTTCTTCAAGAGCGGAAATAAGTCTATGAATTCCTGATTTCGATTTTAAATTTAGTGAATTTTTCATTTCTTCGTAAGAAGGAGAAACGCCAGTAGATCTAATTTTCTTATTTATAAATAATAGTAAGTTTTTTTGTTTTTTAGTTAGCATAGAACAAATATCGTACATTTAATGTTCTATAAAAGTTCTAATTTTAAATCAATAACTAAAAAGCCTTAATTTTAAAGCTTTATTTGCGAAAATTCTTTTAGTTTTGATCCTATATCTCCATTTCTGAGAAGCGACTCGCCAATAAGAAAGTTATAGATCTCTGTATTTTCTATAATAAATTTTATATTTTCAGCCGAATTTATTCCACTTTCACATACCAATGGGTTCTTGTGAGAATTCAATATTTTAGAAAGCTTCACCGATGTGTTTAAAGAAATTTTTAAAGTTTTTAAATTTCTATTATTTATTCCAATAATAGAATCTTCGAAAGACAAAGCAATTTCAGCCTCATTTTCTGAATGGACTTCAATTAAAGTTGAAATATTTAAATTCTGTGCCGTTTGATATATATCTTTAGCAAGAATTTTATCAACAGCAGACAAAATTATTAAAATACAATCAGCTCCAAAACTCTTAGCTAAGGCAACTTGATATGTATCTATAAAGAAGTCTTTGCATAATATGGGGACTTTATAATTACTCTTAATATTTTTTATATATTCAAGCTTACCTAAAAAAAAATCTTCCTCAGTAAGAACAGAAATGAAAGAAGCTCCATTTTCTACATATAATTTTGCAATGTTTAAAGGATCAAAATTTTTTACAATTATACCGGCTGAAGGGCTTGCTTTTTTAATTTCTGCTATTATTGATATTTTTTTTTCTAGGTTTCTTTTTCTTATTTTATTTTTAAAATTGATATAATTATTTACATTTTTAATATCATCTAAGAGTCTATTTGTAGAATAATTTTTTTTGTAATTTAGGATTCTTTCTTTTTTTTTATTGATAATTTCTTTTAATATGTTTGTCATTTTAGAAAGTTTGAATTTTTTTTAGGTGAGTCAGTGCATTACCAGATTCTAAATATTTTTTCGACAATTCATAGCCTTCCTCAAATTTATTAACTTTATTACTCACAATAAGCCCTGCAGCTGAATTTAAACATACCGCTTCCGAAAACTCGTTTTTAGCCCCACTAAAAATATCTATTATCTTGCTAGCATTATAATCGGGGTCTTTACCTTTTAAATTATCTGGATTAGCAAATTTTACTCCAACTTTTTTAGGATCTATTTTAATTTCGTTAATTTTACCATCTTTTAATTCCGCAATGTTAGTTATTGTAAATGGAGAAATTTCATCCATTCCATCCTCGCTATGTATTATCCAAGCATGTTCTGATTGTAAATTTTTTAAAGCATTAGCAAAAGGTAGTATCCATTTTTTCGCAAAAACTCCTACAACTTGCCTTTTTACATCGGCAGGACTACTTAAGGGTCCTAATAGATTAAATATAGTTCTTGAACCAATTTTTTTTCTTATAGGAGCCACATATCTCATCGCTAGATGATAATTTGGAGCAAACATAAAGCCAAAATTATTTTTTTTTATGCTGTTTGAAACTCCATCTGGTTTTAAATTAATGTTAATTTTTAATCTTTCTAAAACATCAGCGGAACCACATTTTGATGAAAGAGCTTTATTGCCATGTTTAGCGACTTTAATACCCATACTAGCCAATAGTAGAGAGGAGGCTGTTGATATATTAAGTGTATTTTTTCCATCACCCCCAGTACCACATGTATCGATTATATTTTTTGGCGCTTTAACTTTTAGAGATTTTTCTCTTAAAACATATACACCACCTGCTATTTCATCTGCTGTTTCACCTTTTGCAGATAAACCTGTTAAAAATTTAAAAATTAAATCTTCTCCAATATTTCCACTCATAATACTAAGAAAAATCGATTTACTTTCATCAAAGCTTAAATCTTTGCCGTCAGCAATATTTTTTATGAGCTCTACTTCTTTTTTCATAAGTAATTTAATATTCTAAAAAATTCTTTAATAATTTTATGCCTTTGGGAGTTTTAATACTTTCAGGGTGAAATTGAACACCATGCACGTTATGCTTTTTGTGCATTATTCCCATAATTATCTTATCTTCAGTTTCTGCTGTAATAACAAGGTCTTTACCAAGACTTTTTTTGTCTATAATCAAGCTATGGTATCTAGTTGCTGATATGACTTTTTTTAAACCTTTAAAAATACCCTTTCCACTATTTTTTATAAGACTTGTTTTTCCATGCATTAATTTTTTTGCAACTACTATTTTAGATTTGAATGCTTGTCCAATAATTTGATGACCTAAACAAACTCCTAATATAGGAACTATTTTATAAAAATGTTTAACTATTTTTAAACAATTTCCTGCTTGATCAGGATTGCCAGGTCCTGGTGAAATTACAATTTTTTGGTATTTACTTTTTTTAATTTTATTAATTTCAATCTTATTATTTCTATAAACCTCAACTTTACATTTTAACGCTGAGAGGTAATGATATAAATTATAAGTAAAACTATCATAATTATCTATAAGTAAAATTTTCATTTCTTAATTTAGAGAATTGATTAATGCTTTCGCTTTATTTACTGTTTCTAAATATTCCTTTTCTGGAATGCTGTCAGCAACAATTCCAGCTCCAGATTGTATATAAAATTTATTATTTTTTATAAGAGCAGTTCTTAAAGCAATACAAGTATCAAAATTCTTGTTAGCAGAAAAATATCCAATAGATCCTGCATACATTTTTCTTTTAGATTTTTCTAGCTCATCTATAATTTCCATTGCTCTAATTTTTGGTGCCCCAGTAACTGTACCAGCTGGAAACCCAGCTAGCATGGTGTCTAATAATGATTGTTTTTTATCAAAATTACCTTCCACATTAGAAACAATATGCATTACATGTGAGTATTTTTCTATTCTGAACTTTTCGGTAACTTTTACGGAATTAATTTTTGATACTTTACCAACATCATTTCTACCCAAATCTAAAAGCATTAGATGTTCAGATAATTCTTTTTTATCATTTAAAAGTTGTTTTTTATAAAATGCGTCCATTCTTGGATTTGTTCCTCGTGGTCGTGTTCCCGCAATTGGCCTAACGGTGATTTTATTTTTTCTTAATCTTACTAATATTTCAGGGCTACTTCCAATTATTTGAAAGTCATTAAAATTAAAAAAAAACATAAAAGGAGAAGGATTGGTTAGTCTTAATTTTTTATATATTTCTAAAGGGTTTTTTGTTAACTTACATTCAAATCTTTGACTTAGTACTAC
>CACLKP010000025.1 GCA_902607585.1 uncultured Pelagibacteraceae bacterium
GCTTGTGGAAAAACTAATATTCATTCATTAGAGCCAGAAGATTTAGCTGCATTAACTATGGAAGCTTCTGCTTTAGCAAAAGTACCTCTATCTGGAACTAATCACACGGTTGGTATTGATGACTTCCACAAAATATAAGGATTAATTATGGCTAAAAAAAAAACTAAAAAAATAAAAGAAAAAAAAGTTAAATTAGGTAAGTCAAAAGAAACTGCTAGGGAAAAAATGATCGGCCAACATATTGGTTATCGATATGATGTAAACTTGCTGCCAGATTATAAAAAAATTACTCCATTTCTAAAAAAATATGTTGAATATATGGGTTGGGACGATCTTAATTGGTTAGAAGATGTTCATATGGGTTACGAGGAAAACCGTCCTGCCGTTTTTTGTAGAAATGCAAATGGTTGGGTTACTATTCCAAAAAAAATAAAATTACCTAACAATCAGCAAGACAGAGATATGATAGCAAGAGAACTTTTAGTAAAATTTCAAATGTCCCCTAAACATCCCCTTGTAGATTTAAAAAAAGCATACAAAAAATTCTAAAAATAATACAATCCCAAGTTGTTTTATTAACAAAAAGCGTTGCTAGATAACAATTCTATAGTCTTGTACTGCGCATCGCACACAATACAATATTTACAACAAAAAATGCTTGGGACTATGTTCTGAGCATTTTGTTTTATTAAGGGAGGTAAAATATGGATAATGAATTAGGCGCTCTAACAACCATATTTACAGAATTTTACTACTGGATGACAGTAGTACTCATGTTTTTAATTCACGTGGGATTCTGTATGTATGAAGTTGGAGCTTCCCGTTATAAACACCATCAACACACGTTGATGAAAAACACTTTGCTGATACCACTGGTAACAATCACATGGTTTTTCTTCGGTTGGTGGATATACTGGGCATTTCCTACTGGACCGGGTATCGCTCCGTCTATAATGACTGAGAGTACTGGTTTAGTTTTAGGTGGAGGATTTGGCGCAAACGAACTTGCTAATCCTACAAATGCTTTAATGGCGGTTAATCTTGGCGACCATATCATGGGAGTTTTCTGGGCTGCGTTCTTATTATTTTCTTGGACAGCAGCGTCTATCGTTTCAGGAGCAGTTATCGAAAGAATTACAACTTTTGCATTTGGCATACTGGCCATCGCAATTGGTTCTGTGTTCTGGTCGATTGATGCGTCTTGGGGATGGCACTTCGATGGTTGGATGCTTAAGATGTTAGGTTATCACGACGCATATGCTTCTGGCGTAATTCACGCAATTTGTGGTGGGTTTGCTTTAGGTGTACTTGCGGTATTAGGTCCACGGATTGGAAAATTTTCATCTAGTGGAGAACCAAGAAATATTGGGCCAAGAAACCCATGGTTAGTTTGTATAGGACTGTTTTTAATTTATACAGGCTTTTGGGGATTCTATGCAGCGTGTAATATTCCAATATTTGACTTGGGACCTGAATATGGAATGGAAGGCGTAACATACTTTACAGCGACTAACATCTATGTAACACCAACAACACTAAGCGGTATTACAATGAACTTCTTGCTATCTCTAGCTGGAGGATTGTTAGCGGGGTATTGGATATCTAAAGGCGATCCATTCTGGACTTACTCTGGAGGACTAGCTGGTATCATTGCAGCTTCAGCAGGTAATGACTTGTATCACCCAATGCAATCTTTAATTATTGCAGGTGTTGGTACAGCAATTGCATACAAATTGCATTACTGGGTTGAACGTACGTTTAAAATTGATGATGCTGTTGGCGCAGTTGCCGTGCATGGTTATGCTGGAGTTGTCGGACTTGTAATTTGCGGTTTTGTTTTATGGGGTTATCCTTCATCTGGATACGGTGTAGGATCAATGTGGGTTGGTACAGATTATGCACCAATCAATCCTCTTGGAATGATTATCGGAGCAATTATTATGTTCGGAGTCCTTGGTTTCTTACCAGGCTGGATACTTGCTAAAATACTTCATGGTATGGGTAAATTACGTATACCACGTGACGTAGAATTAGCGGGTCTAGACTACAACATTATGGAGCAAGCTCGAAAAGATGAAAGAGCCGTTGCTTCATCAAATAGATAGGAGAAACAATTTATGGCTACAGTAACAAATTGGATTGATCACTTATCTGCAAGTGAAGTCGCAGGACAAGTTTATCCGATGGTTGGTTCCGAAATGTGGTGGGTCTTAGCTGGTATTATTTACTGGCTAGCATGGACCGTTTCCACAGCTAATGGAGAAGCTGAAGAGCAAGAAAAGTTAGCAAGGAAAAAACACGGACCGAACGACTATAAAAGCAATATTGCTGAATGGTAATATTATAAAATATTAAAAATTAGGGCGCTGCTTTGTCAGCGCCCTTTTTTTATGTTAAGTTTAAAAAAATTATTATGTCCGACAAGGATCAAAAAAAACCAGAAATACCACATCGAATGAGTCGAATTGCTTGGCCAAATTCTAAGTATGGACTTTATTTAGCAATTATTATTATAATACTTTTTTTACTAATATCTTATAGACATTTAATTTTTTAAATAATTTTTTTATGGCAAAAGATTTATCAAAAATAGCAAAACAAAAAAAAATAAAATATTTTTTAATTAGTTTCGTTGATCTATTTGGAGTCTTAAGATCTAAATTAGTTCCAACAGAAGCTATAAAGGAAATGCAAAAAAGTGGTGCGGGTTTTGCTGGATTTGCCACCTGGTTGGATATGACTCCAGCGGATGCTGACATGTTTGCTATTCCTGATCCAGACAGTTTGATTCAACTTCCTTGGAAAAAAGAAGTCGGTTGGTTAGCTTCTGACTTATGGATGAACGATAAACCCGTTGAAGCTTCACCTAGAATTATGTTGAAAAAACAAATCACACGATTAGCAAACGATAATATGGTGTTGAAATCCGGTGTTGAGTGTGAATATTTTTTAACCAATACTGACGGAACTGCTATTGCAGACAGTAGAGATATACAACCTAAACCTTGTTATGATCAGTCTGCTCTTATGCGCCAATATGATTTAATAAAAGAAATTTGTGATTCAATGATTGATTTAGGTTGGGAACCATACCAAAATGATCATGAAGACGCTAACGGACAGTTTGAGATGAATTGGAATTACGCTGACAGTCTCACCACAGCAGATCGACATGTATTTTTCAAATTTATGGTCAAAACTATTGCTGAAAAACATGGTTTAAGAGCAACTTTTATGCCAAAACCTTTTGAAAATTTAACCGGGAATGGGTGCCATGCTCATATATCGTTGTGGACCGGAAATAAAAATTTGTTTTTGGATAAAGGGGACAAACTAGGACTTACAAGGTTAGCTTATAACTTTTTGGGAGGAGTTTTGGACTCAGCCGAAGCTCTAAGCTCATTTTTTAATCCTTCAATTAATAGTTATCGAAGAATTGATGCGCCAATTACTACATCAGGAGCTACTTGGTCACCAAGCAAAATATCATACACAGGAAACAATAGAACTCATATGATTAGAATTCCTGATCCAGGAAGATTTGAATTACGATTAATGGACGGTTCTGCTAATCCTTATCTTCTTCAAGCTGGAGTAATTGCAGCTGGAATTGATGGTATGGAAAAAAGACGTGATCCTGGACAACCCTTATTCGTAAATATGTATACTGATGGTGACAATTATCCAAATATAAAAAAACTTCCTTCAAACTTAGAAAATGCACTCGAGTATTTAAGTAGTAGTGAAGTTTTATTGTCGGCATTTGGAGAAAAAAATATTACGAGCTACTTAAAATTAAAACAGCAAGAATTAAAAGATTTTAATTCAAAAGAAACTTTTTCAAAAAAAGAGCCAATAACAGATTGGGAAAAAACAAACACTCTGGATTGTTAAAATACTGAATACAAAGTTTTAAAAGATATAGGTTTTTTTCCTTTTAAATTTGTCTTAACTTTGAACAAGCTTCCGGATAAGGGGTATTTCTTTATTTCGTTTACTTTCATACCTTTAAGCGCTGTTGAAATAAAAAGCTCATTGTTTAGTGATCCTCCAAATGTGCAATTTGTAATATTTTTTGCTGGAAGATGAATTTGATGTATTTGATTACCCATCAAATCATAAACAGATATGAGTCCACCATTATAATGACAGACCCATAAATTATTTTTATTATCTGTGGTCATTCCATCGGGTGAACCTGTATTTTCTTTAAATTTTACAAATATATCTTTTTTTATAATTTTAAATTTATTATTTATTTTAATTTTATAAATTGTTTTTTTTCTACTATCTGTATGATAAAAATTGTTTTTATTAATAAATGCGGGTCCGTTAGTTATAAAATATCCATCATCAACTGTATGTAAGATTAAATTTTTATCTAAACAATATAAAGATCCTGATTGCTTTTTTTCTAAATTATCCATTGTTCCAAACCATAAACGACCCATAGGATCAATCTTTCCATCATTTATTCTATTGTTGGGTATGTTAGATTCTATAGGTAACGAATAAAGAGTTTTTAGATCTTTTAAATTTATAATTCTAAGCTCAGATTTTAAACCAAGTATAAAAATATTTTTCTTTATTTGAGCAATAAACCCAATTTCTTTATTTAATTTTAATATTTTTTTCTTATTTGTCTTAAGATTTAAAGTTAGTATTTTCTTTTTTTTTATATCAACAAAAAATAATGAATTTAAATTTTTTACCCATAATGTACCCTCTCCTAAAGTAGATTTACTTTTCCATACACATTCTGGTTTTGAAGTTTTAACTAACAAATTTAATGCTCTATTCTGGTTAAATTGACATGCCACCATCAATAGGATGTACTATTCCAGTTACAAAATCTGACTCATCACTAGCTAGATAAACCGCAAGTGACGCAACCTCTTCTGGAGCTCCAATTCTGCCCATGGGTTGACGAGCAATAAAATCTTTTTTTGCTTGCACTGGATCTTTGGCCGCCTGAACTCTTCTTTCCCATGATGGTGTATGAACTGTTCCAGGAGCTATTGCATTACATCTGATATTATTTTTTATGTAATCTGATGCTATAGATTTAGTAAATCCAATAATAGCGGCCTTTGTAGTTCCATAAACAAATCTATTTGGTAACCCTCTTAAGCTTGAGACAATTGAAGAAATATTAATAATGCTTCCTTTATTTTGTTTGATCATTTTGGGAATAATAGATTTTGTCATTAAGTACATTGATTTAATATTTGCATTAAATGAAAAATCCCAATCTTTTTCATCACAATCAAGTATTGTTCCATGATGAACAAAACCAACTGCATTAAATAAAACATCTACTCTATCCAATGATGCAGAAAATTGTTCAATGGTTTGTTTGTTTGTCGAATCTAAATTTTTAACTTTAATATTTGGATATTCCTTATTTAAAACCTTTAAAGTTTTATCATTAATGTCTGTTGCTATTACTTTTGCACCTTCATTATGAAATGCAATTGCTGTAGCTCTTCCAATTCCTTGTCCTGCGGCAGTAACAATTATATTTTTATTCTCTAATCTTTTACTCATTTAAAACAACACTCTCTATTTTAGTTGCTCCAGCATCAAATCCTATTTGCATATAAGATTTTCCTCATTAGCCATTAATTCCTAGGTGGGTATATTTAATGTTGAGGTAATCTTTGATTCCGACAGACCCGCCTTCTCTTCCATACCCACTTTGCTTAATTCCACCAAAAGGGGTTTCTGCGGACGATAAAAACGGCGTATTAACAGCGACCATACCGGTTTCTAATGCCTCAGATGTTTTGTGAGCCAAGTCCATAGAATTTGTACAGACATAACCTGCTAAACCAGCTGAATGATTGTTCGCTCTTTCTATAACTTCGTCAAAACTTTTAAATGTAGTAATTGGTGATAGAGGACCAAAAGGTTCAACTGTCATAATTTTAAAATTGTCTTTTACATTATCAAAAATTGTAGGTTCATAAAAATAACCTTTGTTAAAACCAGCTGGTCTTTGACCTCCACATAAAACTTTTGCTCCCTCTTTTTTTGTTTCTTCGACAAGTTGTTCTACCTCCTCCAGTCTTTTTTTTGTAGTTAAAGGCCCTAATTGAACTCCTTCATCTAAACCATTTCCAATTTTTAATTTTTTAGTTTTTTCTAAAAAAGATTTAACAAATTCTTCTTTTTTACTTTCGTGTATATAAAATCTGCTTGGTGAAATACAAACTTGTCCATTATTTCTATATTTACATGCCATGGCAATATCTGTAACTTTGTCAGTGTTTGCATCATCAAAAACTATAAAAGGTGCATGTCCACTTAACTCCATTGTAACTCTTTGAACTTTGTCTGCAGCCTGTTTTAAAATAATTTTTCCAACTCGTGTGGAACCTGTTATTGAAACTTTTTTAACAATATCTGATGAAAGTAATTGAGTTGTTATTTTTGCTGGATCTCCAGAAAGTAAATTTACAGCTCCGGGAGGTACTCCACAATCTTTAATAATATCTACCATTTCCATAACTGTACCTGGAGTTATTACATCCGGTTTACAAATTACTGAACAGCCAGCGGCAAGCGCAGCAGAAACTTTTCTAGCTGCTAAAATTAATGGAAAATTCCATGGTGTTAGTGCAGCAACAACACCAACTGGCTGGTAGATAATTTGAATTTTTGTATTATCAAATCTACTTTGTAACAATTGGCCATAAATTCTTTTGGTTTCCTCAGCGTTCCATTCAAAAATATCTGCTGCAGCGCTCACTTCAGCTTCACCTTCGGCAAGCGTTTTTCCTGTTTCTAACGTCATCCAGTTAGCTAAAATTTTACTTTTCTTTCTAATTTCATCAGCTATTTTTCTAATTATTTTTGATCTCTCCCATGGTTTAACTTTTTTCCAAACTTCAAATCCTTTTTCAGCAGATTTTAAAGCTTTATCAACATCTGTCGGAGATGCTTTAGAAGCTTTTCCAATTATTTCTTCGGTTGCTGGGTTTATAACATCATAAGTCCCTTTATTTGCAGAGGATTGCCATTTTCCATCTATAAATTGACCAAATTTATTATACATTTTTATTATCTTATAAAGTAATTAATCTCCAATCAAGTGATGGGATAATATTCTTGTGTGTTGTTCGAGACGATGCTCAAATAAATATAAACCTTGCCAA
>CACLKP010000026.1 GCA_902607585.1 uncultured Pelagibacteraceae bacterium
TTTTTAGCCAAATATAAAAATTATACTTGCCGATCATCAAATATAATTGTTGTTTTGGGTGGAGATGGGCTGATGCTTCAGACTTTAAAAAAATATCAAAAATATAATAAGCCTTTTTATGGAATAAATATCGGTACAATAGGCTTTTTAATGAATAAATTTAAAAAATTCAATATTGATAAAAGTATTTCTAAAGCAAAATTATTTTCTATCTCCCCTATAGAAATGGAAGCTAGAACAAAAAATAATAAAACTTTTTCTGCTATTGCAATTAACGAGATTTCTTTGCTAAGACAAAGTAGACAAACAGCATCTTTACAAATTACAAATGGAAAAAAAATATTAATTAAAAAATTGGTTTGCGACGGTGTTCTTATTTCAACACCAGCTGGAAGTACAGCATATAATCTGTCAGTAGGAGGTCCAATTTTATCATTAAATTCAAAAAAACTTGCTATTACTGCAATAAGTCCTTTTAGACCGAGAAGGTGGGAGGGAAAAATTATTTCCTCGTCTTCTTTAATAAAAATTAAGAACTTAAATATTCAAAAAAGACCAGTAAGTGTTGTTGCTGATAATATAGAAGTAAGAAATATTAGTAATGTTAAAGTTAAAATTAATAGCTTAATCAAATTTAAATTACTTTACGATAAAAATAATAGTTTAATTAAAAAAATTAAATTAGAGCAACTTAGAAGAAAAACAAATTAAAATGAAGTACTTGATAAAAATGAAGCAATCGTAGTTGGAGTATATTAAGGTTTATCTTCTTCTTATAATACGTTTAAATCTGAGCATTTTTATTAATACATTTTTAATCAGCGTATAAGAAAAATTATTATTTACTTTTTCTATAGCCTGATCATAGGTAATAATCTTTTTTGCATTTTTTTGAATAAATTCTTCAAAGTTAATAAAATCTTTTTGCTTCCAATAATTTAAATGGATTTGAGTAGATTGAATACCAAAAGGAAGTGCATATAAGTTATAAAATAATTGTGGAATAAATTTTATATCATATTCTATATAGGGCATAAGACCATATCCATCTATAACTTCATTAATGCCACAATTTTTTAGGGCAATGAATGTATTTTTGTCATACGTATGGTTAGGTGCAAAAAATGTTCTAATCTTAATTTTTTCACTATCGAACTTTTTTAATCCATTTTTAATTTTTAACATTTGGACTTCAAGTGAATGTCCAAAAAACTCCGATCCTCCTCCATAATTAAAATAATCGTCATTGTGGCAAGTTTTATCGTATATGTGTGTATGTCCATGCATTGCAATTTCCCATCTTTTATCTTTCCAGGCTCTTACCTTGTCCCAAAAATTGTTTTTTTTCGGATATATTAAAAGTTCATTATCTTTATTTTCAGGAATAACTCCCAAAACAGGTTTAACTCCGTATTTTTCAAATAATAATTCTGATTTTTCCATTAAATCCCAGTTCATATTTTCGGCAATATCGTCGATACGAATTAGAATTCCAGTATTATCTGTTATATAGTTTTTTATTTTTGAAAACATAATAAATTTTTAGTTAATAAAGATTACATGCAAGAGTATAAAATTAATAAAATTTCTCAAATTGACAAAAGTCAACTATCAGATTTTTATAAAAAAACTTATCATAAAAGATACAAAAGTTTAACTAATAATTGGCATTGGTGGTATAGAGTAGGTTATAGTAAATTCGAACCTTTAATTATTTCAGTGGATAATAAAGTAATTGGTCAAGCTGGAGTTCAGCCTATTGATTTAAATATTTTAGAAAGTAAAGTTACAGCAATTTATTTTGTTGATTTTGCAATTCTCCCTCAATATCAGCATAAAGGTTTTGGTAAAATTTTGACTAGAGAATGGATGAAAATCTGTCCAAACCAAATATCTTTTTGTAACAATCAATCATTAATAATTTTTAAAAAATTGGGATGGAAAAATAATTTATCTACAAAAAGGTTGGTAAGACCAATTAACGCGCTAAAATTTTTGCCTCTAACAAGAAAATTTAAGTTTAATTTTATTAATCAAACATTAAGACATTTTATTAAAAAAAAATATAATCGAGATACTTTAATCAATCCTTATAACATAAATGATAATTTTAAAATTATACACGATTCATTTAAAACAAAAATTAAAATACAAAATAATCATGAGTTTGCTGAAATTATTAGAGATGAAAAATGGTTACACTGGAGATTGATGGAATGTCCTTATAAAAAAGATATATTTTTTTTTGAATTTAATAATAATTTTGCAATTGTCCATATCTACAAGGTTGAAAATATTAGAAGACTTAATATTCTATTTACGTATTCAACCGAAAGACCATTGGAAAATGAACTTTTGATACAAATTATTAATTGGGCGATAAACAATGATATAGATTTGGTCTGGGCAATAAATAGTAATATAAAATATGATAATACTTTTCCTAAAATATTTAGTAAATCAATTAATTTTGCTTCATGGAGTTCCGATGCAAAAATATCAGAAATATTAAAAAAAGGATTATTAGATCCTCAAGGAATTGATAGTGATATTGATAGTAGTTTATATGTTGAATAAAAATTTTGACTATGCAGCAGGAACACGGTAGGCACAGCTTTTATTTTATGATTAAACTAGAACGGTATATAAGAAAACAATGATGAAATTTAAAGTTCCAGTAAATGAACCATATCTTTATGGAAATGAAAAAAATATTTACAAAAGTGTATTACAGATGGTTTTGTTTCATCAGGTGGTCCTTTTGTTGAAGAGTTTGAAAAAAAATTTGCTAAAAGATTAAAAAGAAAATTTGCTATATCTGTTTCTAATGGAACTGCAGCTCTTCAATTAGCTGTTGAATCATTAAATATAAAAAAAAAAGATCAAGTGATACTTCCTTCTTTCACAATAATTTCATGTATATTACCAATAATAAGATGTGGAGCTGTTCCAATATTGGTTGATAGTGATCCAGTCACGTGGAATATGGATGTTAAGAAAATTGAAGATATTATTACTTCGAAAACAAAAGCTATTATTGCTCCCCATATATATGGGCTACCCATTGATATGGATCCTTTATTAAAAATTGCTAAGAAATACAAATTGAGAGTGATTGAGGATGCTGCTGAGGTGCTGGGTTTAAAATATAAAAATAAAGAATGTGGAAGCTTTGGAGATGTTTCCACTTTTAGTTTTTATGCAAACAAACATATCACTACAGGAGAGGGAGGCATGATAGTTACAGACAACAAACAGATTGCAGATAAGTGTAAAAGCTTAAGAAATATTTGTTTCAATGATAAAAGACGTTTTCTCCATTATGATCTAGGTTGGAATTATAGATTTACAAACTTACAGGCAGCCATAGGTCTTGCACAACTTGAAAAATTAAATCGTTTTATAATAAAAAAAAGAAACATAGGAAAAATTTATAGTAAGGAATTATCAAAAATTAAAATTTTTAATACCCCTTTAGATAAAAAAAAATATGCTAAGAATATTTATTGGGTATATGGATTAGTGTTAAAAAAGAACTCACCCATTGGATTAAATACTCTAATGAAAAAGTTAAAGCAATACGGAATAGAAACAAGAAATTTTTTTTGGCCACTTCATCGACAGCCAATTTTAAAAAAAATGGGATTTTTTAAAAATACTAAATTACCAGTTGCTGAACATTTGGGTAAAAATGGGTTATACTTGCCGACAGGTTTATCAATTACTTTAGTGCAACAAAAATATGTTATAAATAAAATTAAAAAAATTATCTTTAAATATTTATGATTTTGAATAAGTGCAGATTGTGTAACAGCAAAAAATTATTTAAATTTTTAGATCTGGGTTTTCATCCACCTTCAGATCAATTTAAAAAAAAGGTAGAGTTAAACAATTCAACAGTATATTACCCTCTCCAGGTTTTTAGCTGTAGTAGTTGCGGTTTTAAACAATTAAATTATGTAGTTGAACCAAAAATATTATATCAACAAAATTATCCATATGAGTCTTCATTAACCTATCAAGTAAAAAAACACTTTGATGAATTTGCTCTATCAATCATTCATGAATACAATTTAGATAAAAACGATCTTGCTGTTGATATTGGTAGTAACACAGGAGTTTTGCTCAGTGCTTTTAAAAAAAGAAAACTAAGAATTATGGGTATAGATCCAGCTTCAAATATTTGTAAAATAGCAATCAGAAGAGGCATTCCAACAATAAATAACTTTTTCAACAAAGATACTGTTCATAAAATCTTAGCAAAATATGGGAAGGCAAAAGTGATAACGGGAACAAACGTATTTGCCCACGTAAATGATTTGAGATTATTTTTGAAAAATATTAAGAATCTTATGGATAAAAAAAAAGGAATTTTTGTTATTGAGGTTCCGCATTTTTTACATCTAATTAAATATTTAGAATATGATACTATTTATCATGAACATTTATCCTATATTTCAGTTATACCTCTAATTTCTTTTTTAAAAAAATTTAATTTAGAAATAGTAGATATTAAGCAAAGAGATATTCACGGAGGATCGATTAGAATTTTTATATCTGGAATTGATAATTATAAAGTCAAAAAATCTGTCACTAAAATTTGTGAAATGGAAAATAGGGCAAAATTAAATTCTAAAAAAGTACTAATTAATTTCCAAAAAAAAGTAATTCAAAACAGAATTAAATTAACTGCATTATTAACCAAATTAAAAAAAGATAGAAAAAAAATAATTATTTTAAGTGCTCCGGCCAAAGGTATGACTTTGCTCAATTATTGTAAGATAGATAAAGATTTTGTTGAATATGCAACAGAAAAATCGTCAATTAAACAAAATTTGTATACGCCAGGTGGAAACATACCTGTTTATTCTGATGACAAAATTTTAAAATCAAAGCCAGATTATGCTCTTTTACTTGCTTGGAATTTTTCAAAAGAGATTATAAATAATAATATTCAATATTTAAAAAAGGGAGGTAAATTTATAATTCCAATACCAAATATAAAAATTATCTCATATAAAAAAAATGAAAAAAATAAAAATTAAAATTAATCATCGTGATACCAGAGGCGTTATTATTGATTTATTGGAAAAAAAAAAAATAAATGCTATTACGTACATTACACAAAAAAAAGGAAAGATTAGAGGTAATCATTTTCACAAGAAAACTATACAATGGAACTATTTAATAAAAGGAAAGATAAAAGTTGTTACGAAAAAAGGAAATAAAGGTATGCAAGAAATGATATTATCAAGAGGTGATCTTGTTGTTACTTCTTTAAACGAGTCCCATGCAATAAAAGCTATTGAATATTCTGAATATTTGGTTTTTACTCAAGGACCAAGAGGAGGTAAAGAATATGAAAAAGATACTTTTAGACTTTCAAAACCTCTGATTAAATAAATCTTTATAGGTTGGAAACTTCTTTAATAATTATTATAACTAATAATTAGTATAACTAATCATGAATTACAAAAAAAAAATAAATATTATCTATTTAATGCCAGCACATAAGAGGGCTTCCGGAGGATCTAAGGTAATTTACCAACATAGTAAAATAATTAATAAATTTGGAATAGAAAATATCTCTTCTAAAATTTTACACTTAAAAAAAAAGAAAATGGCTAAATTTAGATTATCTTTAAAAAAAAATTTTTATAATAAAAATTCAAAAAATTATGGCTGGCTTGCAAATGAAATGAAAGCAGCAAGTAATTTTATTCCATCATCATCTTGGAATAAAAATAAAATTCAAATTAAAAGTGATATGAATTTTAATCCTAATACAGATTTTGTTATTATCCCAGAAATATGGGCTCATTTTGCGTATGATCTTTTAATTAGGCAAAAAATTAAATATGCAATATTTGCACTGGGAGCATATGCAATGAATTCGTTTTATGATCATGAAAAATTATCAAAATCCTATAGCAAGGCAGAGTTTATTTTAACAGTATCTGAAGATACTTCTAAGTGTGTTAAATTTATTTTTCCTAATTGTAGAAATAAAGTTTTTAAAATGAATTTATCAATTGATCATAAAAAATTTAAAATACCTAAGAAAAAAGATAATTTAATAACATTTATTCCAAGAGCATTAACTGATCATTTCCATATTTTATCATTATTTTTGTTTAAGAAATTACCAAAAAAGTGGCGAATTGAACCATTGAGCAATTTAGATGAAAAGCAGCTTTTTAAAAAATTGTGCAGTTCTAAAATATTCTTATCTTTCTCATATATAACAGGTCTTGGAATGCCTCCTATCGAGGCAGCTATAGCTGGTAATAAAGTGATTGGTTATACAGGAGAAGGCGGAAAGGATTTTTTTAGAAAACCTATTTTTGAAGAAATAGAAAGTGGAAATATTAAACATTTCTGTGAAGAAATTTTAAACACTGTTAATAACTATCCAAAGAATTGGGTTCAAAAAACTCGTTTCCAAAGAAAACAGCTTATTCAAAAATATTCTATAATTAATGAAGAAAAATTAATTAAAAGATTAATTAATAAAGTTTACTCCTGCTATTAATTTTGTACTTTTGCAATTTTTATACTTATTCATTGTTAATTAATAGTTGTTTCAATTATTGATTAAATGATTTAAAAAAAACTTCCGTAAATCTTTTTAGTTTATTAGACGAAATCGCATTTATAGATAATCCAATAAAAAAACCCAAATCATTAACAATATCAGCATTGGTAAATGAAATTCCTTTTTTTAATATATTATATTTTTTAATTGCTGGTTGCTTTGTAAAATTACCACTTATTAAAGGTCTAGTTTCAATGCCTAAAGAATTTAACTTTTTTATTATTTTATTTTTTTTATTTTCATATTTTTTGTTAAATAACATACCAATACCAAACCATGATGGTTTAACGTTCTTGTTTTCATTTATAAAAGTAACTTGATTATTCCACAATTGATTTTTCATTAAAGATTCAATTATTTTTTTCCTATTTGTTGATCTTTGTTTAATAAAATTGTCTAGTGATTTAA
>CACLKP010000027.1 GCA_902607585.1 uncultured Pelagibacteraceae bacterium
ACTGCAATTGGAACATTTCGAGGTTCTTTAAAAAACATACAAGCACATGAATTGGGATCTTTTGTTGCAAAAGATGTTTTAAAGAAATCAAATTTACATTCTGATGATATTGATGAATTAATAATGGGGCAAGTTTTAACCGGAGGTGCAGGGCAAAATCCGTCAAGACAAGCAGCAATTAACATTGGCTTACCAGTGGAAAAAACTGCTTATGTTATAAATCAAGTTTGCGGCTCAGGTTTAAGATCTGTTGCAGCTGGATATCAGGCAATCATGTCCAACGATTCAAATATTGTTATTGCTGGAGGGCAAGAAAGCATGACAAATGCTCCTCATGCTATTAATTTTCGTGGCGGGCAAAAATTGAAAAAGTCAAATCTCGTTGATACCATGGTAAAAGATGGGTTGTGGGATGCATTCAATGGTTATCATATGGGTGTTACCGCTGAGAATGTAGCTGCTAAATGGCAAATTACTAGAAAAGATCAGGATGAATTTGCTTTATCTTCACAGAATAAAGCTGAAAAGGCGCAGAAGGAAGGAAAATTTAAAACAGAAATAGTACCAGTAATTTTAAAATCAAAAAAAAAAATAAATAAATTTGAGATTGATGAACATCCTAGAGCAGGTATGACAATGGGGCGACTCACAAAATTGAAACCAGCTTTTAAAAAAAACGGAACTGTAACACCAGGTAATGCTTCTGGTATTAATGATGGAGCTGCTGCAGTAGTTTTAATGAGTGAAAAAGAAGCTAATAGAAGAAATTTAAAAGCCTTAGCAAAAATTGCTTCTTGGGCAACATGTGGTGTAGATCCTTCTTTAATGGGTTCAGGACCAATTCCTGCGTCAAAAAAAGCTTTAGAAAAAGCTGGTTGGAAAATTAGTGATTTGGATTTAATTGAATCCAATGAAGCATTTGCAGCTCAAAGTTTAGCTGTAATAAAAGATTTAGGAATACCCAAAGAAAAAGTGAATGTTAATGGGGGAGCCATTGCGCTAGGACATCCTATAGGAGCATCAGGAACAAGGGTGCTTGTAACACTTTTACATGAAATGAACAAAAGAAACTCAAAAAAAGGATTAGCGACTCTTTGTATAGGAGGGGGCATGGGAATTGCAATGTGTGTTGAACGAGATTTTTAATTTTTCTTAAAGTATTTTTTTAAAATTGCTTTTTGTATCCAAAATTTTGTATCTAAATTTTTATACCTAGGCTGGAATAATTTTCCCAAGTTTTCTAGAATTAGCGTCATAGCTGTAGTGTGAACATTTACATGGCTGAAAAAGGATTAAATTGTGGTATAAATAAAACAATAATTATGGCAACAAATATAACCGTTCCAGATATAGGTGATTTTGAAAATGTTGAAATAATAGAAATTTTAGTAAAATCTGGTGATTTAATTAATAAAAATGATCCAATTGTTACTTTGGAAAGCGATAAGTCTAGCGTAGAAGTTCCATCAACACTTGCAGGAAAAATATCTTCTGTAAAAGTTAAAATTGGAGATAAAGTTTCAAAAGGTGCAATTTTAGCGGTTATTGAAAATGAAGAAACTAAAACTTCTGTAGAAACAAAAAAAGAAACAACAAAGCCCCTAGTATTAAAAAAAGAAATATTTAAAAAAGAGGATATTTTACCAGAAACTGAAAAAATTATTAAAGAAGCTGAGTCAGCTCAAATTCAAAAACCTAAAAAGGAACAAATAAAAAAAATTCATGCCCGTCCAAATGGAGCTGATATTGATCCAGTCGAAACGCAAGAGTGGTTAGACTCCTTAAGTTCGGTCATTAGTAAAGATGGACCAGATCGAGCCCATTACTTATTAAAAAAATTAATTGATGAAACTTATAAAGAAGGTTCTCATAAACCATTAACTCGTAATACTCCATATATAAATACCATTTCTCCTGAGCATGAAATTAAATCACCAGGCGATCAAAATATTGAAAGAAAAATAAGATCACTGATTAGATGGAACGCTGCAGCAATGGTTGTAAAAGCAAATAAAAAAAATCCAGAATTGGGAGGTCATATAGGAACGTTCGCTTCGGCAGCTACTCTTTATGATGTAGGGATGAATCATTTTTGGAGAGCAAAAAATAATAAATTTGGAGGAGATTTAATTTACTTTCAAGGTCATAGTGCTCCCGGAATGTATGCGCGAGCTTATTTAGAAGGAAGACTTACTGAAAAACAACTGTCTAATTTTAGACAGGAAGTAGATGGAAAAGGTCTTTCTTCTTATCCTCACCCATGGCTTATGCCAAAATTTTGGCAATTTCCTATAGTTTCAATGGGTCTCGGTCCTATTATGTCAATATATCAGGCGAGATTTACAAAATATTTAATTAATAGAGGTTTATTGAAAGATGAAGGTAGAAAAATTTGGACGTTTTTAGGTGATGGAGAAACGGATGAACCTGAATCTCTAGGAGCAATCGGAATGGCTGCGCGTGAAAAACTAGATAATCTAGTGTTTGTTATTAATTGCAATTTACAAAGATTAGACGGCCCAGTCAGAGGCAATGGAAAAATTATTCAAGAACTGGAAGGTATTTTTAGAGGAGCCGGGTGGAATGTAATAAAAGTTATTTGGGGTTCATACTGGGATCCTTTATTAACAAAAGATAAAAGCGGGTTACTAATAAAAAGAATGGACGAATGTCTTGATGGAGAATATCAAGCTTTTAAAGCCAAGGGTGGAGCTTATGTTAGGAATAATTTTTTTGGAAAATACCCAGAATTAAGAGATTTGGTTTCAACTATGACAGACCGAGATATATGGAGACTTAACAGAGGCGGACATGACCCACATAAAGTTTATGCTGCCTATGATGCTGCAATGAAAACCAAAAGCCAACCAACCGTGATTTTAGCTAAAACTATCAAGGGTTATGGTATGGGAAAATCTGGAGAAAGCACAAACATAACTCACCAGCAAAAAAAATTAGGAGAAGAAGATTTGCTTTATTATAGAGATCGTTTCGATATTCCTCTCACTGATAAGCAAGTAAAAAATATAGAATTTTATAAACCTGACGAAAAATCAGAAGAAATAAAATATATTAAAGAAAGAAGAATGAAGCTTGGAGGAAACATACCTGAGCGTACTTCTTATGCAAAACCAATTAAAAAGCCAGCGAAAGATATTTTCGATAATATACTTCAATCATCAGGAAGTCGTGAAATGTCAACAACAATGGCCCTTGTGAGAATGTTAACTAATTTGTTAAGGGATAAAAATATTGCTCCTAGATTGGTACCAATCATTCCTGATGAAGCGAGAACTTTTGGAATGGAAGGTTTCTTTCAAAAGATAGGAATTTATGCGCACGAAGGGCAAAAATATGAACCTGTAGATTCAGAACAACTTAGTTCCTATAAAGAAGATAAAAAAGGACAAGTGTTAGAGGAAGGAATAACTGAATCCGGAGCAATGTCTTCTTGGATTGCTGCGGGAACGGCTTACACTAATCACGATCTAGAAATGATACCAATATATATGTTTTATTCTATGTTTGGGTTCCAAAGGGTAATGGATCTTGCGTGGGCAGCTGGCGACTCGCAAACTAGAGGGTTTCTTATAGGGGCAACATCGGGAAGAACAACTTTGGCTGGAGAAGGATTGCAACATCAAGATGGTCATAGTCATTTGTTAGCCTCAACGATTCCAAATTGCAAAAGTTATGATCCTACGTTTGCTTACGAGGTAGCGGTTATTTTAAGAGAAGGACTAAAAAGAATGCATGATAATCAGGAAAATATTTTTTATTACATAACAGTAATGAATGAAAATTATAAACATCCAAAAATTCCTGCAGATTCTCAAAAAGGAATACTTAAAGGCTTGTATCTTTTTAAAGAATTTAGAAATAAAGGAAAAATTAAAGTACAGTTGTTAGGATGCGGAACAATATTAAGAGAAATGTTAGGAGCGGCAGAAATTTTATGTAAAGATTATAATGTTGATAGTGACGTTTGGAGTGTAACAAGTTTTAATGAATTAAGAAGAGAAGGAATGGAAACCGAAAGAAAAAATCTTCTTAATCCTGGCGAAAAGCCAGAAAAATCATATGTACAAAAATGTTTAAGTGAAAGAGATGGGCCAATTATAGCCGCTTCAGATTATATAAGAACATATGCCGATCAAATTAGACCTTATCTATCCAAACCATTTTATTCTTTTGGTACCGATGGATATGGTAGAAGCGATAGCAGAAAAAAACTAAGAAAATTTTTTGAAGTGGATAAAGAACATATTGTTGCTTACGCTTTAAGTGCGCTAGCTAAAGAACAACTTATTCCTTCTAAACAAGCTAAGAAAGCAATGAAAAAATATAGTATAGATAAAGACAAACCCATCCCAACAGAGTTATAAATATGTCAGATAAAAAGGAAATAGTTAGTGCTAGTCCCAAAGTACGAAAATTAGCAAGAGAATTCGGAGCTGATATATATCAAATTCAAGGCTCTCAAAGAGAAGGCAGAGTTTCTGAAGAAGATGTGAAGTCCTTTATTAAAGACTCAATTTCTGGAAAAATTGAAAAAAAACAATCTGTAACATTACAACAGTACGATCACTCAGAATTTGGTGAAATTGATGTAAAACCTATTCCTAGAATTAAAAAAATTGCTGGACCTCATTTAGAAAAATCTTGGAGTGAAATTCCACATGTGACCCAACATGATGAAGCAGATATTACTGAAATGGAAAAATTTAGAAAATCTTTAAGAGACTTATATACTGGAGAAAAACTTACAATTACCCCACTAGCATTTATTATAAGAGCTGTTGTAAAAGCATTAAAAGACTATCCAAATTTTAACTCTTCTCTAGATTTAAAAAAAGAAAAATTTATCTACAAGAAATATTTTCATGTAGGAATAGCAGTTGATACCCCTCATGGACTAATGGTACCAAAAATTAGAGACGCTGACAAAAAAGATATAACTGAATTAGGAAAAGAATTAAAAAAAATAACTAAGCTTTGTAGAGAGCTTAAGATTGATAAAAAGGAATTCTTTGGAGGCTCAATAACAATTTCAAGTCTAGGAAGTATTGGCGGAAGTTTTTTCACACCAATTATTAATCAGCCTGAAGTAGCCATTCTTGGTATAGGAAGAGCTGAGACTAAACAAGTATTTGTAGGAGATAAGTATGAAAGTAGAATTATGCTCCCTCTATCATTGTCCTATGATCACAGAGTAATAGATGGCGCAGAAGGAGCTCGTTTTTGTGTACACCTGAAAGAAAGTCTTGGTAAAGATTTTGCCTACAAGTTAGCTGTATAAATTTAAGTTAATGAAAAAAACAATATCTTTAGTTTGTTTGATTGGTTGCACCTTTATCTGGGGAACGACATTCATTGCCCAAGATACTGGCATGGATAATATAGGACCTTTCACATTTAATTGTGTTCGGTTTTTTGTAGGTTTTTTAGTGGTTGCTCCTTTTGTTTTTTTTATTTGAAAAGAAAAAAATAAACCATCAAATTAAAAATAACACCAACCAATTTTTGAAACTTATTGTACCTGTTGGTATATTTTTATTTTTAGGATGCATCTTTCAACAAGTTTCATTGCTCTACACGGATGTAGCAAATTCTGCTTTTTTTACTATTTTTTATGTACTAATGGTTCCAATAATTGTCTATTTTTTATTCTCAGAAAAATTGCACTGGTCTATATGGCCATCGGTATTAGCATGTGTTATTGGAGGTTATTTTTTTTAAGCGATATTGGTGATGCTACTGTTCGACTTGGTGATAGTTTAGTATTGATTGGTGCTTTATTTTGGGCATTACATATTATTTACATAGGAAAAATAATAAATCGGTTTGATCTGCCTTTTTTTATTGCTTTAATACAAAATATAATAGTCGCAACTTTATCTTTTATACTTGTAGTTATATTTGAGGAGTTTGATTTTTCTAAAATTAAATTAGAAACTGTGGAAATTTTATATGCTGGAATTTTATCAGGAGGTGTCGCATTTGCTTTACAACTTTTTGGACAGAGAAATATTTCAGCAGCTCCGGCTGCAATTGTAATGTCGCTTGAAGGTGTTGTAGCAGCAATTGCGGCGTGGGTGATTTTGAATCAAATTTTAGAATTAAATAATATCATTGGTTGTTCGCTTATTCTTGGAGGTATTTTATTATCACAGTTAGCTCCAATTTATGAAAAAAATTATAAATAAACTACTCCCAATATAAACAAAGATAGAATTATCCTATAAATTATAAATATATTTAAGCTAAATTTTTTAATAAAATTAAAAAAAAGTGCTATTGTTAAATATGAAAAAATAAAAGAAAATATTACAGCGATAATAGCCAAAAAATTTAATTCAGTACTTCCTTCTCTATATATATTGTAAATTCCTATAATACTAGCAGCAGCCAAAGTTGGAATTGATAGAAAGAATGAAATTTTTGCAGAATCAACTCTGTTAAACCCTAACATTCTTCCTGAAGTAATAGTAATACCAGATCTGCTAACTCCAGGTATTAATGCCAATATTTGAAATAATCCGATGAAAA
>CACLKP010000028.1 GCA_902607585.1 uncultured Pelagibacteraceae bacterium
TTCGAAATAGATTTTTTTGCACAATCAAATTTTACTCAATACATTTTAAAATCTATGATTAAGAATAAAAAAGGAAGTATTTTATATATTTCATCCAGCTCTGCATTAGATGGAAATGAAGGAAGAAGCTCTTATTCATCAGCAAAAGGAGCTTTAATTACTCAGTCAAAAGTCTTATCACGCGAACTTGGTCCTTTGAATATAAGAGTAAATACGATTGCTCCAGGACTTACAAATACCGATATGATGAAAAAAAATACACCACAAGAAATTTTAAAAGACGTTTTGTCTAGAGTTTCTTTAAGAAGAGTTGGGCAGCCTGATGAGATAGCTAATGTAGCTCTTTTATTATCTTCTGATCTGTCAAGTTACATAACCGGTCAAGTAATAAGAGTTGATGGAGGAATGTAGTGAATGCATCAGAGAAAAATCAGATAGAAAATATAAAAAATTTCGCAACAAATGTAAGAAAAAATATTTTAGATATGGCTGTATGTGCGGGAGCAAGCAGTGCTCATTTTGGAGGAGCTTTGTCTATAACAGAAATAATTTCTACATTATTTTCACATCAAATGAAAATAGATCGAAAAGATCCCAAATGGGAGGAGAGAGATAGATTTATTTTAAGTAAGGGACATGCGTGTTTAGCTTACTACGCTGCTCTTTGCGAGGTGGGTTATATTTCTAAAGAAGAATTAAAGACATTTGAAAAAAATGACACTAATTTACTAGGGCATCCTGTAATAAACAGAAATTTGGGAATAGATTTTTCTAACGGATCACTTGGTATGGGGCTTTCACTTGGTATCGGTGTTGCAATTTCTTCAAAAAAAAAGAAAAAAGATTTTAACGTTTACGTTATTATAGGCGACGGAGAATGTAACGAAGGTTCTGTTTGGGAAGCTGCGATGGCCGCACCCAACTATAATTTAAATAATTTGTATGCAATAATTGATAAAAATAATTTTCAGCAAACGGGATCAAATAAAGAAATAATGAACGTAGAAAGTTTAAAAGATAAATGGTCTAGTTTTGGTTGGCATACAGTTGAACTTGATGGACATAATATTCAAGAACTTTATAATTTTTTTGAAAACAGTAAACAAATTCAAAAACCAAAAGCTCTTATAGCTAATACAGTAAAAGGTAAAGGTTTTTCGTTTTCAGAAAATAATAATGACTGGCATCATTCAGTCTTAACTAAATCTTTTTTCGAAAAAGCTCTTAATGAATTAAATAAAAAATAAACTTTTATGATTATAAATGATAGAAACATTAAAATTTGGTCTACAATAGGAGCTAGAGCTACTTTAGGAATTGCTGCGTTGGACCTTGCTAAGGATATCGATAATTTAATGGTCTTGACATGCGATGTATCTACGTCTGCCGGATTAGATAGATTTAGAAAAACATATCCAGAAAAATATCTTGATCTAGGTATAGCGGAACAAAATATGATAGGGGTAGCAGCTGGATTAGCTAGTGAAAATTTTAATGTAATAACAACTACTTTTGCACCATTTCAAACCATGAGATGTTGTGAACAAATAAAAGTTAATCTTGGATATATGAGGCAAAAAATATGCATGGTGGGTATAGCTAGCGGTTTAGCTTTAGGAACATTAGGATTTACTCATTGTTGTATAGAAGACGTTGGTATTCTTAGATCAATACCAGGTATCACAATTATATCACCAGCTGACTCATTAGAAACTGTAAAAGCCTTAGAGAAAGCCGTAAAGTCTGACAATCCTTCTTATATAAGATTAACTGGAACGTCAAATAACCCCATAGTTTACAAAGAAGATTATAATTTTGAAATTGGAAAATCCATAACTTTAAAGGAAGGTAAAGATATAACAATTTTTAGCTCAGGATCTATGGTTTATCAAAGTTTAGAAGCAGCAAAAATTTTAGGAAGTAAAAATATATCTAGCACTGTAGTTAATATGCATACAATTAAACCGATTGATAAAATTGCAATTGATAAAGCATGTAATTCAAAACTGATTGTAAGCATTGAAGAACATAATATAATTGGAGGTTTAGGAAGCGCTATAGCAGAATATAAGTCTGGCTTAAAAAATTCTCCCGAACAATTATTTATTGGTATTAAAGATACATATAGTAAAGGAGGGAGTTATAAGTTTTTACAAGAAAAACATAGACTAACTCCTGAAAAAATCGTAGAAGATATTTTTAAAAAATTAAAGACATGAATAGTTTAGAAAAATATAAGAAAATATTTATGGACACTTTCAACATCGACAACACAAAGTTAGAAGGTTTAGAATATAATAAAATAACAGAATGGGACTCTATTGGCCATATGACTTTAATAGCAGCAATAGAAGAGCAATTTAAAATTACCATGGAAACGGACGATCTTATCGACTTAAGTTCATACAAAAAAGGCAAACAAATTCTTTCTGAAAAATATAAAATTGAAATATAATTTGCTTATATTACTATAAATCAAAGAAAATTAATTTGTGTAAAATTGCAAGAGACTTGCAACTAACTGGCAATTAATGAGATAAAAGAATTTTTTAATTGTTAAATAAATAAAGTTAGCATAAATACTGTAATAATAAGGAAATGCCCTCGTGGTGAAATTGGTAGACACAAAGGACTTAAAATCCTTGCCCATTTGGGAGTGCCAGTTCGAGTCTGGCCGAGGGCACCAAAAATTAATATTAATTATTATAGGTTATACACCTAATAGAGTTACACATAATGAAAATTTTTGATTGCACAACATACTATAATGAGAATTTAATGTTAGAAGTGAGATTTAATATACTTAGTAAGTATATAGATAAGTTTGTTATTGTAGAAGCAAAATATTCACATAGTGGTGAAAAGAAAAAACTGAATTTTAATATTAATAAATTTTCCGAATTTAAAAAAAAAATTATTTATCTAACAATTGATAATGAGCCAGAAAATATTATCTATCAAAAAAAAAATAATACTTTTTTTGAAAACGAGGCTGATAAGCGGACAAACAGCATAAAAAGAATCAAGCATCAGAGAGATAGATTAATAGACGGACTAGCTGATGCTGAAGACGATGATTATATATTGTATAGTGATGATGATGAAATTCCGAATTTAGAAAATGTTAATTTTAAAAAAAATAAAAATAAAATATTAATCTTCGAACAAAAATTATTTTATTATAAATTTAATCTTTTTTTTGATCGAATTAGTTGGTTTGGAACAAAAGGCTGCAAAAAAAAAGATCTTTTATCATTAAGTTGGCTAAGGGACGTGAAATCAAAAAAATACCCAATCTATAGATTTGACACTATTTTTTCAAAAATAAAGTATATGAATATTAAAATAATAGAAAATGGTGGTTGGCACTTTTCACAATTAAAAACGCCTAAAGATATAGAAATTAAACTTTTAAATGGGGAACAGCACGCAGAATTTAAACAATCTGGAAAAAATTTAGAATATATAACTAATTTAGTAAAAAGAAAAAGTATAGATTATGATCATAAAGCAAAATCTAAGGACTATAAATACTCTAATGAGTTTAAATTAAAAGCTGTATCAATAGATGATATGCCTTTATATTTAAAAAAAAATATAAACAAATACTCCGAATGGTTTGATTTAGGAGATTAAATGAAAGAAATTAAAGTATTATTTTTGTATCCTCCGGAGCAATCTTGGCCTGGAACCATGGTAAAACCTAACGGTTCACTAGCTTATCCTTACTTGGGAGGTGCTTTAAGAGATATTGGTATTGAATCACATATTTATGATGCGTGCGTTGGTAATGAAGATGATAATTTGGATGATTTTTTTAACAAAAATTCTCAACTTCCTAGTGGAATGATAAGGACTGGTGTTAGCGATCAAAGAATATTAGAAGTTGCAAGCAATTATGATTGTATTGGTATCACGTCAATATTTTCACAACAAGAAACACAAGTATTAAATTGTGCGAAATTGATAAAAAAAAATTTTCCAAACAAATTACTTTTTTCAGGTGGAGTTAACGCCAAATCAAGATCTGATATTTTTTTTGCAGCTGGTTTTGATGTTATTTTTACGTCAGAATCTGAAATTGCTATTCAAGAAATAGTAAAAATTTTACAAAATGGGAAAAATGATTTCACTCCAGTTGGTAAAATATATTATAAAAACAAAGATGGAAAAATAATCGATAATTCACATTTTGGTAAAATTGTTTGGGATTTAGACAAATTACCAATTCCAGCTTGGGATTTATTACCGAACGAGAGATATTGGAAAATCGGAAGACCACATGGTGGCAGAGTTACTCCAGATAAAGCACTTAAATATGCTTCGATGATGACATCTAGAGGCTGCCCTTTTTCTTGTTCGTATTGTCATATAGCTGAAGAAACTGACGGTTCAAAATCAGGACCAATTGGAAGATTTAGAGTAAAATCCGACGAAAGAGTAAAAAATGAACTAAACATTTTAAAAAATAAACTAAGTGTAAAACAAGTTTTTATTGAAGATGATTCAATATTTGGAATGAAGAGAAGAGCTATAAGACTTTTAAAAAGTATTACTGGAATGGGTTTAGATTTAATGGATGTTAATGGTATTAATATGATTCATTTGGTTAAAAAAAGTAAAAGACAGGGTTGGTTGATTCCTGATGAAGAAGTTATTGAATTATTAGCCGAGGTGGGTTTTAAGGATATCGTTTTACCATTTGAATCTGCAAATCTAAGAATAATAAAAAAATGGTGTTCAAACAAATTAGCATTAGATAGATTTGATCCTGGTGAATTAATTAAAACGATTAAAAAATACAAAATCAACGTCGGTACCAATTATATGTTAGGCTTTCCAGATGAAACTAGAGAAGAAATAGAAAATACAGTAAATTTTGCAAAAAAAATGAAAAATTATGGTTTGTATCATTCAAATTTTTATTTAGTTATGCCAGTACCCGGAACACCGATTTTTGATTATTGCACCAAAAACGGTCATCTTCCATTAGATTATAATCCAGATAGATTTCAATGGACAAAAGCCAACCTTTCCAATACCGAGGTTCCCCCCCGAG
>CACLKP010000029.1 GCA_902607585.1 uncultured Pelagibacteraceae bacterium
AAATTCATATTCGAAATCCGAAACTGCTCTCAAACCTCTAAAAATTATTGTTGCATTATATTTCGAACAAAGCGATGTCGTTAATGAGTTAAATGATAAAACAGTAATGTTACGTGTACTAAATTTTAAATCTTTAAAAAGTGAATTTTTTATTATGGAGACTCTTTCCTCTGAGGAAAATAAATAATCTTTTGAATAAACATTCGATACAGCAACAATTAATTTATTAACTATTTTTAGAGATCTTTTAATTACATCAATATGTCCGTTTGTAATAGGATCAAAAGTTCCTGGATAAATACCAATTTTATTCATAGCGAAAATTATTTAAAATTATCATCTATTTTAATTGCCGATACAACTTTTTCCTCTCCAGAAAGATTGAAAATTCTAACTCCCTGAGTATTTCTGCCTGCAATTCTGATTTCCTTGACTGCGCACCTTATTACCTTCCCTTTATCTGTTGATAAAATAATTTCATCACCTTCATTTACAGGAAAAGATGCCGCTACATTCCCGTTTCTTGATGATGCAACAATTCCAATAATACCTTTTCCGCCTCTATTGGTAACTCTATAATCATAAAATGAAGTCCTTTTTCCAAAACCATTTTCTGTTACTGACAAAATATATTTTTGTTTTGCAATTAATTCTGATTTTTTAGTTTTATCTGCAGATCCATTTTTTAAAAGACTTTTTGCTAATTTAGGATTTATATCAACAGAATCCAAAACTGATAATGAAATTACTTTGTCATCTTTTAATAGTTCGATGCCTTTTATGCCTTTCGATGACCTTCCTTTAAATATTCTTAATTTTTTAGACTTAAATCTTATACATTTTCCTAATTGAGTACTTAAGATTACATCTTGATCTTCCCTGCAAATTTTAACACCCATTATTTTATCATCGGAATCTAGTTTCATGGCAATTTTTCCTGTAGTTTGAACATTAACAAAATCTTCCAAGCTATTTTTTCTTATCTTGCCCTTTAAAGTAGCAAAAATCACATAAAGTTTTTTCCATTCAATTTCATTTTCTGGCAAAGGCATAATCGAACTAATTGATTGATGACTTTTTAAAGGAAGAAGATTAAATAAAGTTTTACCCTTTGATGTTCCAGTACCTTGGGGTATTTTCCAAGCTTTAAGTTTATATACTAACCCTTGTGTAGAAAAAAATAATATGGGTGTATGGGAATTTGCAGTAAAAATCTGCACAACATAATCTTCGTCTCTTGTTTTTATTCCAGCTTTTCCTTTTCCACCTCTTTTTTGTATTTTGACAGATGAAAGAGATCCTCTTTTAATATAACCTTTATGAGTAATAGTAATTACAACTGCCTCTTTTTGGATAGTTTCCTCAATATTATAATTTAAGACGGTATCTATTATTTGAGTTCTCCTTTTTAATGAAAATTTATCCTTAATTTTATTTAACTCAATAATAATTAGATTGAACAATTCTTTTTTGGATTTTAAAATCTTCTCATATTCTTTAATTAGCAAAGCAAGTTTTTTTATTTCTGTTTCGATTTCATTAATTCCAAAGGCTGTCAGTTTTTGTAATCTTAATTCAAGAATCGCTGTAACTTGATTTTCTGATAACGTGTAATTGCCACCACTCTTTTCTGACCGTATAAGTTTTATTAATTTATTGGTTTTATTAATTCTCCATCTTTTAGCTAGTAAAGACTTTTTAGCTAATTCTACAGTATCAGAATTTTTTATAATTTTTATGACTGCATCAATATTTTCAACTGATACAGAAATACCTAATAAGATATGTGCTTTTTCAAGAGCCTTACTTAAATCAAATTTTATTCTTTTCGTTAATGTTTTTTCTCTAAAATTTACGAACTCGGATATAAACTCTTTTAAATTTAATATTTTTGGTTTTCCGTTAACAATGGCTAATGTATTAAAACCAAACGAAGACTCAATGGAAGTTAATTTATATAATTGTCTTTTAACTGTTTCTGCTTCGACATTTCTTCTCAAGTCTAAAACAACTCTGACTCCCTTATGATTAGACTCATCTCTAATATCGCTAATACCTTCGATTTTTTTATCTCTAGCTAATTCAGCAATTCTTTCATTTAATACTGATTTATTAATTTGGTAGGGTATGGATTTAATGACTAAACGTACTTTTCCATTTTTTAAGTTTTCTTCATCTATTTCCCCCCTTATCTTAATTGATCCTCTACCCTTGTTGTACCCAAGTTTTAAATTATCTTTTCCAATAATAATTCCTCCAGTTGGAAAATCTGGACCTGGAATTTTTTTCATTAACTGTCCTATAGTAATATTTCTGTTATTAATAAAAGCTATTGTTCCATTAATAATTTCACCTAGGTTATGAGGTGGAATACTAGTAGCCATACCTACTGCTATACCACCAGCTCCATTAACCAGTAAATTTGGAAATTGTGACGGTAATACGTTTGGTTCTTTTTCACTTTCATCATAGTTGTTTCGAAAATCAACTACATTTTTTTCTATATCATCAATTAAAAATTGTGAGACCTTAGCTAATTTAGTCTCTGTATATCTCATAGCAGCAGGTGGATCTCCATCAATAGAACCGAAGTTACCTTGACCATCAATTAATGGTAAACTCATTGAAAAGTTTTGTGTAAGTCTTACTAAAGCATCATATACAGCTTGATCACCATGTGGATGAAATTTACCGATGACATCTCCTACTACCCTAGCAGATTTTCTAAATTGTTTTGACCAATCAAAACCACCTTTATACATTGCGTAAATTATTCTTCTGTGAACTGGTTTTAATCCATCTCTTACATCAGGCAAGGCTCTACTTACAATTACACTCATCGCATATGACAAATAAGACGAACTCATTTCATCATAAACAAAAATTGGTTTATAATTATTTTTAACTAAATTAGATTGTGTCTTTTCCATTGATTTTAAAAAGGAATTTCATCATCTAAATCGTTCGATGATATTTTTTCTTCATTTGGGAGTGAACTTTTTTCAAATTTATTATCTTGTAAGTTTTCTATTTGACTGTTTTTACTGCTTAGTATTTTAAATGATGAATTGAATCCCTGCAGAACTACTTCAGTTGAGTATCTATCTAAGCCAGATTTTTCATCTTTCCATTTTCTAGTTGTTAATTGACCTTCAATATAAACTTGGGTGCCTTTTTTTACGTATTGCTGCACTACATTGACCAAACCCTCGTTAAAAATTACAACCCTGTGCCATTCAGTTTTTTCCTTTTTTTCTCCTGTATTCTTATCTTTCCATGTATTGCTAGTAGCTAAGCTTAATCTAGCTACATTTTTACCATTAACCATTTGCTTTATTTCTGGATCAGCACCTAATCGGCCAATTAAAAGAACTTTGTTTAGACTTCCTGCCATATTATTTATAGATTTATTAAAAGATTAATTGTTAATATCTACAAATATAACATATTTCCATCTTTTTATTAATAGATTAGATATACTTGTCAGAAAATATGCTTAAAAAAATCGTTATAAAAGGGGCAAAAGAACACAACTTAAAAAATATTTCTCTTGAGATACCAAAAGACAAATTTGTTGTAATAACCGGTCTTTCAGGGTCGGGAAAATCATCTTTAGCTTTTGATACTATATACGCTGAAGGTCAAAGAAGATATGTCGAGAGTCTCTCTTCTTATGCTAGACAATTTTTAGACAAAATGAAAAAACCTAAAGTTGATTTAATTGAAGGTTTAAGTCCCGCCATATCAATAGAACAAAAAAATACTTCAAAAAATCCAAGGTCTACGGTCGCAACAGTTACTGAAATTTATGATTACATGAGAGTTTTGTTTGCACGAGCTGGAACACCTTATTCACCGTTCACAGGTAAACCTATTAAATCACAAAGCGTAGCTGAAATTGTAGATAAAATAAAAAATCTTCCAAAAAAAAATACAATATATTTATTGGCACCAGTAGTAAGAGGAAGAAAAGGGGAATATAAAAAGGAGATTGCAAGTTACAAGAGAAGAGGTTTCCAAAGGATAAAAGTAGATGGTAGTTATTATAATATTGATGAATTTCCTGAGTTAAATAAAAAAATCAAACACGAAATATCCATAGTAGTAGATAGAATAATTATAAATGATAAATTAGGAAATAGATTAGCAGAAGGAGTTGAGACAGCATTAAATCTTTCTGATGGACTGCTATTTGTAGAATATGAAAATGAAACTCTTCCAAAAAAATATAGAAAAATAGAAAAAATTATATTTTCATCAAAATTTGCCTGTCCTGAAAGTGGTTTTACAATAGAAGAAATAGAGCCAAGGCTATTTTCATTTAATAGTCCATATGGAGCTTGTGAAGAATGTGAAGGTATTGGAGTAAATCTAAATGTTGATGCTAATTTGGTCGTTCCAAATACTAAAAAAAGCCTCTCAGAAGGTGCTATAGAACCTTGGGCAAAATCGACAACTTTATATTATGCTCAGACATTAAGTTCATTATCAAGACACTACAAATTTTCTCTAGACGAAAAGTGGAAAAAGCTGCCTAAAGAAATAAAAGATATAATTCTTTT
>CACLKP010000030.1 GCA_902607585.1 uncultured Pelagibacteraceae bacterium
TGAGTTAAATTACGTTCATCCATATTTACAGGTTCCAAAAAGCAATAGTCACAACACTATCTGATTTTCATCAAATGTCTCTAAATATATAAGTATAAATTATACTATATTAATCTTAGTTCCTCTTAATAAAAAATCACTAATCTGATTAGCTGCCATTTCAGCAACTACAATTGAAGCTTCTGCAGTCGATGCCGCTACATGAGGGGTGAGTATTGCTTTCGGATTATTAAATAAAATATTTTCTTTAGCAGGCTCTTTTGAATAAACATCTAACGCTGCACCCGCAATTAAATTTTCATTTAAAGCAGCATTTAAATCATTTTCGTCAACTATATTGCCACGTGCTGTATTAATAATTATAGCAGTAGGTTTCATTTTTTTATAATGCTCTTTACTTATTAACGGCTTGCCATCAGGAGCTGCTTTGCAATGAAAACTTATAATATCACTCGTGCTAATTAATTCATCAAAACTAGCATTGTTAACATGAGGAAAATCTTTTTTTCTTGATTCTAACGATTTAGAACTAACCAAAATATTAACTCCAAAACCTTTAACCAAATTACTTAGTCTAGCTCCCACATTTCCAAATCCAATTATGCCAAGAGTTTTTTTTGAAAGTTCATTACCTTTAATATTTTTTTTCTCCCATTTTCCTTTGTGCGTCGTATCATTTGCATAAGGAATTTTTCTTAATGCTGACATAATTAAAGCTAAAGCATGTTCTGCAGTAGCATTCGTATTTCCACCAGGTGTATTCATAACCAGCATATTGCTTTTTTTTGCTGTAGATACGTCGATATTATCTACACCTGCGCCAGCTCTAGCTATAACTTTTAATTTTTTTGCAGCCAAAATAATATTCTTTGTTACTTTTGTAGCTGATCTAACAACCATACCATCATATTCAGGAATAATTTTAATAATTTCTTCTTCGGATAAGCCTATTTTTACATCAACTGAAATTTTTTGTTTCTCAAATATTTTTTGAGCAACATTACTCATTGCGTCTGAAATTAAAACTTTAAACATTATTTTTTATAGAATTATAAGCCCAATCAATCCACGGTAAAAGTGCTTTCATATCACTATTTTGAACTGTAGCTCCACCCCATAATCTTAAACTAGGAGGTGCCTTAGGGTAACCAATAATGTCTTTGGCCACACCCTCTTTATCAAGTATTGAAACTATTTTCTTAATTACATTTCTTTGTTCTTCTTCGTTAAATTTATTAAACCATTCATCTTTGATTAGGAGTGTAATGCTTGTTGAAGATCTTGTATTTTTGTCTTCGCACATAAATTTTATCCAATCGCTTTTGCTTACCCAATCTTCTACAATCCTCAAATTCTCGTTTGAAATTTTTATCAATTCTTTAGTTCCTCCCACTGACTCTACCCATTTTAAAGAATCTAAAACATCTTCAACACAAATCATTGACGGTGTATTTATGGTAGCGCCTTCAAAAACTCCTTTGATTATCTTTTTTTTATTTGCTAGTTTGAATAATTTAGGAATTGGCCATTTGGGTGTATAAGTTTCTAATCTTTTTAATGCACGAGGCGATAATGCTAACATACCATGAGCAGCCTCACCTCCTAAAACCTTTTGCCAAGACCAAGTGATTACATCAAGTTTACTGTAGTCAATATCCATAGCAAAAATACCTGAGGTAGCATCACAAATAGTTAAGCCTTCTCTATCATCTGGTATCCAGTCTCCATTTGGAATTCTGACTCCAGCTGTTGTACCATTCCATGTAAAGATTACATCGTTTTTGAAATTTACCTTTTTTAAATCAGGCAATATACCATAATCAGTTACATGACTATTTACATTTTCAATTTTTAATTGTTCCAATACATCAATCACCCAATCTTTTCCAAAATTCTCCCAGGCCAAAACATCAACACCTTTGCATCCTAAAAGAGACCACATGGCAGCTTCTAAAGCACCGGTGTTGGATCCAGTCATTATGGCTAAACTATAAGAGTCTGGTAATTGTAAAACTTGTTTTGATTTAACAATTGCTTGATTAAGTTTGTCTTTACATTCTTTTGATCTGTGCGATCTACCAATCGGAGTATCTTTTAAAACGCTAAGTTCCCAACCTGGGCGTTTTGCGCAGGGGCCGCTAGAAAAATTTGGATTTGATGGCTTATTGGATGGTTTAACTAATGTCATAATTATTTAAAATCCAATCATTAGAAAAAATCGTTAAAAAAAAAATAACATTTTTTATTACTAAAAAATATATATAAAAAAAATAAGGATAAAAGCTTTGAAAATAACTTTATTTGTGTATACGCTAAAGCTATTGATTTTAAATAGTTATGGCGTTCCCAACAAAAGCTAAATATGTCGTTATAGGAACTGGAATCCACGGCTTGAGTACAGCTTGGCATCTGGCTGAAGGACTTAAGAAAAAAAATAGTAACGGCAGTAACAATGATATTATAGTTATCGATAAAGGTGGAATTGCATCAGGAGCAAGCGGGATAGCTTGTGGTGTCGTTAGAAATAATTATTTTCAACCTGCTATGAGAGAACTTATGGCTCATAGTGTAGAAGTTTGGGAAAGTGATCCAAAAGCTTTCCATTACCATCCAATTGGCTATATGCAAATAAGTCCAGAAAGCATGAGAAAAGACGTAACAACTATTTACGAACAACAAAAAGCAATTGGATATGAATCAACGTTTGTTGAAGGAAAAAAAGATTGCACGAATTATATGAAAACTATTTTTGATGACTGGCAAGCAAAAGGCATAACATCGGTCTTACATGAAAAAAGGGGTGGTTATGCTAATAATTCTGCTTCGATTTATGGTCTAGCTGATAAGGCTGAATCCTATGGTGTCAGAATCATTACTGGAACTGAAGTAACTGGCTTTAAAAGAGGTAATAATAGCAAAGCAGTAACAGGCGTTGTAACTTCTAAAGGTACAATAAATTGCGAGCAAGTAGTTGTTGCTGTAGGTCCTTGGGTAAAAAACATTTGGGATATGCTTGAATTACCGAAAAAAATTTCAATTAAAGACGAGAGAGGCAAAACTCATAAAGGTTACCCAATGTGGATTTATTGGTTTTTGCAAGAAGGAGTTTTAGGTGTTGATCCTAATTTATTAAAAGATAATGAAGGCAAAATGCCTCCTGTTATCCACGTGGATAGTGATGCTCACTTATTTTCAAATGTCGATGGGTCGTTGATCACCGATAAAATGTGGGGAATATATTACAAACCAGATTTTAATTTTAAAGGTGTTCAAGGCGGTACAGCTCCTTATAAGGTAAACAAACCAGCTGACTTGGTAAAAGTTGATCCATACGGTCCAGCTTCACAAGAATATTTAACTGGAGATGAATTTGCTCATATGTGGACTTCTGCACTTGCTCACTGCCAAAAAAGATTTGAAGGAAAAATAAATGTGTTCAGCAAAGAACCTTCGGGTGGATTAGGCTGTTTTACTCCAGACTCGTTCCCTATTTTTGACCGCTTCTGTGAAAATGTTTATATTATTGCTGACTCAAACCATGGTTACAAGATGATGGGGGTTGGAAAATTAGTAGCTGAAGAACTTTTAGAAAATAAAGAAACTAAATTATTAAAACCATTTAGATTCAATCGATACGCGAAAGGTGAATTACACCCTACTTCTAGTAGCCCATTTCCTTGGAGCTAAATCTAGACGTGCATTTATTTTTCAGTTAACATATTTTGAATTTTGAGAAATTAGGCTCACACTATTAATCTTTGAGGGAGGATTAGTTAAATGACAGATCTTGAGAAACACGTTAACAGACCTGGACGTGATAAAATAATAAAAGACGTAAGAAAAAAAATTGATGAATTAGGAATTACATATATTTATTTTCAATTTATTTCAGTAACAGGAAGAAATGTTGGAAAAGGTATACCAGCCGATCATTGGGAAAGAATTGCAGAAAAAGGTTTTCAATTAGTTTACGGAGCGACGGCAAACTTATTTGTAGATCGTCATAAAAACTATATTGGTTATGGACCAGAAGCTAAAGAGTTAGTTGGAATTCCTGATCCAGAAACTTTTGTCCAAATACCTTGGGATAAAAGAGTCGCAAGAGTATATTGTACTTGTTTTAGAAATAGAGAAGAAAGAGAAAATCCTGGTGGACATTTAACATCAGATTGTAGAGGTAATTTAAGAATACATCACGAAGAATTTACAAAGAAACACAAAGGTTTGAAATTAAGAATTGGAACTGAACCAGAAATGATGTGGTTAACCAGAAATCAAGATGGTACACCAACTGGCAAAGGATTTTCAAAACCATATTGTTATCACATTGACCAATTTGAATCTTTAAGACCAGTGTTTATGAAAGTGATTGAATACTCAAA
>CACLKP010000031.1 GCA_902607585.1 uncultured Pelagibacteraceae bacterium
GCTTGAGGAAGCACGAATATTGAATGAACAAAGAGCAAAAGAAGAACAGAAAGAAAGGGAACGATTAGATAGGATTTATAAAGAAAGAATATTAAAAGAAGAACAAAATCTAAAGGAACAGGAAGAACAAATAAAACAGGCTGAAGAGGAAAAAAAAGAGTAAAAATTATATACTGATGTTTTTTTGAAAAAATGAGGGGAGTTAATAATGCAACTGTTAAAGTAGTTTTTTATTTTCTAACTTCGTCAAAAAAATTTTTCCACTCAAGAGATCTCACATCCCATGAGTAGGTGGAATTGATTGTTTTGCTTTGCAATTTGAGTTTATTTTGATTTGTATCGGACCAATAATTTTTAATACTATTTAAAAGTACCTTGCTATATCTTCTTTCTAAATTATCAAAATTTCTATCAAAATTTACAAAAGTACCAAAAGGTGAACAGGTTTCATATAAGGCTCCCAGGTTCGTGGTAACTGTCTCGCAACCTGCCGCCATTGATTCAATAGCTGCGACACAACTTGTTTCAGGCCAAACACTTGGATAAGCAAAAATATGTATTTTTTTTAAAAGGTCGATTATTTTTTTATTTTCTAAAAATCCAAAATAATTAACATTTTTTGTTTTTTTGCACTCATTAAAAATATTCTCATAGGTTTTTCCGAGAACTGAATCTATTTTTTTTCCATAAATCTTAGTTGATGAACAAACATTCAATTCTACATTTTCTAAATTTAAATTTTTAAAAACTTTTAACAAATGAACCAATCCTCTCCAAGGAGTTGTATGATAGATTAAACTTATTTTATCTTTTGGTTTCTCTTCAAAATTAATTTTTTCTATAGCATTTTTAATGACCACAGATTTAGTTTCTGGTATTTTAAATTGATATACATGTTTCTCAAAGTTCCAATTAGAATTGAATACAATCCAATCTAATTTATCCACAAAATCCTTTGAACCCAAATTTTTAGCTTCCTCCTGATTTACAAAATGATGCATCCAGAGAACATTAATTTTATCTTTTTCTATTAAATCGTGATTAGCATTGTTTAGAATTAGATTTATATCTTTAAAATTTTCATCTGGAAGGTATTTCAATAATAATCTGAATTGATTTTCGCTACCGCCATAAGAATCTTTAAACATGACGGCTCTTGTTTGATCATCATTTGCTTTTTTTAAAATTCTAGATTTTTCTTCCACAAAATAAGTTTAATGAATTATTTAGCAATAAATTCCTTCAGTGTAACAAATAATTTAGTAATATCTCCATTATTTGTTTCAATCACAGATGCAAATTCTTCTTTTTGAGTTCTTGCCAAACTTAGTCCCTCAATAATTAGGTCTCTTATTAAAGGTTTATTAGGGTTTTTTGTATAAACTCTCCATTCAATTTTTACTTCTGGTTTTTTATCAGTAGCAAGGAGCAAGCTTTTTACTATTGTGTATTTGGAATTTAGAATTTCTGCAGTAAGCACTTCGATTTTTGGATCAGAGTAATCAGTTAATCTAGAAGTAAAGCTTTTTAAAAAATATTTTTCAAACAATACAAGGTATTCTTCCATTTGTTCATCATTAAGTGTCTTTCTGTAATTTCCTAACGAATAATAAGCTACTCCTTTAATATCTACAGTTTTCAAGGCTATTTCAGATAGTTTTTCTGTTTTAAATTCTTTTGTATTTGAATCCACAAGAATTTTTTTTGCTTCGTCAACTATTTCTTGAATAAATTGTTTTGGATCGCTGCTATAAGCAAAACTTTTTTGAGATAATCCAAAAATGAAAAAAACAATAATGAAAATCTTTTTTTTCATGGGAATTATTCTTTGCTAAATTAATTAGTATCTATTTCTTCCCAATCACTATCATCTTGGGTTTTAACAGCAGAAGCAGAGTTTGCTATTTTTTGCTTTCTATTTTGCAAATATAAACTTTTTAATGAAGCATAAAGATCTATAGAGTTTTCTTCGAGGCTATCCCAAGACTCAATATTTTTTGCTCTAAAATCAACCGCACCCGTTCCCCTGTAATAATAATAGTTATGTTCCGAATAGGTGCTATTACCTACAATCCCGTTATCTATTTCTGTGTTATGTGTAATTTGGTAAACCGGATCTATAAATACATTACCCACAAGACCAACGGCATCTCTTGTTGTTGTAGGACCTAAAATTGGAAGCACAAAATAACAACCACTTTCCGCACCCCATGCACCCAATGTTTGTCCAAAATCTTCTTTTCCTTGATCTTCAAATCCTAATTTTGCAGCCGGATCAAAAATTCCTAGAATACCTGCTGTTGTGTTAATACCAAAACGTGCTGCGGTATTTCCTGCTCTGTTAAAATCCCCTTGCAAAATATTGTTAGAAAGAGTCAACAAAGAACGTAAGTTGTCAACCACATTTCCAGTTCCTTTTCTTATTGGAACGGGAAGCGCTCTATATCCTTTTGCTACTGGTTCAAATACTGCTCTGTCCAAAGCATGATTAAACTTAAACATTGCTCTACTGAAACCTTCAAAGCACTCTTTAGTAGAATCTTGTGAACCTGATTTACTTAGCTCTTCACTTCCTGTTGTTCCTGCAATGACGGAAGTCGTTTGTAAAAGCAGTGTAAAAATCGTTATATATATTAGTCTTCTTATCATTTGGATTGTCATTTCTATGTTATATATATTATTTATTATCAATAACTAGTTAAAATTGTGACAACAATAAGTTGTATTTATAAAGTTTTGATGAAAATTTAACAAGATGAAAAATTATAATTATTATTCTCCAAATTTTACTAGAAAAAAAAGGTCAATTAATTCAATAAAAATAATAGTAATTCACTATACAGGAATGCAATCTGAGCGAGAATCTATAATGAGACTATGCAATCCCAGATCCAAAGTGAGCAGTCATTTTGTGATCAATCAGAATGGTAAAATTTACAGATTGGTTGAAGACAGGCACATTGCATGGCACGCAGGAAAATCTTGTTGGGGGAGATATAGAAAATTAAATAAAAATTCAATTGGTATTGAATTAGTAAATAAAGGGCATCAATTTGGTTATACTAATTTTAGAAAGAAACAATTATTAAGTCTAATAAAGATTTGTAAACGTCTTATTAAAAAGTACAGAATAAAAAAAAGAAATATTGTGGGTCATTCCGACATATCTCCATTAAGAAAAATTGATCCAGGCGAAAAGTTTCCATGGAAACAGTTAGCAAAAAAAAAAATTGGAATTTGGCATGGTTGTAAATCTAGCTTTTTAAGAAAATTTAGAAGAATTAAGATTTCTACTAAAAAAGATAAAATAAAACTTGTAAAAAATTTAAAAAAAATTGGATATTGTTTTCCGACCAATAAAAAATCTTTTTTTATTAAGACTATGAAAGCTTTTCAAAGACACCATAGAAAGGAACTAATTAATGGTCTTGCAGATAAGGAATGCTTAATTATTGCGCAAAATTTGTCAAAAAATTTATAAAAAACTCTTGATTTTATTGCTTTTCTTGCTTAATAAATCTACTGCCAGACAATTGATTAGTCGCTTTTGCTTAATAAGCAAGAGAGGAAAGTCCGGGCTCTATAAGAACGCGGTGCCAGATAACTTCTGGCGAGGGTAACCTCAGGGAAAGTGCCACAGAAAATAAACCGCCTTATCAAGGCAAGGGTGAAAAGGTGTGGTAAGAGCACACCGGTTTTTTGGTAACAAAAAACGCATGGAAAACCCCACCGGGAGCAAGACCAAATAGAGATGGCATGGCTTAAGGCCGAAAACAGTTCTTAGTTAGCCGTCTGGGTTGGTTGCTAGAGGCTAAATGTGAATTTAGTCCCAGACAAATGACTGATTTAAATGACAGAACCCGGCTTATAGGTTGTCTGGCATATTTTCAAAGCTCTACACACATCTAAAAATAGAAAAATTACGAATGTTCATGATTTGATTCAACAATGATTCAAATTTGTACCAAAAAATCAACTTAGGCGATTTTTCGTAAAATCAGGCTTTTTTAGCTAAAACAGCTAAAAATAAGCTATTGACAATTGTGGGTTGAAACCCATATTATCCCATGTATTCCCAAAGGAGGGGGATATGGTGTTCAAAAAGCTAAATCATAGACTGAGACATGATTTCTTCTTGGGTGCCTTTGACTTAAAAAAACATGTTTTTATCAACACACGAAAACAAACTAGACAAAAAATGGAGGGTATCAGTGCCAGCCAGTTTTAGATCTTATTTAAGCAGCATGGGTTATAATGGGGTTATTTGTTATCCATCATTTA
>CACLKP010000032.1 GCA_902607585.1 uncultured Pelagibacteraceae bacterium
ATAGGTGCATTATTTTTTTCAATTTTGATTGCTTTTTCATAACAAGCAAGTGCTTTTTGAAATTCACCCGTTTCATAATATACTAAACCAAGATTATTAAGCGTTAACAAATGATTAGGATCAATTTGATTTGCTTTTTTAAGTAATTTTTTTGCCAAATTAAAATTTTTATTTTGTGTTAATAAAGATCCTAACAGAAAAACTGTTTTAAAATGATTAGGATTTATATTTAATATTTTTTCATATAGATTTTTAGCAATATTCAAATTATTTTTTTGATGATTTTGATAAGCTAAAGCAAAAGTTTCATTAAGTTTTTTTGTGTCCATAATTACATAAAACTGTATTATTTTTTTATTTTATTAATTTATCTTTTTTCCAAATGCCCTCTTCAATTCTTCCATTTGCATGTGTAAAAGTTCCTTTACCATGTCGTAAACCTTTTTTCCATTTTCCAACATAAATATCTCCGTTAGCATATGTGTAAGTACCCTGTCCATTACGTCCACGTTGATTGTCGGGAGCATTGTATTTATTTTTTTTCCATTCCCCAACGTATATGTCTCCGTTAGCGTATGTGTAAGTACCATGTCCAGTATATTTATGATTTATCCACTCTCCAACATAAATATCTCCGTTAGCATATGTATAAGTTCCCAGCCCATGTCTTTTATGATTTTTATATTGCCCAATATATTTTCTACCAGCCTCCACGAAAATCCCTTGTCCGTTAAATTTTCCATTATAAAATTCACCAATATATTTTCCACCTTTTGGGCTAATCGCTGTGCCATGGCAATTTGTCCATTTTCTAATCATTTTGAAATGTTTGATTGAAAATTCCGAAATGTTTTTATCATTTCCATCGCATTCAGGTAATAAGCTTTGCGCCAGCGTAATGTTGCAAAATATCAAAACAAAAAAAATGTATAAAAGTAATTTTTTCATTTCAATCCACCTAGGTTTAGCGACATTGAATAAAAACTCCTTAGCGATTACTGTAATTATCGACTATTTTATAATTATCTGCAAAACCAATATTACAGTTAGCATTCCTAGCATCCAGATTGTCTACCATATTTGGCTAGTTATATAGTCACATTTCAACTTGACATATATAGCTTAAATCTATTAAAGAAGCTTTATTGTAGAGTGATCTACAGTAAATTAATAATAACTAAGGAACGTTAAATGAGTCTAAAAGGTAAAGTGAAATGGTTTAATGGAAAAAAAGGTTATGGTTTCATTGAACGTGAAGATAAAGAAAAAGATGTTTTTGTTCATCACACGGCAGTTAGAGATGCTGGACTTAAGTATCTAAACGAAGGTGACGAACTAACATTTGAAGTTGAGAACGGCGAAAAAGGTCCTTCCGCAGTTAATCTGCAAAAAGCTTAATCGTATTTCAATAAATTTCATAAAATTTGGGGCAGAACTTGTTAAATATTTTATTAGAACTGCCCCAGAAAAATTTGTTGTTAGATTTACTACCAATGAATTTAAATTAAACAAAGAAAGGTAAATAATATGAGTATAAAAGGAAAAGTTAAATGGTTTAACCCTCAAAAGGGTTATGGTTTCATTGAACGTGAAGATAAAGAAAAAGATGTTTTTGTACATTCTTCAGCAGCTCAAGCAGCTGGCTTACAGTTAAATGAAGGCGATCAATTAACATTTGATATTGAGACCGGAGAAAAAGGTCCTTCCGCAGTTAATCTACAAAAATCTTAATTGCACACAATCTATTGTTGCAAAGTAATAAATTTATGTTACTTTGCGACAATGATTAAAAATTTAAAAATCATATTAAGACTGAATGCAAAACACCATTTTGCACACGCTAGGCTATCGCTTAGCTAAATCACTACATATTTAAAATACAAATTTATAAATAATTAATATAAAAAGGAGTTATGCAGCAGTAGCTCAGTTGGTTAGAGCACTAGTTTGTGGAACTAGGGGTCGGTGGTTCGAATCCACCCTGCTGTACCAAAATAATGAGTAAAGAAAAAAATCTAAAACCCTCTAAGGAATTACCTTTAGGTTTTGTAGATAGACAAGAAAAAGAATTATTAATCCGTGATTTTGTAATTTCTAATATTAAAGAAGTTATGACTAAGTACGGTTTTCAGTATCTTGAAACACCAAGCTTCGAGTACACGGATAGTATTGGAAAATTTTTGCCTGATAAAGAAAGACCAGACCAAGGAGTGTTTTCTTTTAAAGACGAAAAAAAATGGTTATCACTTCGATACGACCTTACAGCTCCGCTAGCAAGGTATGTCGCAAAAAATTATCTTGAACTTCCCAGACCTTTTAAACGCTATCAGCTGGGATCAGTTTGGAGAAATGAAAAACCAGGACCTGGAAGATTTAGAGAGTTTTTACAATTCGATGCAGATTATATAGGAACAGATAACATTTTAGCCGATGCTGAAATTTGTATTTTGATGTCAGAAATTTTAAAAAACTGTGGATTAAGCGAAAAAGATTTTTCCATAAAAATTTTTAGTAGAAAGATTTATGATGCACTTATTGAAGATTTAAATTTAAGTAATAATTTTAAAACAGGTTTGGAAGTTACCAATGCTAAACTCAAAATTCTAAGATCATTAGATAAAATTGATCGTTTAGGTGAAACAGAGGTACTTAAATTACTGGGAAAAGGCAGAGAAGATAAATCTGGCGATTTTACCAAAGGCGTAGGTTTGGACGAAGATCAAATAAAGAAAATCCAATTTTTTTTAGAAAGACTAAAATTTTCACAGGGCAAATTTAAAATAGACACCAATCGAAAACCTGGCGATGAATTTTACGAGGAAGAAATGGAGTTAATTAATGAAGGAACTGACCAGTTTGGTTATTTAGTTGAGTCAGAAGATAATTTCAACACCGGTGGTTTTGATGAAATTCAAGAATTAAGAAAAATATTTTTAAAAGCTAATTTCAAAAATTACTCAATAGACCCTACAGTGGTTAGAGGTTTAGAATATTATTCTGGTTTAGTTTATGAGGTTTCTCTAAATTTTGAAGTTAAAAATGAAAAGGGAAAGATAATTCAATTTGGTTCAGTTGCTGGAGGTGGACGTTATGACAATTTAGTAACAAGGTTCGATAAAAACTTAAACGTTGCTGCTGCTGGATTTTCAATTGGAGTAGATAGACTTACTTACGCTTTAATGCAAAAAAAACAAAATTTATTGAACAAAATAAAGCCAGTGATGATATGTAATTTTTTCGAGGAAGAGTTAGCAGAATACTTTAAAATTCAAAAGGTATTAATCAATAATAATATTCCTTGTGAATTATATTCAGGTAATGGTGATCTAAAGAAACAACTCAATTATGCAAACAAAAGAGATTGTTCAGCTGTAATTTTTTATTCGCAAGACGAAATTGCGAAAAAAAAAGTAAAATTGAGAGATTTAAAAACTGGGAACGAAAGTTTTATCGAACTTTCAAAACTTGCTAATGAAATCAAAAAATTACTCTGAAAATATAATAAAAGTTTTTAAGAAAGATGGTTTTATTTTATCAGAACCAGATGTTCTTCTAGACTCAGATTATATTATTCAAAGGTCAGGCGAGAATTTTAGAAAGCTAATGTTTACTTTTGAGGACGACACTGGAAAAAGTATGTGTCTAAGACCAGATTTGACGGTTGCTTCTTGTATAAAATATTTAAAAGGTAATTCTAAAGTAAATTCAAAAATTTTTTACTCAGGACAAGCCTACAGAAGATCAAATAGTTCAAAAGATAAGGTTATTAATGATCAGTTGGGAATAGAAATTTTAGGTTCTAAAAATAAAACTACTGATGATTTAAAAGTTTTAAAAACAATTGCTAATTCAATTGAAAAAATAAAAATAAAAAATACTTCGATCAAAGTAGGCGATGTAAGTTTATTTCAACAATTAATAGAGTCTTTAAAAATTCCAGAAAGATGGAAGATGAGATTAAAGAGACACTTTTGGAGACCTCAATATTTTGAAGATC
>CACLKP010000033.1 GCA_902607585.1 uncultured Pelagibacteraceae bacterium
CATGAAGCTAAAAAATACTACGAAAAAGCTTTAAATTTAAATCCCAATTTGAAAGAGGCCTGCGACGGTTACGGTCGCTTATTGCTTAAACTTAACCAACACAATAAAGCTTTAGCTTATATTACAAAAGGTTCTGGTTGTATTAGGTTTACTGAAAAAAATTTTAAAATTATTTAATAGAAGTAATATGAAAAAAATAAATATTAACACTCAACAAACTCATTTTATTGGATGCTGGAATCTGAAAAATGATAAATTGTGCAGTGATATAACTAAGTTTTTTGAAAATAATAAGAATTTACAAAAACAAGGAGTTTTTGGTGGTGGCAAAGCAAATTTAAAAGTAAAAAGTACGATCGATATTGCAATAAATCCAAATGACTTAAAAAACCCAAAATATAAAATCTTTAACCAATATATTGATGAATTACATAAATGTTTTTTAGAATATCAAAATCAATGGCCTTTTTTAAAAACTATGATCAAAAGTATTGATATACCCTCATTTAACGTACAAAAATATTCTAAAGGAGATCATTTTTCCCATATGCACAGCGAAAGAACTTCTTTAAATACTTTACATAGATTATTTGCTTGGATGACATATCTTAATAATGTTGATGATGGTGGACAAACAAATTTTAGTCATTATGGAATAAAAATAAGACCCGAAATTGGAAAAACTTTAATTTGGCCAGCAGAATGGACACATGCTCACTCGGGTGAGATTTTAAAAAGTGGAACCAAATACATAATTACCGGATGGATGCATTTTCCGCATAAAGAACTTGAATGATTAACTATAAAGCTAAATTTCAGATAGGTCAGATTGTACATCATAAGTTATTTGATTATACAGGAGTAATATTTGATATTGATCCCATTTTCCAGAGTTCAGAGGAGTGGTACGAACAAGTAGCGCAAACACGCCCTGCCAAAAATAAGCCTTGGTATCACCTTTTGGTACATACAGCTGAACACACAACATACGTTGCTGAACAAAATCTTGAGTTAGAAGAACATCCTAAATCAATACAACATCCTCTCATTAACTCTCTTTTTGCAAAATTTGATGGTTCGCAATATCATTTAAAATCTAAAGCTAATTAGAAAAGTGTGGTGGCCAGGGACGGAATCGAACCGCCGACACAAGCCTTTTCAGGGCTCTGCTCTACCAACTGAGCTACCTGGCCTAATTAAAACCTATAAATTATTCTACCCTTAGTTAAATCATAGGGAGTAACTTCAACCAAAACATTATCACCAGTTAATATTCTTATTCTATTTTTTTTTAATTTTCCAGCTGTATGCGCTAAAACTTCATGATCGTTTTCAAGCTTTACTTTAAACATAGCGTTAGGTAATAGTTCTTTTACTTGACCTTTAAATTCTAAAAAATCTTGTTTTGACAATTCTAATTCCCTTTCTCAATTTTATTAAAAAACATACTACAATTTAATATTTGAATTTGATATACAAAATTATTTTTTTTCTCGCTCATTTTAATCTTTTAATTTTAACTCCACAATTTGATAGTTTTTTTTCAATTCTCTCATAACCTCTATCTAAATGATAAATTCTATTTATAACTGTTTTTTCTTTTGCAACAAGCCCAGCAAGTACTAGACAGACTGAAGCTCTTAAATCTGTGGCCATTAGTTCAGCTCCATACAGTTTACTTCCCCCGTAAATCTTGGCTTTCTTTCCTAAAACTTCAATATGTGCTCCCATTCTTCTTAATTCAGAAACATGCATAAATCGATTTTCAAAAATATTTTCTTTTATTGTTGAGATTCCCGAAGCTTTTGTCATTAGAACCATCACTTGGGCTTGTAAATCAGTTGGAAATCCCGGATAAGGTTTGGTTCCAATATTAATACTTTTTATTTTTTTTGGACATTTTACTATTAAGTGATTTTTTTTCTCTATTATTTTAACTTTCATTTTTTTTAATAAACTAATTTCAGTAAACATAATTTTTGGATCAACATTAGTAATTTTTATACGTCCATTTGTTAATGCTGCTGCAATAATATAAGTTCCTGCTTCTATTCTATCAAAAATGACTTTATGTACAGTTGGTTTTAACTTATCTAGACCAAGTACATCTATACTCCTTTTTCCAACCTGATCAATTTTGAATCCTAGTTTCTTTAAAAAATTAATTAGATCCCCCACCTCAGGTTCAGAAGCACAATTTCTTAGTTTTGTTATTCCTCTTGAAAAACACGATGCAATCAATACATTTTCTGTTGCACCAACAGATATCTTTGGAAACCTAATGAGACAACCTTTCAATCCTTTTTTTGCTGAAGCGATAATATATCCATTCTTTACTTTTATGTTTGCGCCCATTTTTTTAAATGCATTCAAATGAAAATTTATAGGTCTCGATCCTATAGAACACCCACCCGGTAAAGATACTTTAGCTGCCCCATATTTTGCTAACAGTGGACCTAAGACAAGGACTCCTGCACGCATGGTTTTTAAAAGGTTGTAAGGCGCAAATGTTTTTAATGCATTATTATTAATAATTTCTATTTTTTTTTTTCTTTTATTGAATTTAACTGACGATCCAATAGTTTTTAAAAGTGTGGCCATAGTTTCAACATCACGCACTATTGGTATATTCTTTATTGTAACTTTTTTATTGGTTAATATTGTTGAAGCAAGTATTGGTAATGTTGCGTTTTTGGATCCAGAAATCGCAATTGTTCCGGATATTTTTCTTCCCCCTCTAATTTCCAATTTTTGCATTAATTTTAAAATTATACTTTTGGTAAAGTAACGCCGGCTTGTTTCATATACTTTCCATTTCTTTTTTCATAAGTAATTGCTGGTTCTTCATTACCTTTTAAAAAAATAAACTGAGCAGCCCCTTCATTAGCATAAATTTTTGCAGGTAATGGGGTAGTATTTGAAAACTCAAGTGTGACATGGCCCTCCCAACCTGGCTCAAGCGGAGTGACGTTGACAATTATTCCACATCTTGCATAAGTAGATTTCCCTAAACATATTACCAAAATATCTTTTGGTATTTTAAAATATTCTATCGTGCTTGCCAGTACGAAAGAATTTGGTGGTATTATGCATTCATTAACTTTTCTTGATACAAAACTATTATTCTTAAAATTTTTAGGGTCAACAAGAGCTGAGTCAACGTCTGTAAAAATTTTGAATTCGTTAGAAACTCTCGCGTCATAACCAAAAGACGATAATCCATAAGAAATTACTTTATGCCGTTTTTGTTCAGAAACAAATGGCTTGATCATTTCTTTTTCTAGAGCCATTTTTTTAATCCATCGATCTGATAAAACGCTCATTTATTATTTATTATCTTTTTCTTGATTTTGTTTAGAAAAATTTTTCTTTTTTTAAGATTACTTCTTAATGCTCGTTCAATTCTTTGCTGTCTTTGTTCTTTTTTTGAATTTATTTGCATCCATTTTATTTTTGGCTTGGATTTGTTAAATCTTCTAGTGTTATAATTTTTTTAATATCATGTGTTTTTATTTCTTCTTTTGCTACAGTTTCTGGCTCTGAAGACAATAATCTTTTTGCTCTACGCTGAGCAAGTCGAGCTTTTCTTTTAGCTTCTTTTAACATCGCTCTCTCACCGCGTTTTGATTTATAATCGTAATGTATGCCCATAAAATTACCATTTGTTATTATTAGTATTTACTTTGTTGTTTGCTGTATTGTCAAGTTACTTAAATAATATGGCAATTTCTTGCTAACCTAAAAACTTTATATTTGATAATTCTAACTTAACGTGAACCCATAAAGCTCTTTTAAATTAAAATAAATTCTATACTTTTTTAGTTAAAATATGTTTTGAAAGCCTAATTGCGAGCTGAACTATCGTTAAAGTTGGATGTTGATAGCCGCCTGATGGGAATACTGAACTGCCATTTACAAAGAGATTTTCGAAGCCATGGACTTTTAAATCTTTATCCACAACTGAATCTTGATTATTT
>CACLKP010000034.1 GCA_902607585.1 uncultured Pelagibacteraceae bacterium
ACCTATAACATGCCAAAGGTTTTTGAATACTCTCAAAATCATATAGCTTTGATAATCTCAAAAATAAATCAAAATCACCAATTATTGAAAATCTTTCATCAAATTTTTTTTTTAACTTAGAATAAAAATCTTTTCTTATAACCGTTGTTAAAATTCCAACTTTGTAGTTTTTAATTAAATTATTGTAAATATTGCCACGGGGAAGTTTTTGATCTGAATATAATTTTTTTTTTTTAATATCTTTGTTTAATATCCATAGATTGCTAAAAACCACACCAACCTCTGGATTATTAAAATAAGGAATTTGTAACTCAAGTTTATTCTTATCCCATAAGTCATCTGTATCTAAGAAAGAAATAAAATCACCCTTTGATTTTTCTATTGCGAGATTTCTGGCTTTATACAGAGATGTATGTTCATTTGCGCAAAAATATTGAAACCTTTTGTCATCATAACTTTTAAATATTTCTGCACTTTTATCTTCTGATTTATTATCCCAAAAGATTAACTCCCAATTTTTATACGTTTGGGATAAAATACTTTTAATACTTTCATGTAAATACACTTCACCGTTGTAGCAGTTCATTATTATGCTAACTAGAGGCTGATTGTTAAGTTGTCTGCTCATTAAAAAATTTAATTGTTGATTTGAGTCCTTTTTTAAACAAAATTTTTGGTCTCCAATTAATTGTCTTTTCAGCCTTTTTAATATCGGGATAGAGTTTTAAAATTTCATCTTTCCTTAATTTAATTTTTCCAAATTGAGGGTAGCCACCTTTTGAAATTCTTTTTACATGTTCAATTATGTTTCTAATTTTTCTTGGTTTTCCTGATCCAATATTTATTATTTGCCCTCTGGCATTTTTATTTGTTAGTGATTTTAATATTGCATCGACAACATCATCTACATGAACAAAGTCTCTTAATTGATTGCCTATAGAACAGGGAAACTTTTGATTTTTTATACAACCTTTAATAACAATTGGAAGGAAACGATTCATATCTTGCTTTGGACCATATGTTAAATACAATCTTAAAATTGTTGATGGAAATTTTTTTTTTTTAAAAAGATTAATCAAATATATTGACGATAATAGTTTAGCTTTTCCATAGGTTGATTTAATAAATTTTGCATTACACTTGGCGTTTTCTTTTTGTGGAGATTTTAAACTGCCATATTCCATACTACTTCCCATTTGAACAAAAGCTATAGGCATTTTTTTTAAAAAAATTTCTGTCAAATTTTTACATCCTGTATAATGGCTTGCAAAAGTTTTTTTCTTATGTGAATGCACAACATGACCGCCAAGATTTACAACATAACTAAAAGATCCTCGAATATTTCTTTTCAAAGATTTTTTCTTTGTAATGTCACAATGTATATATTTAACTTGCGATAAATACCTTATTTTTTTGGGCGGTCTTAAAGAAATACTAGTAACCTGCCAACCTTTTTTTAAAGATTTTTTTGCAAGATGATACCCGATAAAACCAGTGCCACCAACTATTAATATATTATTTTTAAAATTCAAAATTTAATTTTTTTGCTATTCAAAATTTTATTTAGTTTATCTTTATCTCTTTTTGTATCCATACATTGCCAAAATCCCTCATGTCTGAATGCGGCTAGTTGTCTTTTTTTAGTCACTTTTTCTAAAGGTTCTTTCTCCAAATATGTATTATCATTTTTAATAAGTTTTAAGAATTCTGGCTCCATTACAAAAAAACCTCCATTAATCCATCCTTCATCAAGCCTGGATTTTTCCTTAAAATAATTCACATACTGACCTTTAAGTTTTATCGCTCCAAATCTAGCAGGAGGTCTAACAGCTGTTAATGTTACAAGTTTTTTATTTTTTTTGTGAAATTTAAGTAACTTTTTTAAATTTATGTTAGATAATCCATCTCCATAAGTCATCATAAATGTCTCTTTTCCAATATACTTTTTTAATCTTTTTAATCTTCCGCCTGTCATAGTATTTTTTCCCGTTTCGACAAAATTAATATTCCAGTCAAAAAATTTCTTATTGAAAAATTTTTTTATTATTTCGCCTTTATAACCGAGCGCTATATAAAAATCTTTAAAACCATATTTGGCATAAAGTTTCATGATATGCAAAAGCATGGGTTTACCAGCAATATTAACCATTGGTTTGGGAATAATTTTTGTATATTCGGATAATCTAGTTCCAAAACCTCCAGCTAATAAAATTACTTTCATATTTATTTCCAAATGAATTCTATTTTTTTATAGTTGATGGACTATCTTTAATCCAGTTAAATTTTCTTTTAGGAATTTTCCAATTCTCTCCATACACATAACGCAAATATTCCTCAGATTTTTTAGGAACAGTTAAATTAATATCGTAAAAAACAATATCTTTAAACTCTTTTAATAGTTCTAATGGTTGTGTATATCCCGCGGATTGATAAAATATTTTTTTATTAATTAAAAATATTTTTAATTTATTAAAAATGGGCTGAAAAATGAAAAGGGATCTTATTAAATATTTTAATTTTCCATCGTACGTTTTTGCCAAAGATAAAGCTTCAATAAATTTAAATAAGAAGTTTTTTGGAATGTACCAGTTCACAAACGCCAGCTTCTTATTACTATTTTTCTCTATGGTTATTTGGTAAAAATTAAAATCTACTTCCCTTCCTCCTTGTTTAGTGAATGTTAATAGATCGTCTTCTAATAAATATTTCTTTTTTAGATTAAAGTTATGTGACAACATAATCTCTTTAATTTTCTCTTTTGAGACTGATCCAGACCAAATAGCTATATCAATATCATGATCCCAAGGTATCAATTGATTATCCCTAATGATTCCAAGTAATGTGCCTTGACAAATCCAATATTTTATTTTGAACTTGTTTAATATTTTTATAATTTCATAAAAATTTAAATCAACTTTTTCTTTGCTATTATTTGCAAAACCTTTAGATTTTCTAAAATATATAATATTGAAATATTTTTTTAATTTTTGTTTTAATATAAATGGATCAATAAATCTCCTATAATGAGTTGAAAAAAATTCGTGTTTTCCTACTCGTTTTCCTATTCCGTAAAGTTCATCATCTAAGGTTCTACTTTCAATGAATAAATAGTCTAAATTTTTTTTATTAGATAAAGAATCGAGTAGTTTTTTTTCATTTTTGTAGTTTATAGTGTGTAAAGAAAACCTTGAATATACTGAAAATCTTCTATTTTTAATTGGTTTTTTAAAAAAATTACAAAAATTTTTTTTTATAAAATTACTCTTATAAGACGAAAAATTTTTTTTACTTCCAGAAATTGCTCTTAAAGACTTATCTATGCCTATGCAAAAAATTTTGTTTTTATTGAAATATACTGAGTCTCTACCGTTTCCACATCCAATATCATATACAATCCCTTTATATTTTTTGAGTCTTTTTTTGCAAAAGATTGCAAATTTAGTTGGTTTAATTACTAAATTTTTCTTTTTGTAATAGTCATTCCAATATTCTAGATTTAAAATTTCCTTCATACACCAATATGCTTTGTGAATATTAAATTTATTACAATAATTTTTTTATCTTTCTTTAATTTAATTCGTGCCTGGAATCAAATTCAAAATTTCGTTTATACTATAAATTTCTTTATCTACTTCTTTTGACCTTCCGTGCTGCAAAATTTTTGATGCCACA
>CACLKP010000035.1 GCA_902607585.1 uncultured Pelagibacteraceae bacterium
TAGCTCATAGAATTATGGTTTCATGAAGTTTAAAATTAATGAAAAGAATCCCCACAAAATTGGATAAAAAATAAATGTAAATACTGAATTTTTTAATAAATAGAAATAGTCAACTGAATAGTCTGAAAAATATAACGAGCTAAAATAAATCAAATTTGCAAATAATAATGCTGGAATAAAGCTTATCCAATCGTTTACTAAAGTTATTCTCACTGTTACAACTCTTACATATGCAGCTACTGCGGCTACAATTAATAATGATAAAGCGTTAATTCCTAACGGAAATCCCAGAATAACATCGCTAATAATTCCTGACAAAAATATAAATCCATAGCCTAAACTTTGAGGTTGTCTCAAAACCCAATAGTAAACTAGGATGTAATGAATATTTGCTGAAAAAAATTTTACATTAATGATAGAGCTTCCATTTAATGAAATAAAAAAAAGTAATAATATTGGTATTATTTCAAAAAATTTAAACTTAACTTGCTTAAGAGTATAGGCCATAAAATTTATCTATTTTCATCCAATGCCCCTAGATTAATATTTACAAAAGTAATTTGATCTAGATCGGCAAACAATAAAACTTTGATCTTATTTTTTTCTATTTTAGCTTTACCAACAACAATACCTGGTGTAAAAATTCCTTCTTTCCCTGATGTATAGATTTTGTCACCATCTTGAATGCCATGATTTTCAGATAAATATTCTAAAGTTAGTTCATTTGTCCCGTGCCCACTTAGAATAGCATGACTTCCCGAAGGTTCTGATAAAATAGGAATTTTGCTATTTAAATCTGAAACAAGTAAAACTCTGGATGAGAAAAAATTTACATCAACTATTCTACCTATAAAATTTTTTCCATCCAAAACCGCCATACCATTTTTTATACTTTTATTGCTACCAATATTAATTACAAACGAATTTAGATATGGACTCTGTTTATCAATCATAATCCTTGCGCTCACAAGATTAGATGATGATTCTATTTGCTCATCAACTAATTTCCTTAATTGGGAATTTTCTAGCTCTAAAAAATCTGATTTAGAAATATTATTTTTTAATTCATTATTTTCTTTTATTAATTCATTATAATTACTATAAAGATTCAGATGATTTTCCAAAAAATCGGTGAAATTATTAACACTTTTTAATGGAAAAGAAACAATTGTGGCACCTCGATAAACTACATCTTTAACAAATGATCTAACTTTATTTAATGGTCTTGTTTCTATTGTTTCAACAAAAATAAGTACGACAGAAAGAATTACTAGTACAAATAATGAAAATCTTTGTTGTGTTCCTCTTCTTAAAAACGCAGAACGAATTGCTATGCCAACATCCTCACGACTTGTTTCCATAATTCAATATCTATAAAAATACTAATTTACAAACATTGTCGAAAATGTTTCCTCTTGATCTAGGGCTTTTCCTGTTCCAAGAGCAACGCAAGATAGAGGATCTTCCGCAATTATAACCGGTAGTCCCGTTTCTTTTGAAATTAGTTTATCTATATTTTTAAGAAGTGCTCCACCTCCTGTAAGGACCAAACCCATATCAACCAAGTCCGCAGATAATTCTGGTGGTGTTTTTTCTAAAGCATCTTTAATTCCTCCCAAAATTTGATTTAGCACTGGTTTTAAAGCTTCAGCTGTATCTTCTTCTCTTAGTGAAATTTCCTTAGGAGTACCCGATCTTATATCTCTTCCTTTCATAAGGTAAGTATTTCCACTTGTTGCCATAGCTGTACCTATTTCCTTCTTAATTTTTTCAGCACTAGCTTCTCCAACTAACAAATTAAATGTTTTTCTCATATAACTTATAATAGCTGCATCCATTGCATCACCAGCAATTCGCAGTGAATTTGCGTAAACTACTCCGCCCAATGACAAAACAGCAATCTCAGTAGTGCCTCCACCAACATCAACAACCATGGATCCTGTTGCATCTGATATAGGAAGTCCTGCTCCAATGGCTGCAGCTATCGGCTCATCAATTAATTGAACTTTTCTAGCTCCAGCAGCTAGTGCTGAATCTTGAATAGCCTTTCTCTCAACAGGTGTTGATCCGGTTGGCACACAGATTAATATTCTCGGATTTGCAAAAGCTTTTCTTTTATGAACTTTTTTAATGAAATGCTTTATCATTTCCTCGGTTACTACAAAGTCAGCAATCACACCGTCTCTTAAAGGTCTCACCGCCGAAATGTTTCCAGGTGTTCTACCTAACATCGTTTTTGCCTCATCACCTACAGCAAGCACTGATTTTTTGCCTCTATCTTCTATTATTGCAACAACTGATGGTTCATTAAGAACTATACCTTGTCCTTTAACATATACTAAGGTATTAGCTGTACCTAAATCTATGGCCATGTCCGTTGACCAAATCTGGCTAAATTTTTTCAATCCAAGATTAAACATTTATATTCCTTCCATTTTTTTTTGTTGATAATTTTTTTGTTGTTGATATCCGTCTGGTGCCGTTTTCTTTCTTTTTATAATCATCTTGTTTAATGCATTTAAATACGCATTTGCAGAAGCAACAAGAGTGTCTGTGTCGGCTGCTTGACCAACTGTTGTTTTTCCATTTTCCTCAATTCTGACACTTACTGTAGCTTGGGCATCTGTTCCTTCTGTTACTGCATGCACTTGGTAAAGTTGAAGTTTTACATCATGTGAATATAATTTTTTTACACATTTAAAAATAGCATCTACTGGACCATCGCCTGTTTCAGTCGCTTTTTTAATTTCTCCATAAACT
>CACLKP010000036.1 GCA_902607585.1 uncultured Pelagibacteraceae bacterium
ATAGATTTTCCTGACCTAACTAGTAGTTCAAATACATTGTCTAGAGCTGCCGAGTCTGAATTGCCAGGTGTAATAACTGGCTTCAATGATTCTATGTCGTCAAAAAATTCACTGCTTAAATCCTGCTCGTGAATTTTCATCCAATTAATATTTCCTTTTAAAGTATTAATTTCGCCATTATGAGCCAATGTTCTAAAGGGTTGAGCTAAATCCCAACTCGGAAAAGTATTGGTTGAATACCTCTGATGAAAAAAATTGCAAATCTGGAAATAAATCGTTTATCCATCAAATCGGGATAAAACTCAGATAATGCCTCTGCCAAAAACATTCCTTTATAAATAATCGAGCGCGAACTAAGAGAACAAATATAAAAATCTCTAAGTCGTAATTTATTGGCTTGTTTTTCTATTTTTTTTCTAACAACAAATAAATCTCTTTCAAGATCATCTTTGGTTAAATTTTTATTGTTTGACTTAAAGATTACCTGTGTAATTTCGGGTCTATTATTTTCAGCTTTAACTCCAAGTACGCTAGTATTAATTGGGACCTGTCTCCATCTATAAATATAATAATTTTTTCTTAAAAGTTCTGATTCAATTAATGTTTTACATTTTTCTTGAGTACTATAGTCGTTACGGGGTAAAAAAAATCATTCCAACACAAATGGTTCCTTCATTATGCTTACGACCATAGTTCTCAATCCTCTCTTTAAAAAAGTCTGTTGGAATTTCTATGTGAATTCCTGCCCCATCTCCAGTTTTACCGTCAGCATCCACGGCTCCACGATGCCAAACAGCTTTTAGAGCTTGAATTCCAAATTCAACTATTTCTCTTGATTTTTTTCCCTCCGTTGAGACTACAAGACCAACTCCACAGGCATCATGTTCAAGGCTTGGATAGTATGCCTCTGATTCAGTTAACTTTTTTAAATTTTTTTTATAAAGATTCATAATTATGCTGCTTCCACATCTTTGCGCTGTTTGTGTTCTAAATATTTTTTAATTTGTATAGTTGCATCCCTGCCATCTCTGATTGCCCATACAACTAAAGACGCTCCCCTAACTATATCACCGGCAGCAAAAACGCCGGGAAGATTAGTTTCCATAGTCTTTAAATTAATCTTTATAGTTCCCAACGTGGAAATAGATAGATCTGATGAGTTGAATAATTTTGGTAAATCTTCAGGATCAAAACCCAAGGCTTTAATTACCATATCTGCTTTCATTTCAAACTCAGAATTTGGGATAGGTTCAGGTTTTTTTCTTCCAGACGAGTCCGCTTTACCAAGTTTATTCCTTTCAACTAATACTGAAGAAATTTGCGATGTACCGATAAATTTTTTTGGATGTGATAACCATATAAACTCGACACCTTCTTCTTCTGCATTATATACTTCTCGAGCGGAACCAGGCATATTTTCTCTATCTCTTCTATATAAACACTTCACCGATTTTGCGTTTTGTCTGATTGCGGTTCTAACACAATCCATTCCAGTATCACCTCCACCAATTATAATAATGTCTTTGCTTGAAGCATTGAGTGTCCCATTATCAAAATTTTTTACTTTATCTCCTAAACCTTTACGATTAGATGCTGTTAAAAATTCCATCGCTGGAAATATATTTTTTAAATCAGATCCTGGTAAATTAATTTCTCGAGGTTTATAAACGCCAGTAGCTATAAGTATAGCGTCATGTTTTTTTCTTAATTCATCAAAAGATATATCTTTTCCAATTTCAAAATCTTGTTTAAATTTTATTCCACTCTCTTTTAAAAGATTAGTTCTCCGTTCAACAGTAAATTTTTCTAATTTAAAGTTTGGTATTCCATAAATCAAAAGTCCACCTGGACGATCGTATCGGTCGTAAATAGTTATTTTATATCCTAATTTTCTTAATTCTTCCGCGCAAGCTAATCCTGCTGGTCCCGCACCAATGATACCAACAGACTGATTTATTTCTTTCAAAACTTTTATGGGTTTAATCCATCCTTTTTCCCACGCAGTATCGGTAATATATTTTTCAACGGAGCCGATTGTAACTGTCCCATGTCCCGCTTTTTCAATTACACAATTACCTTCACACAAACGATCTTGTGGGCAAATACTCCCACATATCTCTGGCATATTATTTGTGCTGTGAGCTAATTCATGAGCCTCTTGAAGTCTCCCCTCAGCAGTTAGCTTTAACCAATCAGGAATGTTATTATGTAAAGGACAATGAATTTGACAAAAAGGAACGCCACATTGTGAGCATCTACTGGATTGTTCCCTAGCCTTATCGTGAACAAATCGATTATATATTTCTTTAAAATCTTCAGTTCTTATTTCGCTAGTTCTCTTGGCTGGCATCTGCATATCGATATTTACAAATTTAAGCATTTTTTCAGACATGTTTTTCCTCTATATTTCTATTTTTTATAACAATATAAATGCGCCTAAAAGCATTTTTAGGACATTATTACTGACCTATAATTTAAAAAATCCAATGAAATTGTGATTTATATTGCATGGCAGCTATGCGATACTAATATTTAATGCTTTCTTCCATTGAAATTTTAATACTCTCAGCTATTCAAGGTATTTCAGAATTCTTACCGGTTAGCTCGGTAGCTCATTTAGTTTTAATTTCAAAATATTATGCTTTCGCAAATCAAAATTTATTAATTGATATCTGCTTACATTTGGGATCTTTAATAGCAATCATAATTTACTTTGGAAATGATTTATTTCATTTCATTAAAAATAAAGA
>CACLKP010000037.1 GCA_902607585.1 uncultured Pelagibacteraceae bacterium
CCAGAAGAAAAAGATTCTGCGCCTGCTATGCCTCCTGGAGGAATGGGTGGTATGGGTGGTATGGGTGGAATGGGAATGTAATCATTCTTACTCAAAACAAAATTCAAAAAGGGCAGTTTTTACTGCCCTTTTTTTTATGCCTGTTACAAAAATCTGCAATGAACTTTGCAATGAATGTTCAATGAACAATTTAAGACGGTTAGAGAACGACGGTGGCGTTAAATCACTTGTACCGTCAGTGTGTCGTCTATAATATATAAAATATGAAGAATAATTTTGTAGTTATATATTGTGTCGCCTTAGTGGTTGCTTTTATATATCCACCTTATGAATATGATCGTCAATTCAGTAGTTGGGATTTTATTTGGACCCTCGGAGGTGATTATCAAATATCTTATCCGGTATTGGGTTTTGAAATAGGTATTGCCACATTAATTTTACTTGCTATAACTTTTCTTGGAAAAAAATAGGGAAAATTGAATGTTAAAGTTTTCTAATAAAATATGAATTTAATAACAATATTTAAAAGACTTATTCTATTAGACTTATCCCTAATTATATTAATTATTGTTGCTGTTTTCTTTGAGACCAAAGAAGTAGCAGATTTCAACATGTATTTTGAAAATGATTATTCAAATGCTTTATTAATAATTTTTGGTATTGGATTATTGATTTATCTAATCAACTTATTTTTACTTTATAAATTTAAAAGCATTGGAAAACAAATATACCTTATTTTATTTATTGTACTCATGGTATTATCCTTACTTTCGCCACCAAATGCTATGGACTCGTGGTTGTATGTGCTTGATGGATTAGGAATGGCAAATTCTGGGGCAATATTGGTCCTTTTATATTTTAGTCCCATTAAAAAAGAATTTGAGAAATAGCAGTCACCTTACTAATAATGGGTGGAATGGACATGTAATCCCATTCACTAAACAAAATTCAAAAAGGGCAGTTTTTACTGCCCTTTTTTTTATCTATTTAAATAAAAAATAAGAAATTGTAGTCACTATCAGAACAATAATGACCCATATTGAAAGATTGGCAAGAAGTTGTTTTAGTTTGGAATTTGAGTGTAAAAAACTAGGCAGCACTAATATCAACACTCCAATCAAGTAGATTATTGGAATTATTTGATCAAAATTCATTTCTTCTTTTTTTATTTCGTTATAACAAATATTATTTTCAAATAATTATCTAGAAAGTCTACCTCATTTTTAATTTCCAACTTAGCATTTTCATTTGATTTAACAAAAACTTTAAAATGCTTAATATTTAATCTTGTTAAGTGCTGATATATCATTTTAGGATAAATGGGAATTTCATGAATAACATTGGTCCAATCTGGTACACCTTTTCTTAAAATTATTTTCCCAAAATTCTTAGCATATCTAAATAACTTTCTAATCTGATCACTTTTTTCTAAACACATTTTGTTATAATTTTGGATAATCTCTTTATTATTTCTATTTTGTATATCAAAAATGATCATACCATTTGGAATGGTCACTCTTACCATTTCATCAATTACCTTGCATAAATCGTCAAAATAAGAAGTGGAATTAAAACAATAGGTACAACTAAAAAAATTATCGCGATAATCTAAATTTTCGGCATCACCTACTTTGCAATTAATTTTAACATTCAATTTCTTGCATTCTTCAATAAGTAATGGAGCGATATCGACGCCATAAACTTTATATCCTCTATTTTGAAAAAAATCTCCAAACGGAAAGCCTGTTCCTATTGCAACTTCAAGAATTTTACTTTCTTTTGAAATCTTTTCACCAATGTAATAGCACAAATTTTTTTCATATTCAGAAAAACCATATTTCTTTTTACGAGCAACAATCCAATATTTTGAATAAATATTTTTCATATATGTTTTTCTATTCATAATTAATCTTTTAAAAAAGAATTTATTAATTTTTTTTTGCTTTTGTTATTCAAAGATTTTTTTGAACATAAAAAACAAGCTTGGGAATTTAAAATACATCCATCCTTAAGTACTCTAAGATTATTATCTTTTAGAGTTTTTCCGGTTGAGGTTATATCAGTAATAATTTCAGATGACCCAATGAATGGATAGGTTTCTGTAGCACCAAGACTTGGTACAAGTTTGTATTGGGTAATTCCTTTTGAAACTAGAAAATTATTAGTTAAATTTGGATATTTGGTTGCAACTCGTAAACTGGTGTTCTTTTTGTCTCTAAAATCAAAAGAAACTTCCTCTAAATCTGCTACTGTTTGAACGTCTATCCAGTCATTAGGAATAGCAACCACAACGTCCGCGACTCCGAAATCTAGTTTTTTTTTTATTTCAATTTTTTTTTGAAGACTTATCGATGATTCTTGCAATAGGTCTAGACCTGATATGCCTACGTCAACAGTACCGTCGCCAAGTCTCTGGATTATCTCTTTGGCATGTAAATAAATAATTTTTGAATTAGGTAAATTCTCTATTTGAGCAAAATAATTTCTTTCACCACCATTAGAGGTTAGCTTTAAATTATTTTTTTCAAAAAAACTTATTGAACCTTCTTTTAATCTTCCTTTGCTTGGCAAACCTATAGTTATTAAATTTTTCATGTTTTTAAATTATTTAAATTAATTGCAGCTCCAACTGCTGAAATATTTTTTTTTGATCCGAGACTTTTCAATAAGCCATCATATCTTCCGCCTCTTGCTATCTCTTTTTTTGATGAGTTGTATATCTCAAAAACTATTCCGGTATA
>CACLKP010000038.1 GCA_902607585.1 uncultured Pelagibacteraceae bacterium
ATAAAAGAAAAAAATAATATTATACGAGCTACAAATTTACAAAATGAAGATTTAATGAATGTCACAATATACAAATTTGGCGAAAATAATATTTTTGTAGAAAGAGTTGAGGCGAAATCTGCAAATATATCTTCAACCACATGGTCTTTAAAAAATGTAAAAATAGTTGATGACGAGGGAAAAATACTTTCTGATAATGTAGATCTTCTTCCCTATTTCAGCATATATGATCTTAAAAAAATTAAAAGTCTATACACAAATTTAGATACTGTCTCGTTTTGGAATATTGAAAATGAAATAAAACTTTTAGAAGAAAGAGGCTATTCAACAAAACAAATGGAAACAAAACTACATAGATCCTTAGCTTTTCCATTTTTTCTACTAGCCATGGTATTATTAAGTGGCGTATTTACTTTAGGAATGAGGTTTAAAGAAAGTAATTTTACCTATGCATTTATTGCAATAATTGCATGTGTGTTAATTTATTATTTTAATGATTTTTCCGCAGCATTAGGTCGAACGGAAAAATTAGCAGTAGAAGTTGCGGTTTGGATGCCAATAGTAATTATTTTTATTTTTAGCGCAGTAGGTGTTATATATGCAAATCAAAAATAGAAAAAACATTTCAATTATCCTTTTCTTAAGTTTGTTTGTATTCAATTTAAATCTTAGTGCAGAAGAATTTGACATCACAGCTAAAGAAATTTTAATTGATAATGAAAATAAAATTCTTGTAGGAAAAGGGTCGGTTCAAGCTATAGATTCTGAAGGAAAACTTATATACGCCAATAAGATAACCTATGAAAAATCTAGGGAATTCTTGTTAGCGGAGGGAAATGTAAAAATTACTGATATTGAGGGAAATATTTTGAAATCTGATAGAGCAACATATGACAAAATAAACGAGTTAATTATCAGTTATGACAGTACTGAACTACTATTAAAAGAAGGATATACGCTTATAACAAAAGATGTTTCATACGATACAAAAGAAATGATATTAAGTTCGCATGAAAATTCAATTTTCAGTGACACTGATGGGAATATCGTTGAAACGAATATGTTTCAATATCAAATAAAGAACAATCTTTTTTCTTCTATAGGAAAAATAAAAATTATTGATATAAAAAGAAATAAATATTTTTTTAAAGAACTTCATATTGATACAAAAAAGAAAGAAATGATTGGATCAGATGTTAGTGTGATTTTAGATCAGAAAAATTTTGGTTTAAGTCAAGAAAGCGATCCACGTTTTGTTTCAAATGATATTTTTATATCAAAAAACAAAACAACTTTATCAAAAGGAGTCTTTACTGTTTGTAAGAAAAAAGAAGGCAAATGTCCAGCGTGGTCTTTGAAGGCAAATGAAATAAGTCATGATAAAATAAAAAAAAACTATATATTATAATCATGCAACATTAAAAATTTACGATATACCGATATTTTATTTTCCAAGATTTTTTCACCCCGATCCTACTGTTAAAAGACAATCTGGTTTTTTGTTGCCAGTTTTAACAAACAGCAAAAGTTTAGGAAGTGGTTTTACAGTCCCATACTACTGGGCAATTAACCATGATAAAGATCTCACTTTTACTCCAAAAATTTTCACTGGGGAAAATGTATTATTTTTAAATGAGTATAGACAAGCGTTCAGAAACGGATTTCTAACTTTAGATACTAGTTATACTGAAGGATACAAAAATACCTCAATAACAAAAACAAGCGGTTCCAGAAACCATATTTTTGCTAATCTTGACTATAATCTTAATACTGATGAATCTTATGAAAGCAATTTGTCTTTAAAAATTCAAAAAACATCTAATAGAACATATCTTAGAGTACACGACATTAACACAGCTCTAGTTAAAGCTGAGAATACAACTTTAGAAAACGAAATAAAATATAATTTCAATAAAGATGATATGTACCTAAATATTAACGCAAGTGTTTATGAAAATTTGAATGAGAAAAAAAGCTCTGACAAATATGAATATATCTTACCAAATATAATATATGGAAAAACCTTTTTTAGCGAAAAATTAGGTATTTTTGATTTTAAATCAGATGCTCTAATTAACCAATACGGAACCAATAAACAAAAAACGTTCTTAACCAATGATGTTATTTGGAGTCCTTCTAACTATATAACCAGTAAGGGTTTCGTTAATACATTCAAGGGTATGATAAGAAATACAAACTATGAAGCTAGAAAAACTGGTGAATACAAAGACGAAGATACAGTACATGAAGTAAGTGGCGTATTAACTTATAAAACTTCGTTGCCAATGAAAAAAGAAGGTATTAATTACTCTAATCTTTTTTCACCAAACTTCATGGTAAGATATGCACCGGGCCACATGAGAAATTTAAGCGGAAAAGATATATCTTTAAATTACACAAATTTATACTCTCTAAATAAAACTTCTGAAATTGAAGATGGATTAAGCGCCATTTTAGGTGCTGAATTTAAGATTAATGAAAAAAAAATGGGTGATCCTAGCAAAGAAAAATTATCTCTATCATTAGGACAAGTTTTCAACTATGAGAGAAATATTGATATACCTGCAAAAAGTTC
>CACLKP010000039.1 GCA_902607585.1 uncultured Pelagibacteraceae bacterium
GGCCCCACAGCCTCTGGTAAATCAAAACTAGCCATTAAACTTGCCCAGTATTTTAATGGAGAGATTATAAATGCTGATAGTATGCAAATTTACAAAGAGGTTTCTATTTTAACTTCCAAACCAGATTCACAAGATACAAAAATTATAAGACATCATTTATATGGATTTAATTCGGTAAAGAAAAAATTTTCTACAGGCCATTGGTTGAAGCTGGTAATAGGAATAATTGAAGAACAATGGAAAAGTGGCAAAACACCGATTGTTGTTGGGGGGACAGGTTTGTATTTTAAAGCTCTAACAGAAGGATTGGTAAAAATACCAGATATTCCGAATAATATAAGAACAAAAGTTAGAACATTACAGAAAAAAATAGGGCCAAAAAAATTTTTTGTTCAATTAACTAAGCTAGACCCTTTAGTTAAAAAATTTATTTTACCATCGGACACCCAAAGATCTATGAGAGCATATGAAGTAAAAAAATTTACTAATAAATCTTTATTTGAGTTTACTAGAGAAACAAAATCGAGTTTTGATAGCAGCATTTTTAAAAAAATATTTATTAATATTCCAAGAGAATTGTTACATAAAAAAATAGAAAAAAGAGTTAACAAGATGTTTAGCGAGGGTGTTGTTGAAGAAGTAAAAAAATTTTATAAAATGAAAGTTAATGAAGAACTATCCTCAAATAAAATCATAGGAATTAAAGAAATTAGGGATTATTTACAGGATAAAATAACATTAATTGAAACAAAAGAGCTAATTACCCAGAAAACGAGACAATATGCTAAAAGGCAATTTACTTGGGCTAGGGGACATATGAAATCATGGGAGATGATTTATTCTCCAAATACTAATGATTTATTTAAAAAAACCATTAATAAAATATCCTAAAACTTGACCATAACTTAAACTCGGTTAGATTAGTCTTTATGGTAAATTTAATGACTGGTGCAGAAATAGTTTTCAAAGCCTTGGAGGACCAAGGTGTTAAACATATCTTTGGTTACCCTGGAGGAGCAGTACTGCCAATTTATGATGAACTAAAAAATCATAAAAATATAAAACATATTTTAGTTCGTCACGAACAGGGAGCAGGTCACGCTGCAGAAGGATATGCAAGGTCCTCAGGTAAACCTGGCGTAATTCTTGTAACTTCGGGTCCTGGAGCAACAAATGCAGTTACTGCTTTAACGGATGCCTATATGGATTCGATTCCCTTGGTTTGTATTACAGGTCAAGTGCCAACACATCTTATTGGTACTGATGCTTTCCAAGAATGCGATACAACGGGTATAACAAGGCCATGCACTAAACATAACTGGTTAGTCAAAGATGTAAAAAAATTATCATTGATTTTACATAAGGCATTTGAAGTTGCTACAACAGGAAGACCTGGACCGGTTTTGGTAGATATACCTAAAGATATTCAATTTCAAAAAGGAGAGTATATAAAACCTAAAGAATTAAAAAATAATAAGACAAAAACAAATATTCTATTTAACGGACGTGATAAAGATATTGAAGTAGCAGTTGAACTAATTAAAAAATCTTCAAAGCCTATTTTATATACTGGTGGTGGGGTGATTAACTCTGGACCAAGAGCAACACAATTGCTTCGTGAGCTTGTTTCGTTAACGGGATTTCCAATTACATCTACCCTTCAGGGACTTGGTGCATTTCCTGGAAATGATCAACAATTCTTAGGAATGTTGGGAATGCATGGTACGTACGAAGCAAACAATGCCATGCATGATTGTGATTTAATGATAAATGTCGGGGCACGTTTTGATGATAGGATAACAGGAAAAATTGACGAATTTTCTCCAAAGTCAAAAAAAATACATATTGATATTGACCCATCATCAATTAATAAAAATGTTAAGGTTGATCTAGCATTAGTTGGAGATGTTAAATTTATTCTAGAAAAGTTAGTTTCGGTAGTCAAAGAAAGACATCCAGATTTTGAAAATTCTAACAAACAAAAGATAGCCGCATGGTGGGGACAGATTGAAAATTGGAGAAAGAAAAATTCTCTAAATTACGTAAATAGCAAGGAAGTGATTAAACCACAATTTGCCGTTCAAAGACTTTATGAATTAACTAAAGCCCAAGATGTGTTTATAACAACAGAAGTAGGCCAACATCAAATGTGGGCAGCCCAACATTATAAATTTGATAAACCTAACCGATGGATGACTTCTGGCGGCTTAGGAACTATGGGTTATGGATTGCCTGCGGCCGTAGGAGTGCAAGTAGCGCATCCAGACAAGCTAGTCATAGATATTGCAGGAGAAGCTTCTGTTTTAATGACGATGCAAGAAATGTCAACTGCTGTTCAATATAAATTGCCAATAAAAATATTTA
>CACLKP010000040.1 GCA_902607585.1 uncultured Pelagibacteraceae bacterium
TCTTTTGAAAATTCAAGTGTTACCTTCTCTGTTTCTAAAAGCGCTGTATATTGTTTAATTAAACTATTATCTGGTTCTTCTAAAATTCTTTTAAAATCAGCACTAGTTAAAGCATTTAATTCTACTCTGATAGGTAATCTTCCTTGAAGTTCTGGTAGTAAATCTGATGGTTTAGCAAGTTGAAAAGCACCTGAAGCAATAAACAATATATGATCGGTTTTTATAGTACCATGTTTTGTGCTTACTGTGGTTCCCTCAATTAATGGAAGCAAATCTCTTTGTACACCTTCTCTTGAAACATCCCCTCCAATACGATCACTTCTTGCTGACACTTTGTCAATTTCATCCAAGAAAACAATTCCATTATTTTCGGTTGAAATTTTAGCAGATTTTATAATTGCATCCTGTTCAATCATTTTATCAGATTCTTCAGCAAGTAAGATGTCATGAGATTCTTTTACGGACATTTTTTTCTTTTTACCTTTTTTAATATTTTTGCCTAACATTTCTGATATATTGATCATCCCAACATTTGCTCCAGGCATTCCAGGTATTTCAAAACTTGGCATATTTGATGCCTCGCTTACTTCAATTTCAATTTCATTATTGTCAAGATCGCCATTTCTTAATCTCTTTCTAAAGCTTTCTCTGGTCGCAACGCTAGCTTTGTTCCCAACAAGAGCATTTAGAACCCGTTCCTCGGCAGCTTGCTGTGCTTTTGTATGCACTTCTTTTCTCATTCTTTCTTTTTCAATAGCTATTGCAATTTCAAGCAGATCTCTAATTATTTGCTCTACGTCTCTTCCTACATAACCAACTTCTGTAAATCGTGTTGCTTCAACTTTTATAAAGGGAGCCTCAGCTAATTTCGAAAGTCTTCTTGATATTTCAGTTTTCCCTACACCAGTAGGACCTATCATAAGTATATTTTTTGGTAATACTTCATCTTTCATCTCACCTTTTAATGCTTGTCTTCTCCATCTATTTCTAAGAGCAATTGCTACAGCTCTCTTCGCTGCTTGTTGACCAATTACATACCGATCTAGTTCTGAAACTATCTCTCTTGGAGATAATGCTGAAACTATAGATCTATCATCTTTTTCTTTTGAAGTTTCAATTTTTTGTATTGGTGTTACGTTTGTTTTTTGCTTCATTTAACTAAATTTTTTCTAGGGTTATATTGTTATTTGTAAATACGCATATTTCAGATGCAACCTGAATTGATTTTTTTGCAATCTCTTCTGCTGACATTTTAGTTTCCATTAATACTTTTGCTGCAGCTAATGCATAATTACCGCCTGAACCTATACCAATAATTCCTTCCTCAGGCTCAAGAACATCTCCAGTTCCAGAAATTATAAAACTTTTTTCCTTATCAGCTATAGCCATTAAAGCTTCTAATCTTCTTAAGTACTTATCTGTTCTCCAGTCTTTTGCTAGTTCAACAGCAGCACGTGTAAGATTGCCGGCATGTTTTTCTAATTTAGCCTCTAATCTTTCAAATAAGGTTAGAGCATCCGCGGTCGATCCTGCAAAACCGGCTATAACATTTCTTTTTTCAATTTTGCGAACTTTTTTGGCAGTACTTTTTATTACTGTGTTGCCAAGACTCACTTGACCGTCTCCAGCCACAACAACATCTTTGCCTTTTCTAATTAAGACAATTGTAGTTCCATGCCAATTTGAATTATCACTCATCGTACATTTAATGTGGAGATTTATTTAGTATCTTCAAGCCCAAATGCCCATTTTATTGATATATTCTTGAATTACTTATATACACTGCTATTACAGAAAAGCAGTATGGCACGAAAAGCTAAAACTAATAGAAAAACTAAAGAAACCAACATCAGTGTTGAAGCAAATCTTGATGGTAAGGGATCTTATAAAATAGATACCAAAATAGGTTTTTTAAATCATATGTTGGAACAGCTATCAAAACATTCTTTAATTGATTTAAAAATAATAGCAAAAGGCGATACACATATTGATTTGCATCACACAACCGAAGACACGGGAATTGCTATAGGTGAATGCATAAAAAAAGCACTTCACTCGGCAAAAGGAATAAGAAGATACGCTCACGCTTTAATTCCTATGGACGAGACTTTAACTCGGGTAACAATAGATGTTTCAAACAGACCGTATTTAATTTGGAAGGTAAGATTAAAAGTAGAAAAATTAGGAGAGATGGATACAGAATTATTTAAGGAATGGTTCCAAGCGTTCTCACAA
>CACLKP010000041.1 GCA_902607585.1 uncultured Pelagibacteraceae bacterium
AAATAATGAATTTGAAAATATAATCAGAAAACAATTTGAAGATTTTAGAAATAAAAGAATTAAGACAATTACAGAACCTACAAACATAAAACTTGAAAAAAGAATATTTTTGCAAACTGTAGATTATTTGTGGCGATCACACCTGCAATATCTGGAACATTTGAGACAAGTTGTAGGGTTAAGAGGTTATGCTCAAAAAGACCCTTTGGAAGAATTTAAGAGAGAAGCATTTAAACTCTTTGAAAGATTGCTAAACAAAATTAAAGTCGATTTCATTACTTTTCTTAATAACCTAGAAGTAGTTACACAAGAAGAAACAAAGGTTGAAAAACCAAATGCGCCAATGCAGAACAAGAATAATCCAAAATGTTTATTAGTAATCAAAAAAAATGATAAATTTTCTAGAAATGAAAGATGTCCTGCTACAGGAAAAAAATATAAACATTGTTGTGGTGCTTTATAAAAAATTAGAACAGAAACAAAAGTACTACAAATATTAGCAGAATGACAATTATTATCTCTTTTTTGAACCTAAATAAAGTTTCTCTGGTAGGTGCAAAAAAATTATCTTTTATAAACAAGTTGGTCTGATCAGAAAATACTTTGAAAGATTTTTGTTTTCCAATACTTAAAAATTTTTCTTTTCTTTGTTCAAATATTTCTTCCCCAGTAAATTTTTTAAATTCTTCTAAATACTTCACCAATGCTTTCTTGGTAGAAAAAATAATCTGATTCTTGTTTCGATGAGCACCACCAATTGGTTCTTTTATTATTTCATCAATAATTTTCATTCTTAAAAGTTCATTTGAGGTTAACTTCATCGCTTTGGCAGCCTCTAAAGATTTACTTGGATCTCGCCACAATATAGAAGCACAACCTTCGGGTGATATAACAGAGTAAATTGCATTTTCAAACATCAGTACTTTGTTCGCCGAGGCTAAAGCAATAGCTCCACCTGATCCTCCTTCTCCAATAATAATGGAGATTATAGGAACCTTTAATGACATACAGCAATCTATTGAACTTGCAATTGCTTCAGCCTGACCTCTTCGTTCAGCCCCAATTCCAGGATAAGCACCAGGTGTATCAATAAAAGATATTATTGGAATATTAAATTTATTTGCTAACTTCATTAGTCTGATACATTTCCTGTAGCCTTCAGGTCTCATCATTCCAAAATTTCTCTTTAATCTACTGTCAAGATCTTCTCCTTTTTCTTGACCCAAAACTAAAACAGATTTACCTTCAAATTGAGCAAAGCCCGCAAGTATAGCTTCATCTTCTGCAAAACGTCTATCACCCGATAGATTAATAAAATTTGTAAATAAATTTTTTATGAAAAACTTTGCTTTTGGTCTTTCCTCATGTCTTGCAACCTGAGTAATTTGCCACTCATCAAGGTTTGCGTAAGAAACTTTTAACTTTTCATCAATCTGTGTTTGTATCTGAGATATTTTATCAGTATCAACTTCGGATAAGCCTTCTTTATTGAAAGGGTCTTTTAATTTTTCTATCTCTGCTTCTAAATCTTTGATATCGCGTTCAAATTCTAAATAACTTTTCATCTTATTTTTTTATCTTTTATATATATAATATACTGAAATATGGCAAAAAAATATATTTTGCATGGACAGTTGTCAATTGCTTCTAAATTATTAGATTTTGTTAATAATGAGCTCTTACCAGGCACTGGTGTTTCCAAAGAAGATTTTTGGAGTGGTTTAGATAAATGTGCACACGAGCTTGCTCCAAAAAATAGAAAACTCCTTGAATTTAGAGAAAAATTACAAAAAAAAATTGATGTTTGGCACAGAGATAAAAAAAAAGAAATAATTGATATTAAAGAATATTCAAATTTTTTGCTAGAAATTGGCTATTTAAAAAAAGAAGGTAAAAACTTTCAAATTGAAACTAAGAATGTGGACAGTGAAATTTCTGAAATTGCTGGACCACAACTTGTAGTTCCAGTAATGAATGCAAGATACGCTTTAAATGCTGCAAACGCGAGGTGGGGAAGTTTGTATAATGCTTTGTATGGAACGGATGTAATTCCAGAATCAGATGGAACAAATCGTGGAAATAAATATAATCCAAAAAGAGGAGAAAAAGTTATTGAATATGCTC
>CACLKP010000042.1 GCA_902607585.1 uncultured Pelagibacteraceae bacterium
GTATGTAAATACTATATTTTTAACAATACTTAATTATATATATTACCTAATTTTTTTAAAAACCTTTATATTATTTAGTGGAGGTTTATATATCACTTACTTTAAAAATTTTTCTGATAAAATAAAATGATAAAAGTTAATAAATTATTTAAATTTTTAAAAAAAAAAGGTATTAATTTTTATTCAGGCGTTCCAGATAGTGTTCTTAAAAGCACCAAAACTTATTTAGAAAAAAGAAAAAGATGGCAACATATTACAGCTGCTAATGAGGGTTCAGCCATAGCAACGTGTATTGGATATTTTTTGTCTACCAGTAAATTATCTTGTGCGTATTTGCAAAATTCTGGACTTGGAAATGCAATAAATCCTATTATTTCTATTGCACACAAAAAGGTTTATTCAATACCAATTTTACTTATGATTGGATGGAGAGGATCACCTGGAATGAAAGATGAACCTCAACATTTAGCTAAAGGAGCAATAACTATTAAGTTGCTTAAGTTATTAAATATCAAATTTTGTATTTTAAATAATCAAAATGACTTTCATAAATTGGGTAAACTTATTAATTTTTCTAAAAAAAATAAGGTGATCGTTGCATGTTTAATTAGGAAAAATGTTTTAATTGGAAACAATAAAGAAAAAATAAATAACACGTTTAAATCAGATATAAAAAGAGCAGAGTTTATAAAAATATTGTTGAACGAAATAGGCAAAAAAACTAAATTAATTTCAACAACAGGCTATGCATCTAGAGAACTATACCAATTGAGAAAAAAACATAATTTAAAAAAAGGACGAGATTTTTATGTAGTAGGAGGTATGGGCCACGCCTCCATGGTGGCATTAGGTAGTTCCTTATATACCAGTAAACAAGTAGTATGTTTAGATGGTGATGGCTCAATAATAATGCATATGGGCTCGCTTACAAGCATTGGTAATTTTGCTAAGGCTAACTACAAGCACATTTTATTAAACAATTTTTCACACGAGTCAGTTGGAGGTCAAAAAACATTTTCCGAAAAAGTAGATTTTGCCGCTATTGCTAAAGCTACTGGATATAAAAAATATTTTTATTTAAACAAAAAAGAAAATATGAAAAAGATAATAAAAAAATTTTTTATGAGCAAGGGCCCAAACTTTCTCGAAGTAGCTATAAAAACTGGATCTATGAAAGGACTTTTAAGACCAAAAAATTTAATTACAGTTAAAAAACAGTTCATGGTAAAATAATAAAAATAAAATGAAAAAAAATAAAACAGTTTATATAGCTCTTACAGCCGATATTTTACATCATGGCCATATTAATTTAATACAAAAAGGCAGTAAGTATGGTGAAATTATTATCGGACTTCTTACTGATGAAGCGGTCGCCGATAACAAACGTTTACCATATTTAAATTATGATCAAAGAAAAAAAATATTAATTAATTTTAAAGGTGTATCGAAAATTGTTCCTCAAAAAGAATGGGATTATTCTAATAATATAAAAAAAATACGTCCTGATTTCTTAATTCATGGTGACGATTGGAAGAAAGGAAATTTCAGTACATTAAGAAAAAACGCTATTAAAGCTTTGAATCAGTATGGCGGTAAACTTATAGAAATACCTTACACAAAAGGGGTTTCTTCGTCTGCACTTATAAGTAATCAAAATTCTATTTCAATTACTTCAGATATTAGAAGGGGAATTTTTAAAAGGCTGGTTGAGTCAAAAAAGATTTCAAGATTTTTGGAGACTCATAATCCTTTATCGGCAATGATTGCTGAGAAAGCAAGTATACAAAAAGATGGAAAAAAAATTTCCTTCGATGGTTTTTGGTCAAGTTCTTTAACAGACTCAACAGTAATGGGCAAACCTGACACAGAGTCATTGGGGATTTCAGAGAGATTATTGGGAATCAATCAAATTTTTGAAGTGACCTCAAAACCTTTAATTTTTGATGCAGACACTGGTGGAAAAATTGAACATTTTGAAATGAAAATCAAATCCATTGAAAGGTTAGGAATTTCGTCAATCATAATAGAAGATAAAACTGGTCTTAAAAAAAATTCCCTTTTAAAAGATACTTCAAAACAAATTCAAGAAGATAAAAAAAAATTTGCTGAAAAA
>CACLKP010000043.1 GCA_902607585.1 uncultured Pelagibacteraceae bacterium
ATTACGTAATTAAAAAAGGAGATACTATTCAAAAAATTTTAAAAAAATATGAAGTCCAAAATAGTGACATCCAAACTGTCATAAATCAATATAAAAAATATGGCAAACCTAATCAGCTCTTGGCAGGAAACGAGATTGATATTATTATTGAAAAAAACTCATCAACAAATAAAAATTCCATAATAAAATTTTCTGTTCCAATTACTAAAAGTACCACCATAGCAATAACTAAAAATGAGGAAAACAAAATTATATCGGAAAAAATTATTACGAAACTCTACAAAAAAAAAATTCTGTCTGGAAATATAATTAAAAATAATCTCTATTCATCTGCTGTTAAAGCTAAAATTAACCCTGACACAATTATCGAGTTTGCTAGAATTTTTGGATTTGAAATTGATTTCCAAAGAGATATACGAGAAAACGATTATTTTAATATTCTCTATGAAAAATATTTTGATGAAAATGGTGAATTTATAAAGAGTGGATCCATACATTATGCTCATATGACTGTAAACGGCAGAGAAATTTCACTTTATAAATGGGGAAATGATAAAGATTATGGCTATTTTGATGCTAATGGCAAAAGTGTTGAGAAAGCTTTAATGAAAACACCAATTAACGGAGCAAGATTATCTTCTCCTTTTGGTATGAGAAAACATCCCATAAGCGGGTTCAATAAAATGCATCAGGGTACAGACTTTGCTGCAAAAGAAGGAACGCCGATCATGGCTTCGGGAACCGGAATTATTACTCGAGCTAAATGGTGTGGTGGTGGAGGAAATTGTATAAAAATAAAACATAATTCCACTTATCAAACTATTTATGCACATATGAAAAGTTTTGCTAAAGGTATAAAAGTTGGAAAAAAAGTTAGACAAGGACAAATCATTGGATATGTTGGGTCTACAGGAATATCTACTGGTCCTCACTTACATTACGAAGTAATTGTTAATGGTAAAAAAGTAAATTCTCAAAAATTAAATTTACCATCTGGAAAAGTATTAAAAGATGATGAGAGAAAACAGTTTGAAATTCATAGAATAAAAACTGACGTGTTAATTGCTGAATTGTTCGCTAAAAAAGATTAAACTATATTAATTTTTGACTTTATTATTATTATTCTGTTCGATAGCACCATCAACAGGCAAATCCTTACCATCTTCAACTGGTTTGCTAACGACATTAATCTTAATTTGATTTCTATTTCTATTTTTATCTTCAACCACTCTTATGAAATGATCTGCATGTTGTAGATAATGCTCGGATAAAATTTTATCTCCTGAAGACATGGCTTCTTTTGCTAGAGAACTATATTTTTCAAACAACTTTTCTGCACTGAGAAACGCTCCAAAATTACTTCTAGTTTGACCATCTGAGAATGAATTGTTTCTTAATCTAGTTTTTGCGTTGATACCACCATGTGATATGTGGTTTCTACCATTTGGGCGACGTCTAAATCTTCTTGGTTTTCGTTGAAACATATATTTTGTTGAAATACCTTATCTCTATTTAAGGATTTACATTATCTTATTCATTAATAATTTAGTTTGTCAAAATAATTATTTTAATATTTAAAAAAAACCTTACTTTGTGCTTATTATGCAACGTACATTACGATTACAGTCATATTCCTTGCTTATTTCTCTAAATCTATAATTTCTCAATATGCTAGAAACTTTGTGATATTGGCTTAATCCAATTTCTAAAGCAAACAAACCATTCCTTTTTAAAAGACGATTAGACTTATAAATAACTTTTTTTATTAGGTCAAGACCATCAACTCCTCCATCTAAAGCAACTCTGGGTTCAAAATTGATTATATCCTTGCTTAAATTTTTTATATCTTTGGATGGAATATATGGTGGATTAGATACAATTAAATCATACTTTCCTACGTTATATTTATTTAAATCGAAAACTTCAAACTTGGCGCGATTGAATAAATTAAGATTTTTAGAATTTATTTTTGCTGTTTCAATAGCTTTTGATAAAATATCTATACCTGTTCCTCTTGAAAAATTTAATTCTTTTAGTATTGAAAGCAGTATACATCCTGAACCTGTTCCGATA